>NZ_CP021138.1:319667-639334 GCF_002162035.1 Sulfuriferula sp. AH1
TGGCTCAGCGGAGTTTGCCGCAGCGGTTGATCTACATCAGTACCAGCGGCGTATATGGCGACTGTGCAGGGGCGTGGATAGATGAAACCCGCTCGGCGAGTCCGGCCACCGAACGAGCCGTCCGACGTCTGGACGCCGAACGGCAGTTGCGCGATTTTGCTCGTCATACCGCTGTGAAAGTGAGCATTTTGCGGGTGCCGGGAATCTATGCCGCATCGCGTTTGCCGCTGGAGCGTATCAGGGCTGCTATGCCGATCTTATGCGCGGCAGACGATGTCTACAGCAATCATATCCATGCCGACGATCTGGCGCGTATCGCCGAACTCGCGATCTATCGCGGCCGCAATGCACGGATCTATCATGCCAGCGATGAAGGCGAGATGAAGATGGGCGCATATTTCCAGTTCATCGCTCAGGCATTCGATTTGCCTGCGCCACCGCAAATCCCGCTGGCGCAAGCTGTGCAAAGCATGAGCGCCGTGCGTTTGTCGTTCATGAATGAATCCCGGCGCTTGTCCAATGCACGCTTGAAGCGGGAGCTGCGCTTGCGCTTGATGTATCCGACAGTGGCTGAGGGTTATGGCGTTTAAAGGGGGCAGGTTATGCGATTATCGACTCGGGCGGGTTCGTGGGTGATTCTTTCGGCATGCATGATGCTGGCTAACGGGAGCTCGGCGGCGCAGTTCCATCAGGTCCAGGATGCGGCCGCGGCAAAGCAGGTGACCATGCTGGCCAATCAGGGCGATGCCGTTGCGCAGAACCGCCTCGGGGAAATGTATGCCAGCGGCCGGAATGTGCAACAGGACAGTGCGCAAGCTGTGGCCTGGTTCCGCAGGTCGGCTGAGCAAGGCAATGCAGATGGCGAATACAATCTCGGGGTGATGTATAAAACTGGCCAGGGCGTGCCGCAGGACTACGCACAGGCAATCATCTGGATTCGACAAGCCGCCGGGCAACGGCATGCTCTGGCGTTAAACAATCTGGGGTGGATGTACGCGCACGGGGAGGGGGTGTCGTATCAGCGCGTGGTGGCGTACGCCTTGTACAGTATTGCTGCCGAAGCGGATGCAGTCGGCGGCGTGTATGCAGTCAAGAACAGGAAAGCTTTGATGCATACCATGGGTAACGGGGAAGTCGCTGCGGCTCAGCGTCTGGTGCTTGAAATGCAAGTACCCGGCAACCTGCTCAAAGCGGTGGATCATTATCTTGCAGCCCAGTTGCCCTTGCCGTAATGCTGTAACCCGGTGGAACAGGATTAAATCGCAAAACACACCAGCCTTGATCAGGCTGATGTGCTTGAGGGCCGAGATAAACCGGAGGAATTAAAACGCGTAACCGATACCGACCTTGACGGTCGTGTATTTGGTCGTGCTGTCCGGCTCACCATAACCGCTGGGTTGCACAGCGCTGGCACCGTAGTCGAACGAAGTGTAATCAACTCTGACATTGCCGTGGATTTCTTTGGTGAACGCGTAATCAGCAGCGGCGCCAACGCGATAAAGCGCTGATGTCCCCAGACCTGCCGAGAACCCTGGAATAGGGCCGGTAGTCGTGACATCGATATTGGAGCCAAATGTATGGCCCAGCAAGACGTTGCCGGATACAACCAGTTTGCTGACCGGGGAATACTGGCCTAATACCCCTATGCCGTAGTAATTGTGTGTGTAGGTTTCGCCGGCGTTCACATCGCGATCCCATTTATGCCGACCTATTTCGCCGTAAGGCGTTACCATGAACTGGTCGTTGATAACGTAACCTTTGCCATAACGGAAGTGGTAATCGGTCAGCGTTGCGCCATCTTCTTGCACTACAGAACCATAAGTACCCCCGATCAGCGATCCGACGTAATTGGTGTGACCGCTGTTACGGCTATATTCAGCCTGGATGTAATCGTTACCCAGCCACAAATCCTGCATCGTCGAGACTGACAATGCAAAACCCGGAACAGATCCCGTTTCCGTATCCAGCGTTGCACCGGCAGCGCCCAATGTGCCATTTCCGGTTTCCGTGTAATCCACATGAGTGGAAATATACTGAACGCCGATCTGGTTATTCGATGCCTTGATATCAGCGGTGCCCGCAAACGCCGTAGTGGAGAGTACGGCACAAGCGAGAGAAAGCAAAGCTTTACTGGTATTCATAATAAATTCCTTTTTAGGCTGAAAATTTAGGCGGATCTTACTGGTAATTCAGTATAAATATATAATTACTTACTTCAATGCAAAAAGCACGGCCAATTCGCCCGCGACACTATAGCGACCGGTTGTGCTGGCGTATGTGCGCCGGCACACAAAGTATTTCGCGACCAGGATCAATCCGCTTCTTGCCAGCTGATTGATCAGTCTATCGCAACACCGCTCGCGCCACTACCCAGCACTGCACTTCAATCGCACCGGCAGCCATGATCGCCCGCGCCAGGCTATCCAGCGTGCCGCCGCTGGTCATGACGTCATCGACGATGGCGATGCGTTTGCCGGTGACGCTGCTGTCGCAGGTGAAGGCGTTGCGGATATTCCTCTGGCGCTCCTTCAGCGGTAATGCGGCTTGTGGCGGGGTGTCGCGGCTACGCTGGCAGGCATGGTCGAGCATGGGCAGTTGCAGTTTCCCGGCGATGGCGCGTGCCAGCTGCTGTGACTGGTTGAAACCGCGTTCCTTTAATCGGTTGCGGTGCAGCGGCATGGCGATGATAGCGTCGGGCAGCGGCTCGGCCGATGCGTCGATGCGCGCCAATAGTGGCGCGATGAGTGTGTCGATGACCGCAAACTGATGGTGGTATTTGAGCGCCCGGACTAACTGGTTCAGCGGAAATGCGTAAGTGTAAGCAGCGATGCTGCAGTGATATGCGGGCCGGTGGGCAAGGCAGGCACCGCATACTTCATCCGACAGGGTCGGGTAAGCGCAAATCGGGCATGCAGGGGCAGGATGCAAAGGCAATTCCGCGATGCATGACGGACACAACGCTGCATGCCCGGCTTCAGCCGTGCACAACAGGCAGTGTTGCGGTAGCAGATTTCGTGCAAAATTTAAGCAGATGTTTAATATTGGATTGTTCAAAATTGACTATCTGGTTAAAATCAAAGAAAATTCAGCCTATTATCAAATTCGGGAGTGGCTAATGGCAACCAAAACGATTACCGGCAAAAGCGCCCTGTTTGCTGCGCGTCTGTTCAATATCGCCAGCATCATCGCTACCTTGATCGCACCGTTACTGATGATCTGGATTGCGGCATCGATATTCGTGTATGCCTCCATTGCGCATCACCCCAATCCACGTACCGTATATTACAACCGTATCTCCGGCTACCGTTTTTACGGCGCTGCGGGGGCAATGGTGGTGTTCGGCCAACCGATTTACGGGTTATTCAATAACTGGCACGGGCTGGTGGCCGCTTGGGCGATCATCGCTGTCGTCGTCGTGCCATTTGGCTTGTGGGACATTATCCGCGCCGGACGTGAAGACTGGCAAGACTTAACCATAGAGGTAGAAAACCAATGAATGATATGACCCAACCTGCAGCGGAAGCGGCAAAATGGCGCGTGGCCGATGTAGAGGCGTTGTTTGCATTGCCGTTCAGCGACCTGATGTTCCGTGCGCAGAGTGTGCATCGCGAGTCGTTTGATCCTAATGTCATACAGTTGTCCACGCTGATGTCTATCAAGACCGGCGGCTGTTCCGAGGATTGCGGCTATTGCCCGCAGGCGGCGCGTTACAGCACCGACGTCGAGGCCGAGTTGCTGCTGGATATTGATACTGTGATGACCGCGGCGCGTGCGGCCAAAGAAGCCGGCGCTACCCGCTTCTGCATGGGTGCTGCCTGGCGCGGTCCCAAGCAGCGCGATCTGGAGCCGGTGCTGGAGATGGTGAAAGGCATCAAGGAATTGGGGCTGGAAGCCTGCGCCACGCTGGGTATGCTCAAGGATGGGCAGGCCGAGCAGCTCAAGGACGCCGGCCTGGATTACTACAATCACAACCTCGACACTGCGCCTGAATTCTACGGCGAGGTGATTACCACCCGTACCTATCAGGACCGGCTGGACACGCTGGAACGCGTGCGCGGTGCCGAGATCAACGTGTGCTGCGGCGGTATCGTCGGCATGGGCGAGTCGCGCACCCAGCGTGCGGGCCTGATCGCGCAGCTAGGCAATCTGAACCCGCAACCCGAGTCGGTGCCGATCAACATGCTGGTGCAGGTGGAAGGCACGCCGTTGCAGGATACCGAAGCGCTGGATCAGCTGGAGTTCGTGCGTACCATCGCGGTGGCGCGCATCGTGCTGGCCAAGAGCTATGTGCGCCTGTCGGCCGGGCGCAGCGCGATGTCTGAAGCCATCCAGGTGCTGTGCTTCCTTGCCGGGGCAAATTCGATATTCTACGGCGAGAAGCTGCTGACTACCGGTAACCCGGATGTGCAGCGTGACCGCGATTTGTTGAGCAAACTGGGCATACAGCCGCAAGGTGCTGCGGCTTGCAATACCTGCGGTTAAGGCAGGTCGATGACGTTTGCGGCACTCACTGAAATACGAGCCGGGCTGACCGCACTTAGCGAACAGGGCCTGTTGCGCCAGCGCCGCATGCTGCAAGGTGCGCAGGCTGTGCGGGTGCAGGTCGATGGCCGCGAGTTGCTATCGTTCTGCAGCAACGATTATCTGGGGCTGGCCAATCACCCTGCGCTGGCTGCTGCAGTGATGCAAGCTTTGCCGGATATGGGCGTCGGCGCCGGGGCTTCGCATCTGATCACCGGACATCATGCCGCGCATCATGCGTTCGAGGCGCGCTTTGCCGAATTCGTCGGCTTGCCCGAGGCATTGCTGTTTTCCACCGGCTATATGGCCAATCTCGCTGTGGTCACGGCGCTGATTGGAAGAGATGGCGAAGTGTTCGGCGACAAGCTCAATCATGCGTCGCTCAACGACGCGGCGTTGCTGTCGCGGGCGAAATTCAGCCGTTATGCCCACAATGATCTGGCGGCATTGGCGCGTCTTATGACAGCGAGTACTGCCCGCCACAAGATGGTGCTGGTCGATGCAGTGTTCAGCATGGACGGCGATGTGGCGGATCTGCCTGCGCTGCTGGCGCTATGCGAGGCACATGATGCCTGGCTGCTGGTCGATGATGCACATGGTTTCGGCGTGCTCGGCACGGGTGGTCGCGGCTCGCTGGCGCATTTCGGCCTGCACTCGCCGCGCATCATCTACATGGCGACGCTGGGCAAGGCGGCGGGCGTGGCTGGCGCAGTGGTCGCGGCGGAATACGACGTCATTATCTGGCTGCTGCAAAAAGCCCGTACTTATATCTACACCACGGCAACCCCGCCCATCCTGTCGGCAGCATTGCTGGCCAGTCTGGAGCTGATTGTCAGTGCCGACGACAGGCGCGCGCACCTGCAACGCCTGATTGCGCAATTGCGTAGTGGCTTGCAGGCGCAAGGCTGGGAATTGCTGGAGAGCGCGACGCCGATACAGCCGGTCATCATCGGCAGTAATGCAGCGACCTTAGCCATTAGCGCTGCTCTGCTGGAGCAGGGCATACTGGTGCCTGCAATCCGCCCCCCTACCGTGCCGGTTGGCAGTGCGCGTTTGCGCATCACCTTGTCGGCAGCGCATACCGACGCCGATGTGGCGCAGCTGTTGCACGCAATGGGTAACGCATGACGCCGCTGGTAATGCTGCACGGCTGGGGCATGCATGGCGGAGTATGGACGGCGACGGCGGAAACACTGGGTGCGCGGGCGCAGCTGGTGGATATGCCTGGCTACGGCGGGCACGCCACGGTAGCGCCGTATACCCTGGAAAATCTGGCTGTCGAGCTTGGGAAAGAATTGCCGCCAATGTTTGATTTGTGTGGCTGGTCGCTGGGCGGGCAAGTGGCAATGACGCTGGCGCGGCTGATGCCGCAGCGGGTGCGACGCCTGGTGCTGGTGGGGGTCAATCCCTGTTTCACCACGCGTCCGGACTGGCAATGCGCGATCGCGCCTGAGGTACTGACGCAATTTGCCGATGAGCTGAGCGTCAATTACGAGGTGACGCTGAAACGTTTTCTGGCGTTGCAGGCGCGCGGCGACGATGCGGCGCGGGCGGTATTGGCGCGTTTGCGCAGTTTATTGTTTGCCCGCGGCAGACCCGATAGCGCGGTATTGCAGGCGGGGCTGACAATTTTGTTGCAAGCCGATTTGCGTGAGCTGGTGCCGCAATTGGTCATGCCGACGCTGGTCGTGCACGGCAGTTTTGATCAGCTGGCGCCGATCTGCGCGGCTGAATGGTTGGCGCAAGCTTTGCCGAACGGCCGATTGCATGCGATCGCGGGTGCTTCGCATGCGCCGTTCCTGTCGCATCGTGCCGAATTCGAAGCGGCGTTAATTGAATTTTTAGATGAAAGATAATCCTGTTATGGCGAATGACGCTTTGGCTGTCGACAAGCATCTGGTGCGCGTTGCCTTTGACCGGGCAGCGCCCACCTATGACGCCCATGCGGTACTGCAACGCGAGATCGCCGACCGCATGCTGGAGCGGCTGGATTACATAAAGCATCAACCCAAGGTGCTGCTGGACGCCGGTGCCGGTACCGGTTACGGCACGCAGCACTTGCGCAGCCGTTATCCGGATGCCGAGGTGGTGGCGCTGGATCTGGCGGAATCCATGCTCAGGATCGCCTGTCCGCCGCAGAGCCTGTGGCAGAAACTGCGCCGCGGCGCCCCGCTGCATGCGGTGTGCGGCGATATCGACCATCTGCCGTTGAAGACTTCCAGCGTGGACATGGTGTGGTCGAGTCTGGCGCTGCAATGGTGCAACGACCTGAACGTGAGCTTTGCCGAACTGTACCGGGTACTGGCACCTGGCGGGCTGCTGATGTTCGCGACCTTCGGCCCGGATACCCTGAAAGAGCTGCGGGCGTCGTTTGCCGAGGTCGATGGCTATACCCATGTCAACCAGTTCGTGGACATGCATGACATCGGCGATGTGCTGGTGAGCGCCGGTTTCAACACCCCGGTGATGGACATGGAATATATCACGCTGACCTATGCCGATCTGAAGACCATGCTGCGCGAACTGAAAGCGATCGGCGCGCACAATGTCACTGCCGGGCGCAATCCGGGGCTGACCAGCCGCGTGCGCTGGCAAAAGCTGGAAGCTGCGTTCGAGCGCAGGCGCAAGGACGGCCGTTTGCCGGCAACGTATGAAGTGATTTACGGCCATGCCTGGGTCAATCAGAAAACCAGAACCGCAGACGGCTACCAGATCGTGCAGATGAATATCCAGCGCCGCCGCACGGAACAAGGGCTGCTGTGAGTCGCGGTTATTTCGTCACCGGCACCGATACCGGGGTGGGCAAGACCCTGGTATCGGCGGCGTTGCTGCATGCGTTTGCCGCACAGGATTTGCGCGTGGTCGGCATGAAGCCGGTGGCAGCCGGTTGCGAGTGGTGTGATGGCGAACCGTACTGGGAAGATGTGGCGCAGTTGCAGGCGGCGAGCAATGTGGATGTCCCGTTGTCGCTGCGCAATCCGTATCGCTTCGACCCGCCGATTGCGCCGCATATCGCTGCCGCGCAAGCCGGAACCGAAATAGAAATTGCCACTCTGCGGCAGGCTTATGCGGATCTGCAAAGCCATGCCGATATGGTGATTGTCGAGGGCGCGGGCGGTTTCTATGTACCGTTGAATGAATCCGAAACCATGGCCGATCTGGCCCGTCAGCTCAATCTGCCGGTGATACTTGTCATCGCCATGCGTCTGGGCTGCATCAATCATGCGTTGCTGACGGCACAGGCGATTGTCGGTCAGGGTTTGACTCTGGCGGGCTGGGTGGCCAATCAGCTCGATCCGCAAATGCAGGTGCTGGCAGACAATCTTTCCAGTCTGCAACAACGGATTTCTGCACCATTGTTGGGCATATTGCCATATCAACATCCTGTTTCTGCTCAACAGGTATCAATGCGTTTACAAATAGGTAAGCTGTCATTATGATGAGCTGACCAACACGCCGACTCGTCTGAAGTCGTTCCCTGATCAAGCCAATAACAGTGGGAGAGTGTCGCGCATCCGTCTTTAATTTCATGTTGTGCCGCATTAGCCGTATTAGCGAACGAATAATGGTTTTATGATCAAACTCTCTATGCGTTTCTGGCAACATCTGGGACTATTGTCACGATTGCTGTTGGCGATCACTTGCGTGATCATCATTACTTCAGTATTGATGGTGGCCGTGCAAATGGCGCAGGAACAGGCTGACGGCAACAGGCGTGCCCATCAGACCGTGCATGAATTGCGTGAGCTGATCGTGCCCGCAGTAGGGGGTCAGGCTATTGTCGGTGATTATTCCGGCATCAGACAGTTATTGCAGAACCAAGTCCGATTACGCCCTGATCTGCTGAAACTGGAATGGCGTTACCGTGGTATGGTGATCAGTGTCGTCGATCCTGCGCCTGTGGTTGCGCGCGCCCCTGACTGGTTCGTGCATTGGGCCAGCATTCCTGCGTTGCGCAGTATGCAGCCGATCACTATTTCCGGGCAGGAATATGGCAGTCTGCGGATCGTCCTTAATCCGGCGCATGAACTGAATTCGATATGGAAAGAGTTCGTGCGACTGGCGCAGTTCGCATTCGTCGCACTGCTATTGATCTGGTTATCCAGCTATTTTATTTTGCGGCGCAATCTGATTGTACTGGACCGTCTGGTGGTGGCGGTGGACGCGATGAAACGCGGCAAGCATGACGTGCAGGTGCGTGAACGCGGAGCCCCGGAATTGCGCGGGCTGGTGCGTGCTTTCAATGACGGCAACAAGCGTCTCGGTCTGTTAATTGCCGAGCTGCACCAGCGCGAGGCGGCACAAGCTGCGCAGTTGGAGCAGATC
Source organism: Sulfuriferula sp. AH1 (assembly GCF_002162035.1). Lineage (NCBI taxonomy): Bacteria > Pseudomonadati > Pseudomonadota > Betaproteobacteria > Nitrosomonadales > Sulfuricellaceae > Sulfuriferula > Sulfuriferula sp. AH1. The sequence continues at coordinate 328,515 of NZ_CP021138.1, forward strand.
ACCGCGCAAAATTTTGCGTATCAGGAACAGCGTCGCGCAATGGATGCCGCTGCGATCATCGCCGAAACCGATCTTGCCGGCAATATCATGTTTGTAAATGACAAATTTTGCATGGTATCCGGATATACGCCCGATGAGCTGTTCGGGCAGAATCACCGCATGCTGAATTCCGGTATGCATGCGCCGGATTTTTTCGACAAAATGTGGCAGGCCATCGGGCGGGGGAAAATCTGGCACGGAGAGATTTGTAATCGTGCCAGGGATGGGCGTCTGTATTGGGTGTATAGCACTATCGTACCCATTCTGGATGAAGGGACGCATCAGCCCAAGCGCTATCAGGCGATATATTTCGATATCACTGCACGCAAGCAGCTGGAAACCGCGCTGCAGCTGGAAAAGGAGCGTGCCGAAGTGACGCTGGCGTCGATAGGCGACGCGGTCATGACGACTGATATCGAGGGTAAGGTTACCTTCCTCAACGAGATCGCAGAGCGACTCACTGGCTGGTCGGCGAACGAGGCAATCGGCATGGCGATCGAGCAGATTTTCAATATCGTGAACGAGGTCACGCGTCAGCCGGCGGATAACCCGGTGAGAAAAGTGGTGCGGGAAAAACACGTGGTGGGTTTGATGGAGAATCTCGTGCTGATCTCGCGTACGGGAATTGAATACAATATCGAGGATTCTGCTGCGCCGATATGCATGAGTGACGGCAATATGGTGGGGTGCGTGCTGGTTTTCCATGACGTGACTGAAAAACACCGGCTGATGTCGGCCGTACATTGGCAGGCTGGTCATGATGCGTTAACCAATTTGCCCAACCGTACCCTGTTGAATGACCGTTTCGTCCGTGCGCTGGCTAATGCGCGCCGTAACAGTACGCTGACAGCCGTGTGCTTGCTGGACCTGGATGAATTCAAGCCGATTAACGATCTGTTCGGGCATGAAGCGGGCGACGCAGTGCTGGTCGAGGTGGCGCATAGGTTGACCGGCGTGGTACGCGGGGAGGATACCGTAGCCCGTTTGGGAGGTGATGAATTTGTATTGCTGCTGAACGAGTTCGGTGACATGGACGAAGTGGAACTGGCTGTCCACCGGATTTTGACCATGGTGGCTGCACCCTATCGTATCGGCAATGAAGACGTCAAAATCAATGCGAGTATCGGCATGACACTGTACCCGCTCGATGACGCCGATCCCGATACCCTGCTGCGGCACGCCGACCAGGCGATGTATCAGGCCAAGCAGGCCGGGCGCAACCGCTATTATCTGTTCGATCTTGCTTCCAATATGGAAGCGCAAACCAGTCTGCGCAAGATCGAGCGGGTGCGCCAGGCATTGCTCGACGACGAATTCTGTCTGTACTATCAGCCCAAGGTAAACATGCGCAGCGGCAAGGTGGTGGGCATGGAGGCGCTGATACGCTGGCATCATCCAGAACGCGGCATCGTGCCGCCGCTGGAATTTCTGCCTTTGATCGAACAAACCGATTTGATTGTCGAACTCGGCGAATGGGTCATCACCCATGCGCTGCAGCAAGTCGAGGCATGGATGGCGTTGGGCCAGGAATGGACGGTGAGTGTCAATATCGCCGGCTTGCATTTCCAGCGCAGCGATTTTTGCGAACGGCTGAGCGCATTGCTGGCGGCTTATCCGCATGTGCCGTCGAATTTGTTGCAGATAGAAATCCTGGAATCGGCAACGCTGGGCGATCTGGGCTATGCTCATGACATGGTCGTTCGTTGTCGGAAATTGGGCGTGAGTTTTGCTCTGGACGATTTCGGTACGGGTTATTCCTCGCTGACTTATCTCAAGCGCTTGCCCGCCAATGTGCTCAAAATCGATCAGTCTTTTGTGCGTGATATGCTGGTGGATAAAGAAGGCTTGGCGCTGGTCGAGGCGGTCATCAGCCTTGCCAGCGTATTCGGCAGCGAGGTCATTGCCGAGGGAGTGGAAACGGCCGAGCATGGCGTGTTGCTGATGCGCCTGGGGTGTGATCTGGCGCAAGGCTATGGCATCGCGCATCCGATGCCGGCAGCAAAGGTGATGGACTGGGTCCGGCAATACAAACCGGATCCCAGCTGGGCCGTGTGGTCTGATACACATTGGGATTTGTCGGATTTCCCTCTGCTGGTTGCGCAGCATGACCATTTATCCTGGGTGAAAAAGGTAGTGGCATCGGTATTCGATTCGCCGCTTACGCTGCCAAAATCCGAACTGGTCGATCATCACCAGTGTCGCTTTGGCCACTGGTATTATGGTGTAGGCAGGCAGCGCTACGGTCGGTTGCCTGAATTCGCGGCGCTGGAAAAAATACATGCCGAGGTGCATCAGGTCGGCATGGAAATCGTGAGCTTAAATGCGCGCGGTGAAAAAGAGGCCGCAAAGGCGATGAGTGAAAAATTGATGCTACTGAAAGACAAGGTGCTGATATCGCTGGGTAATTTGCAGCGGACGGTAGCGCTTAATCTGCATTGAAGCAGTTCTGTTGGTTTCTTGTTTTATGCGTGGGGCGGTTATTTTACCGGTGTCGGGAAATTGCGGATCAGATCCAGCCTGATGCGTACGCTTTCCCCGGTTTCATTGCGTGCCAGCAGGTATTCGGCCTGATCCTGATCCACAATTTCCAGCGGCCAGACAGACGCCATGTAATTCAACTGACTGGTTTCGTCATGCCAGTGTAAATCCATGGCTTCGTTGCACATTGCAGCAATGGTGAGCCGCTCCAGATAGAAACGCGGTACGGGTTGATAAACACTCGGCATGATTTTGCTATACTCTTGGGTAATTAACGTCTCTTTCGTATTTTCGCATGACTAATATAACTCGTGTCAATTTCATTGCTTTTGTGCTGCTGCTTGGCGGTTGCGCCACCGTGCCGCCCCCGGTGGCCGCTCCCGTGCCCTGTACGCCGGCCCCGCCTGCGCCGACTGCGCCGACTGCCGTTACGCCGCCTCCAGTTCCGGCGGTTACGCCAAATCTGCAGCCTGCGGACTGGAATGCGTTACCTGGCTGGAATGATGATCAGGTATTGGCGGCATGGGACAGCTGGCTGCAGTCCTGTGCAGCATTGAAAGCGAAGCCTGAGTGGCAGGCGGTATGTGCCGCCGCTCAGGATTCGAAACCCGCAACGAATGAAGCGGTGCGAGATTTCTTTCAGAACTGGTTCAATGTGTATCAGTCATTGCAGGCCGATGGCAGTACTGGCGGCCTGATGACGGGCTACTACGAGCCGCTGCTGCATGGCAGCCGTACGCCGTCGGCAGCTTATCCGATTCCGTTATACAAGGCGCCTGCAGACCTGTTAACCATAGACCTGTCTGGTGTATACCCTGAACTCAGAAATCTGCGGCTGCGCGGGCGGCTGGAGGGTAATAAAGTCGTGCCTTATCTGAGTCGTGCCGATATAGATGGCGCAAAAACGCCGCTGGCGGGCGACGAGCTGGTATGGGTGGACAATGCGGTGGAGGCGTTTTTCCTGCAAGTGCAAGGTTCGGGGCGCGTCCAGTTGCCGGATGGCAGCATGATGCGCGTGGGTTACGCTGACCAGAACGGTTATCCCTATCGTTCCATAGGGCGCGTGCTGGCGGATCGCGGTGAGTTGCGTCTGGATCAGACCTCGATGCAAAGTATCAAGGCCTGGGGCGGCAAACATCCGGATAAGCTGCCCGAACTGCTGGAGCAGAATCCCAGCTTCGTGTTTTTCAAGGAATTGCCGAATAGCAATGGCGGTCCCCTGGGAGCATTGGGTGTGCCGATTACTGCTGGCCGCAGTATCGCCGTGGATACTCGTGCCATTCCTTTGGGCGCGCCAGTCTGGCTGGCAACGACCGAGCCGTCGTCAAATGTGCCGATGAATCGTCTGGTATTGGCGCAAGATACGGGCGGCGCCATACGCGGCAATGTGCGCGCGGATTATTTCTGGGGATTTGGCGATGCAGCAGGCAAACAGGCAGGAATGATGAAGCAAAGCGGGCAGATGTGGGTGTTGTTGCCTAAGACGATGGCCGTGCCGGGAACCGTGGCAAGCCGTTGAAGCCGGATTAACCGCTGGGGACGCCAGCGGTTAATTCAACAAGTGCGCTGTTATCAGCGCCCGCCACGCATGGAGTCAAAGAACTCCGCGTTGTTTTTGGTGGCTTTGACTTTGTCGAGCAGGAATTCCATCGCTTCCAGATCATCCATCGGATAGAGTAATTTGCGCAGTACCCAGATTTTCTGCAGGATGTCGGCCTTGATCAGCAATTCTTCACGGCGGGTGCCGGAACGGTTGACGTTGATCGCAGGGTACAGGCGCTTCTCGGCCATGCGGCGATCCAGATGGATCTCCATGTTGCCGGTGCCCTTGAATTCTTCGAAAATCACGTCGTCCATACGGCTGCCGGTTTCTACCAGCGCGGTAGCGATGATGGTCAGCGAACCGCCTTCCTCGATATTGCGGGCGGCGCCGAAGAAGCGCTTGGGACGCTGCAATGCATTGGCATCCACACCGCCGGTCAGCACTTTGCCCGACGATGGGATCACCGTATTGTAGGCGCGTGCCAGACGGGTGATCGAATCCAGCAGAATCACCACGTCTTTCTTGTGTTCTACCAGACGCTTGGCTTTTTCGATGACCATTTCGGCGACCTGCACGTGGCGGGTGGCCGGTTCGTCAAAAGTTGAGGCCACGACTTCACCGCGTACGGAGCGCGTCATTTCGGTAACCTCCTCGGGACGCTCATCGATCAGCAAAACGATCATGATGACGTCGGGGTGGTTGCTGGTGATGGCGTGTGCGATATGCTGCAGCATCACAGTTTTGCCTGATTTCGGGCTGGCTACCAGCAAGCCGCGCTGACCTTTACCGATAGGTGCAATCATGTCGATGATGCGGCCAGTGATGTTTTCTTCAGCGCGGATGTCGCGCTCGAGGAGCAAGGGTTGGGTAGGGTGCAGCGGGGTGAGGTTTTCAAACAGGATCTTGTTTTTGGCATTTTCCGGAGGTTCGCTATTTACTTTATCGACCTTGACCAGAGCAAAGTAACGTTCGCCGTCTTTGGGGATGCGGATCTCACCTTCGATGGAGTCGCCGGTATGCAAGTTGAAACGGCGGATCTGCGAAGGCGAGATGTAAATATCATCCGGACTGGCGAGATAGGATGTGTCCGGTGAACGCAGGAAGCCGAAACCGTCCGGGAGTACCTCCAGCGTGCCTTCGCCATAAATGCTGACACCTTTTTTAGCCTGGTTTTTAAGCAGTGCGAAAATCAGCTCTTGCTTGCGTAATCGGTTGGCACCTTCAATCGAATTGGTCGTCGCCATTTCAACTAGCTGGGTGACGTGAAGTTGTTTCAGGTCAGATAAATGCATGTAGGAAAACTCTAAGCCTAATCACTAGGCAAGTTGAAAACAAATAGGGGAGAGATGCGCCTGATGTCCGAATTTAGATTTTTTGCTGCTATTCGGATAGGCTCAGGCGCAGGATAATGTAATTAAATGTTGCTGTCAACAAAAGCGGTGAGTTGTGATTTTGACAGGGCGCCAACTTTGGTTGCTTCGACGTTGCCGTTCTTGAAAATCATCAGGGTAGGGATGCCGCGGATGCCGAATTTGGGAGGGGTAGACTGGTTTTCATCGATATTGAGTTTGGCGATTTTCAGACGGCCTGCGTATTCTTTTGCAATTTCATCCAGTATCGGGGCAATCATTTTGCAAGGACCACACCAGTCAGCCCAGTAATCCACCAGTACGGGTAAGGTGGATTGCAGCACTTCCTGCTCAAAAGTGTCGTCAGTAACGTAATGAATATGCTCGCTCATGGAATCCTCGCTGAGTTTAATAGGTAAAATATCAGATAAGCACGCGAATGCGTTTTGAAGTATGCGTGTATGCTAACTAAAAAATGGCTAAATGTGAAGCGATGCGCCAAATTTCATTAAAATGTTCCAATGCGGGTTTTTAGGATTCAGTGTAATGGCACAATCTGATTTGATTCAACGTACCCAGGCTGCGGTATGGCACCCCTGTACCCAAATGAAGCAGCAAATCGCAACGCCGCCTCTGGCGATTGCACGGGGGCAGGGCGTGTGGTTATACGACGTGGACGGACATGCTTATATCGATGCGATTTCATCCTGGTGGGTCAATCTGTTCGGCCATGCCAATCCGCACATCAATGCCGCTATCTGCGATCAGCTGAATCAGATCGAACATGTGATGTTGGCTGGCTGCACGCATGCCCCGGTGGTGGCGTTGTCGGAACGGCTGGCGCAATTGACCGGTCTGGGGCATGCATTTTATGGATCGGACGGCGCATCGGCCACCGAAATTGCACTGAAAATGAGTTTCCATTACTGGCGCAATCATGGCCAAGGCGGGAAAACCGAATTCATCAGTCTGAAAAACAGTTATCACGGTGAAACTCTGGGGGCGCTGTCGGTAACGGATGTCGCGATTTTCAAGGATACCTACGCGCCCTTGTTAAGGCAGAGTGCTCAGGTGATGAGTCCCGACTGGCGGCTGGCGGAAGCGGGCGAATCGGCAGAGCGGTACGCTTTGCGTGCTGCTCAGGATCTTGCGGATTATCTGGCTCGACATCACCGGCAGGTGGCCGCGGTCATCGTCGAGCCGCTGGTGCAGGGTGCAGCGGGAATGGCGATGTACCATCCGGCGTATTTAACCCGGATGCGGCAACTGTGCGACGAATTCAAGGTGCATATGATCGCCGATGAAATTGCGGTCGGTTTCGGCCGTACCGGCACCATGTTCGCGTGCGAGCACGCCGCTGTCAGGCCGGATATGATGTGCTTGTCCAAGGGGATTACCGGCGGCTATCTGCCGTTGTCGGCGGTGCTGGTTACCGATGATATTTACAGCGCATTTTACGATGATTCCACCGCACGCGGTTTTTTGCATTCGCATTCCTATACCGGTAATCCGTTGGCATGCCGCGCTGCGCTGGCGACGCTGGATATTTTTGCGCAGGATCAGGTGCTGGCGGCTAATCGCAGCAAGGCAGATTACCTGGACCGGGCGGCGATGCCGCTACGCGAGCATCCGCTGGTAGCCAATTTCCGCCGTACCGGCATGATCTGGGCGTTTGATGTGGTTGGCGCGAAGCCGGATTTTGCTCGCGATTTCTATCTGGCGGCACTGGAGCAGGGATTGTTGCTGCGTCCGATTGGCAATACGGTGTATTTTATGCCGCCCTATGTGATCAGTGAAGCGGAAATCGACCAATTGGTCAACGGCAGCCTGATTGCACTGAACCAGACGACAGTCACAGCCTAGTTATCGCAATTCGGCGCATTCTCATTGCTGCCTCCGCATAAAGGTGGACTGGCAGAACCGGCGATGATGCCTAACCGTGCCTTGATCGAGATTTCAGGCTGATTAAAGCGTCGCGCATAGAATACCGCATTGGCGATGACCTTTTTAACATAGTCGCGGGTTTCGCTGAACGGGATGGTTTCGGCGTAAATCGCGCCTTCCATGGTTTTTTCACCGCGCCAGCGCCGCGCCCGTCCGGGTCCGGCATTATATGCAGCGGTTGCGAGCACGTCCGAGTTATCCAGGCTTTGCTCGATGGTCTTGAGATAGTACATGCCAAATTGCATATTGGTTTCCAGTTGATGCAGGTGTTCGGTCTGGAAATGATGGATGCCGAGCTTGTTGGCGATCCAGCGTGCGGTGGCGGGCATGATCTGCATGATGCCGGCAGCCCCTACCCCTGATCTGGCCTGGCTGACAAAGCGGCTTTCCTGACGCATGAGTCCGTACACCCAGGCTTCATCCAGTCCGTATTCTTTTGCATAGCGACGGGCGGTGTCGCGGTACGGCGCAAGAAAGCGCAGATCGAAGTTGTGCAATTGCTGGGTGCGGTCGGCGGTATTGATGGCGCGATCGAGCCAGTTCTGCTGGCGGGCGAATTCTGCCGCTGCCAGCAGGCGACGGTCGTCGAAGTTGCGGGTCGCCCAATTCCATTCGTTATTGGCTTCGGTGCGGTAGTCAAGCTGGTATAACAGCAGAGCACGCTGGATGGCGGAGATGCGGCCGATGGCGGCAACTTCATCGCCGGCTACGTTGAAATTAATGACAGGGTTGCCTGCTGCCGGACCGAGCTCTTCTTCGGCCAGCAAGCCGTAGAAATTATATTCCCGCGATAGCGGTGCGAGCAGTGTATTGGCCTGGTAGGTTTTGCCTTGGGACTTGTAGGCGCGCGCCAGCCAATAGCGCCAGGCAGCTTCACTGCGGACGTTGTCAGGCATGCCCAGAATGCTGCTCTGGACTTTTGTCCAGTTCCCGGCGAGCAGTGCGGTGCGTGTTTGCCATGCACGCTGTTCGTCATTGAGTTCCTTGTCGTCGGCCTTGTCAAACCAGGTCAGCGCTGCCGGAAGATGCTGGCGGGCGCCGTACAGGGCGATTTGTCCCCAGCCGTAGTGTTGATCGTCGACGGAGAAAGCGGCTTTGATTCTCTCCCATTGTTGGGCCGCAGTGTCGGCATTGTTGCGGGCCAGACGGTTGATGGCGTAGAGCGCCAGTTCGCGTTGCCCGCGCTGACGTAAATCCAGCCGATTGCCATTGAGCAGCGCTTCCGGCGCGGTGCTGGCGATACGCAGTAGCTTGGGATCCAGCTGGGCTGGCTTGGTCAGATAAGCCGAAATCGTCAGCGCCGTGTTGGTATTGTTATTCTCCAGCAACAAGCGGATACGCTGCCAAATGTCGTTCTCGCTGATGTATTGTCTGGCGATCAGTGTGCTGAACAGGTCGTCGCAACTGGTCGGCATTTCCTTGCCGGTGAACCATAATGTCACGCCGTCCTTGAGTGCGAGCAGCTGACCTTGTGCAATTCGCGCCTGCAGCGCATAACACTGCAGGCTCAAGTCCGGGTTGACCGCCAGCGGATATTCATCCAGATAGGTCGTCCAGTCCTGCTGTTGCCCGAGCAGGCGCAACCAGTCGCTACGCAGTTTGTTGGATAACGGGGTGTCGCTGTTACGAGCGATAAAATAGCGTATGTCATCCGGACGTGCGGTTTTGAGTTGTGAGCTGAGCAACCAGTATTGGACATACGGCAGCAATACCGAATTCTGCAAGCGCTGTGCGTAGTCCGGCAGGCGCTGGATCTGCCCGGTACGAAAAGCCTCGCGCGCGGCAACGAAATCATTGCCGTCGTCGGCGCGGGCAAATAAACTGACGGTCAGGATGAAGCAAACAAAAAGAAAACGCATCTAATTTAAAAACAGTCTGTAAGCTACGTTGTCGGTTTCATCCCAATATGGATAGCCGAGACGGTGCAGCGAAGCATGGAAATCGGGTTGTTCCTGCGGTGGCACCTGTATGCCCACCAGTACGCGTCCGTAGTCTGCGCCGTGATTGCGGTAGTGAAACAGGCTGATATTCCAGTTCTGGCTCAGCGCGTTCAGGAAGCGCATCAGTGCGCCCGGACGTTCGGGAAATTCAAAACGATAAATCAGCTCATGTTCGACTTGCGGTGCGTGACCGCCGACCAGATGGCGGACGTGCAGTTTGGCCATTTCATTGTCGGTCAGATCGACGGTGGTCAGCTGGTTGGCTTGCAGCATGGTTACCAGATCGTTTGCTGCCTGACGGTTAGGTACTTGTACGCCGACAAAGACATGAGCATCCTGGTTATCGGCGTAACGGTAGTTGAATTCGGTAATGTTGCGCGTGCCCAGCAGGGTGCAAAATGCCTTGAAACTGCCTGGCGTTTCCGGAATGGTGACCGCGAGTATGGCCTCGCGGCGCTCGCCAAGCTCGGCGCGCTCGGCAATGTAGCGCAGCCGGTCAAAATTCATGTTGGCGCCGCTGGCAATGGCGACGACAGTGCTGTTGGAAATTTGCTCACGCGCGCACCATATCTTGGCGCCGGCAACGGACAGGGCGCCGGACGGCTCCAGGATGGAACGTGTGTCTTCAAATACATCCTTGATTGCCGCGCAGATGGCATCATTGTCGACACGGATGATTTCGTCTACGTACAGGCTCGCCAGGCGGAAGGTCTCTTCGCCTACCTGTTTGACTGCAACGCCATCGGCAAAAATCCCGACTTGCGATAGCAGTACGCGTTGCTGTGCCGACAGCGAGCGCGCCATGGCGTCGGCGTCCTCGGGTTCGACGCCGATCACCTTGATGCCGGGTTTGAGACGCTTGATATATACCGCCATGCCAGCGATCAGGCCGCCGCCGCCAACCGGGATGAACACCGCGTCGATAGGTGCGCCGTGCTGGCGCAGGATTTCCATCGCGACGGTGCCCTGGCCGGCAATGACCGCCGGGTCGTCGTAGGGGTGGACGTAGGTTGCGCCCGATGTCTCCGCCAGATTTCTGGCGTAGGCGTAGGCGTCATCGTAGGTGTCGCCCACCAGGATGGCTTCGGCGCCGCGCGCCTTGACGGCATTGACCTTGATTTGCGGTGTAGGGGTGGGCATGACGATGGTCGCACGACAGCCCAGCTTCTGCGCAGCCAATGCTACACCCTGGGCATGGTTGCCGGCGGACGCGGTAATCACGCCTGCGGCCAATGCATCTGCGGATAGTCCTGCCATCTTGTTATAGGCGCCGCGCAATTTGAAGGAAAATACCGGTTGCAGATCCTCACGCTTCAGATAGATGTTGTTGCCAATACGTGCCGACAGGTTGGGCGCCAGTTCCAGAGGGGATTCAATGGCTACGTCGTAAACGCGTGCGGTCAGAATATCAGCCAGGTAGTCGTGAGAAAGATCGTTATTTGCCATGATGCGGTCTATGTCGAACAGAACCTCAAGATTAACAGACCTTGCGCCATTTGTGAAAATTCTAATTTATGGTTATCCTCTTTGTTTTTGTAATGTGTAAGCGAAGCGGGGATGACAATGACGCAAGATGAATTGAAACAGGCTGTGGCGCGGGCGGCAATCGATTACGTGCCGCAAGGGATTATCGGGGTAGGTACCGGTTCCACGGCTAATTTTTTTATTGATGAGCTGGCTAATGTAAAAGGCCGTTTTGATGGCGCTGTCGCCAGTTCCGAAGCCACCGCGCAACGTTTAAAAGGGCATGGCATTACCGTTTACGAGTTGAATGATGTCGGCGAACTGGAAATATATGTGGATGGCGCAGACGAAATCACCAGGCATATGCACATGATTAAAGGCGGCGGTGGTGCATTGACCCGTGAAAAGATCGTTGCGGCCTGCAGCAAAAAATTCATTTGTTTGGCCGATGCGTCCAAATTGGTCGATGTATTGGGGCGTTTCCCGTTGCCGGTGGAAGTGATACCGATGGCACGCAGCTATGTCGCACGCGAGTTGACCAAATTAGGCGGCCAACCTCGTTTGCGTGAAGGCTTCACGACAGATAACGGGAATGTGATTCTGGATGTGCATGGTCTGAGTATCATGAACCCGGTGGAGCTGGAAACGGCCCTGAATCAGATTGTGGGTGTGGTGACGAACGGACTGTTTGCGCAACGTCCGGCAGATGTGTTGTTGCTGGGTACGGCGGATGGTGTGAAAACCATGCAAGCAGGCGGCTGATTCAGCTGAGTGAGGAATCGGCGTCCTGATCCGGGGAACTGGTGACCGGTACGCTGTAAGCCTCGTTCGCCCATTGCCCTAAATCGATCAGACGGCAGCGTTCTGAACAGAACGGCCGATAGCTGTTGGCCGGTACCCACTCGACAGGGGCTTGGCAAGTCGGGCATTTGACAATGGCGGGCAGTTTCATAAATTGCAGAATGTCAGATTGAATTCAATGTTTTCGGTGCATTGGCTGGGGCGTTCCTGAGTGACGGCCATGAAGCGAATGCTAAGCGCATACTTGTTGGCGCTGGCTTCAGGTACGCAGGGCAGCGCCTGGTTAAGGCTGATTTTGAGCAATTGTGCATTGCGTCCGCCCAGCATCTGCTGATAGGCGCCTTTGATTGCCACGGCTGGCTGTGGCAGACCGCTCTCGCGTAGCAGTTTTAATACCACGCTCAACCCGTGATAGATGGGCAGCATGGGGGTAATCCATGCGTTCAGGTCATCACGGCGTTTTGCGGTCGTGCTGTGCAGCCAATAATGATAGGCGGGCAGGTCGAATCCGCAAGTGCCGCCGGGAATGCCGGCGCGCTGCTTGACGTTTAATAGCCATTCATATTCCTTGAGATGTTGTCCCAGTTTCCCGGCAAGACCGTGGATGGATTTCAAACAGTGATTAATCTCGGTCAGTATCTCACTTAGCTTGTCCTGATCTATTGCGGCATTGCGACGCAATGATTCCAAACTCTGGCGTTGCCGTTCCAGTTCTTGCAGAATGTCGGATTTCAGATCGGCGCGGGCGGCGACTTCGATAATCTCGAAAATGGCGAGCAGAGCGGTATGGTGAGGGAGCGGGTCATCAAGCGTAACGAAATAGAGCGCCTTATGAAACAAGCTCTCGAGTCGAAGTAAGGTGCGCACACGCTCACTGAGTGGGTATTCGTAGTGAATCACAAGTTAGGCTGATTAATTGCAAGCTGAAGATGCATATCGGATTCTGACATGATAAGGTTTAAGTTGGCAAATACTAATGCGTAGCATGAAAACTTTGCGCCTGGGCGAGATAAAGTCGATGTAATTCGGTGACTTGCTGCCGGGTAAATTCGAGCGAGTTTCGATTCAGAATGACATCGTCCGCGAATTGCAGTCTTTGCTGTCGTGTAGTCTGGTTCTGCATGATGCGCTGCACAGCGTCTTCGCTTAAACCGCTGCGCGCAATAGCGCGGCTGATTTGTTGCTGTTCGTCGCAATCCACTACCAGAATACGTTGCACCATATCCAGATAACGTCTGGTTTCGATGAGCAGCGGTACAACCAGCAGAATATAGGTGGCGTCGGGGTGCGATGCGACTGCTGCAGTGACGGCCTGATAGATCAGGGGGTGCAGGATGGCTTCCAGTTGGTGCTTGGCGTCGGTATCGTTAAACACAAGCTTGCGCATACGCGGTCGATCCAGGACGCCGTTCTGGGCAACGTAGTTTTCACCGAATGTCCGGGCGATTTCAGGCATGGCGAGGCCATCGGGCTGCGTGAGCGAGTGGGCTATTTCATCGGTATCGATGATGACAGCGCCGAGTTCGGCGAATATCCGGCTAACCGTGGTTTTGCCGCAGCCTATGCCACCGGTCAAGCCGACAATGAAGCTCATGTCAGCGTCGCTAAATAGCTATGCAGAATATCCTTGCCCCAAAACAAGGCGATGATCCCTCCTCCAGCAAGGTACGGGCCGAAGGGGATAGGTACCGAGCGTCCTTGTTTGGCAAGGATGATGAGGATGATGCCGATTATTGCGCCTACAGCAGAGGATAATAAAATCACCAGCGGTAACATGGCCCAGCCTAACCATGCACCGATTGCTGCCAGCAATTTAAAGTCACCATAACCCATGCCCTCTTTCCCGGTGGCGAGTTTGAATAGCCAATATATTCCCCACAAGCTCAGATAACCCGCGATTGCGCCGATGACGGCCGATTGGAGTGGCACGAACGTGGCTTGCAGGTTGAAAAACAGGCCTGACCATAATAATGGCAGGGTGATGCTGTCGGGCAGTAATTGAGTGTCGAAATCGATGAAGGTAAGTGCGATTAATGCCCAGATGAAAATAATCGCGGCCACGGCGGCGAGACCAAAACCGAAATAACCGGCGGCCGCCGCGGACAATATCCCGGTGATTGCTTCTACCACCGGGTAGCGCGGGCTGATGCGCATACCGCAACCCGCGCATTTGCCTCGCAACCACAGGTAGCTGAGTATCGGAACATTCTCTGTCGCGCTGATCTTGTGTCCGCACGATGTGCATGTGGAACGAGGGGCGGACAAGCTGTATGGGGTTTGCTCCGGCAGGTGTTGGCCGCTGAGTTCGGCGCATTGTTCACGCCACTCGCGCTCCATGATTTTGGGCAGGCGGTAAATGACCACATTGAGAAAACTGCCGACCAGCAGGCCCACTATCCCGCATGCGATAGTGAATAGCCGGGAGTCGGCTTGCATTAAAGCGAGCATATGCTGAAAACCTTTGTAATTAGCCGACCACACTGCCCATTTTGAAGATCGGCAGATACATGGCAATAACCATGCTGCCAATCAGGCCGCCCAGCACTACCATGATGACGGGTTCCATCAGGCTGGAGATTGATGCCACCGCATCATCTACTTCGGCTTCGTAAAAATCGGCAACTTTCCCCAGCATGGAGTCCAGTGCACCGGATTCTTCGCCGATGGCTACCATTTGCTGCACCATGTTGGGGAAAATACCGCTATTTTGCATGGCAATGGTGAGGCTGGTGCCTGTACTGACTTCCGAACGGATTTTTAGCGTGGCGTGGTAATAGACGATATTGCCTGCTGCGCCAGCGACTGAACTGAGCGCTTCTACCAGAGGAACGCCGGCGGCAAACATGGTAGACAAGGTGCGGGTCCAGCGGGCGATGGCTGCTTTTTCCAGGATTAATCCGAAAATCGGCAGTTTGAGCAGCGCGCGATCCATGACTTCCTGCATTTTCCTTGAGCGTTTCCAGGTGTAGAAAAAGAACCAGAACCCGCCACCGATAGAACCGAAGATCAGCCACCAGTAACGGACGAAAAAGTCGGAAATGCTCATCATGATCAGCGTTGGTGCTGGCAAGTCGGCACCAAAGCTGCTGAATAATTCCTTGAAGGCGGGAACTACGAACAGCATGATGATCGCAGTAATGACGAATGCCACAACAATGATGGATATTGGGTAGAACAAAGCCGATTTGATTTTGCCTTTGATAGCGAGGATCTTTTCCTGATAGGTCGCGAGACGATCCAGCACGCCGTCGAGAATACCCGCCTGTTCACCGGCATCGACCAGATTGACATATAAGGTGTCAAAATACAGCGGATATTTGGCAAAGGATTTGCTCAGGCTATTACCGCCTTCGATATTGCTTTTGATGTCGATGAGCAATTTTTGTACTGCCGGATTGGCATGGCCTTTGGCAACAATGTCGAACGCCTGCAATAGCGGTACGCCGGATTTCATCATGGTGGCGAGTTGCCGTGTGAACAGGGCGACATCTTTAGGGGTGATTTTTTTGCCGCCGCCGAATGAGCTCTTTTTCTTGATTTTTTTGACGTTGATGCCTTGGCGGCGTAGCGTGGAGCTGACCACGGCTTCGCCACCGGCGATCATTTCGCCTTGTACTTTTTTGCCGCTCTTGTCCGTGCCTTCCCAGCTAAATGCAATTTCTTTTTGTGCCTTAACGTTTTTTGCGACAGCCATGCTGAGTCTCCGAATTCTATTTCGTTATTGAGTTGCGGCGTGTAAGTACCGGGTTATTCGTTAGTCACCGATTCGACTTCTTCCAGCGAGGTTAGTCCTGAACGGACTTTATCCAGTCCCGAGCGCCTCAGATCCCTGACGCCTTCGCGTCGCGCCTGATCCGCAATGTCGATGGCGTTGCCGTTGCTCATGATGATGCGCGTCATTACGTCTGTGATCGGCATGACCTGATAAATGCCAACTCGCCCCTTGTATCCCGTCCCTTTGCAAATATCACAGCCTGCGGCACGGTATGGCAGCCAGCTGCCGTCCAGTTCCTCTTCACCAAATCCTGCACGCAGCAGCGCGGCTTTGGGGATGTCGGCTGGCTGTTTGCATTTGCATAATCTGCGCGCCAGTCGCTGGGCGGTAATCAGGATAACACTGGATGCTATGTTGAATGGTGCAATCCCCATGTTCATCAGACGCGTCAGCGTTGATGGGGCATCGTTGGTATGTAGCGTCGATAATACCATGTGGCCAGTTTGTGCCGCTTTGATGGCAATCTCGGCGGTTTCCAGATCGCGTATCTCGCCCACCATAATAATGTCCGGATCCTGGCGCAGGAAGGATTTCAGTGCGGCAGAGAACGTGAGTCCGGCTTTGTCGTTGACGTTGACCTGGTTGACGCCGGGCAGGTTGATTTCTGCCGGGTCTTCCGCGGTGGCAATATTGACACCCGGCTGATTAAGTATGTTCAGGCAGGTGTAGAGCGACACGGTTTTGCCGCTACCCGTGGGTCCGGTTACCAGTACCATGCCATAAGGACGCTGCACCGCATTCAGTAACAAGGCCTTCTGATCGGGATCATAGCCCAATGCGTCAATGCCCAGTGTGGCACTGGTGGGATCGAGAATCCGCATGACGATTTTTTCGCCGTACAGGGTGGGCAGGGTGCTTACACGGAAATCGATGGCACGGTTTTTGGACAGTACCAGTTTCATGCGGCCATCCTGCGGCACGCGTTTTTCCGAGATGTCGAGTTTGGAAATGACTTTGATGCGGGAGGATAATTTGTCTTTGATGGCTAACGGGGGTTGCGCAATTTCACGCAGGACGCCGTCCAGTCGATAGCGAATTCGGTAAAATTTTTCATAAGGCTCGAAGTGAATATCCGACACGCCGTCATTGATCGCATCCAGCAATATCTTCTGCAGATAGCGTACGACAGGGGCGTCATCGATGTCCGCCGTCTCGGCTTCATTGGCCTTGGCTTTGGCGATGGCTTCATCATCGGTAAAATCCAGATCAATATCTTCGGCATCCAGGCTGGCCAGCGTGTTGTTTTCGCTTTCGCCAATCTGGGCGACCAGTTTGCCGAGCTTATCATCCTCGACAACGATAATATCGACGGCCAGATTGGTTTGAAACTTGATTTCATCGATGGCTTGCAGATTGGTCGGGTCGGAGACCGCTACCGATAACCGGTTGCCGCGCTGGTACAGTGCCACGACACGCCGGTGCTGAATGAGCTTGGAATCGAGGACCTTTTTAGGGATGACCTCGGGGTCGATTGCATTCAGGTCGAAGTAGGGAAAGCCGAATTGGGTCGCGGCAAATTCCGCCAGTTTCAGCGACTTGATTTTTTTGGTGTTCAGTACCTGGGTAACAAAGCTCTCATTATTACTCTTGGCATGCTTCATCAGGGCCTCGGCTTCCTCCTCGGTAAGCCATTGCTGACTGACCAGAGCGCGTGCGAGACCTGTTAGTAGAATCGGAGATGAAGTGGCTGACATGTTTTAGAATAGTAATTAGGTGATTAAGCTGTGTGGTCACATTCCCATGAATAATGATGCGCTGAGATAAAGTGTTTGTAAACCCGTTACAGCGCTTTTTGTTGCGGGAAAATCCGGGCGGTTTTTACCGCGCGTTCTTGTACCTGAATGATTTCGATGGGGTAGTTTTCTATCTTGAGCGTGGTGCCGGGCTCAGGTATGTCTTCCAGATGTTCCAGTATCAGGCCGTTGATGGTTTTGGGTCCGGATTCGGGGAGGCGCAGCTTTAATTTGCGATTGATTTGACGAATAGGGCTGATGCCTTCTACCAGCCAGCTGCCGTCGGTCTGCGGAATGTAGCCGGTCAGTTGCGGATGGGCTGAATTCCCTAACTCGCCGACAATTTCTTCGAGGATGTCTTCCAGGGATAATAACCCCAGTAACTCGCCGTACTCATCAACGATCAGGCCGATGCTGCGCTGATTTTCCTGAAATTGACGCAGCTGGCTAAACAGTAATGTGCCGGATGGGATGAAATAGGGTGCTTGTGCATTGGCGAGGATGGTTTCGCTGGTTATGTCGTTGTTGCGCAAATCCCGAGCGATATCGCGTAGATGAATGATACCGATGATTTCGTTAAGCTGGTCGCGATATATTGGCAGGCGGGTATGGTGGCTGCTGGTAAGTTGGCGGGTAATGGTTTCTGCGGATTCATCCAGCGCGATGGCCTCGATTTGATGGCGTGGCATCATGACGTCATCTACGGTGATTTTTTCCAGATCCAGCAGATTCAGCAATATGCTTTTGTGGGTGGAGGGCAGCAGTTTCCCCGATTCCAGCACGAGTGAGCGCAGCTCTTCTATGCCCAGAATGTTTTCGGTGCTGTCGACATTGGGGCGCAAGCGCATCAGGCGCAATAATGCCTGTACAAATAAATTCACAAACCAGACCACTGGGTATGCCAATGTCAGTAACGGACGCAGAATGAAGCTGGCCGGAAGGGCGATTTTTTCCGGATAGGCGGCACCGATGACTTTCGGGGTGACTTCGCTGAATACCAGAATAGCAAAGGTAACGATTAGTGTGGCGATGCCGAGTACCCATTCGCTGTTGCCGAATAGCCGTATCGAAATATAGGTGACCAGTGTGGCCGATGCTGCGTTAATGAGATTGTTGCCGAGCAGGATGACACCAAGCAGTTTGTCAGTGCTGGCAAGTAATTCGGCGGTACGTTTCGCTCCGCGGTGTCCGTGGCGTGCCAGATGGCGTAGTCGATAGCGATTGATCGCCATCATGCTGGTTTCGGATGCGGAGAAGAAGGCGGATAGAAGCAGTAAAGCCAGCAGTGCCAACAGGAGCACGCCAATTGAAATATCGTTCAAGCTGGTGTTGAATCGGTAACGGAGAAGTGTCTAGTTTAGAGCTTGTATGCGGCTTGTCAAGCAATGAGCGACGGTGCCTGCACCGTCGCAAATGATGCTTACTTGCCCATGTGTGGCGAGGAAGAATAACGTTCCATCATGGTACGGTCTTTCCATACCTTTTCGTCCAGAACGGCAGATGGGATGCCGTACTGATCTTCTTGCGCAACTGCTTTTTCCATGACGATTTTTGTTACGTCATCATAAGCGATCTTGTACAGGAAACCGCTCTTGTCTGTCATGCGTGCAATCATGGCATTTTCAAACATCTTGTATACGTAGATGTTGGCGGGACGCAGTTTGCCATCCGGTGCGCGCCAAGTGATGGTGTAACGTGTGTTCTCTTTGAAGTTGCTCTTATCCACTGCCATACTCCTATTGTTGCTGAGCATCACGCTCGGTTTTTGAATTCGGGAACGTATCCACTGTATTTAAAGGAAATACAAACTCGCAAAACTTTATCATGGAAACACAGGGGCGTAAACAGCTGAGATGGAGTTGGCATTGGCTTTAATAATATTTATAACCCCATTAAAGATTATAGTTTGCGTTAAGTGGGGCGGTTGAGGGAAAATGCAACGCTCAGGTTATTGTCCACTTTTTAAAAAAGTCGCTATCCCAATGAATGCAATTGTAAAAATCGAAAATCACGACAAGCAGGAAATCAAATTTACT
Source organism: Sulfuriferula sp. AH1 (assembly GCF_002162035.1). Classification (NCBI taxonomy): domain Bacteria; kingdom Pseudomonadati; phylum Pseudomonadota; class Betaproteobacteria; order Nitrosomonadales; family Sulfuricellaceae; genus Sulfuriferula; species Sulfuriferula sp. AH1. Next base: position 347,617 of record NZ_CP021138.1, read on the forward strand.
ACTTGTTATATGTGCGCCTGCCGCTGTGGCATCAAAGTCACTTTGGAAGAGGATAAGGTCCGGTTTATTCAAGGCAACCGCAATCATCCGACTAATCAGGGGGTGCTATGCGCAAAAGGTTCCGCGGGCATCATGAAACAGTATTCGGCTGCCAAATTACGCAAGCCGCTGATGCGCAAGCCGGGTTCCGAGCGGGGTGATGGCGAATTCGTTGAGATCGAATGGGATCAGGCGCTGGATATGCTGACCGAGCGCTTGTCGGAAATTCGTGCGACCAACCCGTCCAAGCTGGCGTTCTTTACCGGGCGTGATCAGATGCAGGCGTTGACCGGTCTTTGGGCGCAGCAGTTCGGAACCTTGAACTGGGCGGCTCACGGCGGTTTCTGTTCAGTCAATATGGCTGCGGCCGGTCTGTATTCCATCGGTTTCTCGTTCTGGGAATTCGGTGCGCCGGATTGGGATTACGCCAAGTATTTTATTATGTGGGGTGTCGCGGAAGACCACTCATCCAACCCGATCAAGATCGGCCTGGAAAAGCTCAAGCGTCACGGCGGCAAATTCGTCTCGGTGAATCCGGTACGTACCGGCTATTCTGCGATTGCAGATGAATGGATTCCGATCAAGCCGGGCATGGATGGTTTGCTGGCGCTATCGGTTGTGCACGTTCTGCTGTCGCGCGAATTGTTCGACTGGGATTTCCTGATTCGTTATACCAATACAGCCTGGCTGGTGGTTGATACTCCGGGTCAGAAGGGGCATGGCTTGTTCCTGCGCGACGAACAGGGCAATCCGTTGGTGTGGGATATTGAAAAGGAAACGTTCGTCAATGCCTTGGCAAAAGATGTTGCGCCGGCCTTGTTTGGCGATTTCGTTGCGCCGGATGGTCGTCCGGTGAGGACGGTCATGAGCTTGACTGCCGAGCGTTATCTGGATGACTGTTATGCGCCAGAGAACGTGGCGCAGGAATGCGGCGTACCGGCCGAAACCATCGAGCGTATGGCGTTGGAGATGGCGCATGTGGCATTCAAGGAAACGGTCGAGCTGGATATCGAATGGACCGATAGCTGGGGGCGTAAGCACGATAAAGTGATAGGTCGTCCTGTGGCAATGTATGCGATGCGCGGCATTGCGGCGCACTCCAATGGCTTCCATGCCTGTCGTGCGGTGCATTTGATCCAGATGCTGCTGGGTGCGCTGGATGGCCCGGGCAATTTCCGTGCACGAGCGCCTTATCCCAAACCGATCCCGCCGCATCAGCTGCCGGAAAACAATATTGATGTGATTAATGCGCCGAATACGCCGTTATCGCGCACGCCGCTGGGTTTCCCGACGCGGCCTGAGGATTTGGTGATTGATGCCGATGGCAAGCCGTTGCGTATCGACAAGGCGTATTCCTGGGAAATCCCGATCGCTTCGCATGGTTTGATGCATATGGTGATTACCAATGCGACCAATCACGATCCTTACCCGATTGATACGCTGCTGCTGTTTATGTCCAACATGGCTTGGAATTCGACCATGAATACCAGGAATGTGCAGGATATGCTGCGCGAGAAAGATCCTGCCAAGCCTGACCAGCATAAGATCCCGTTCCTGGTGGTGGTGGATGCGTTCCATTCGGAGATGGTTAACTTTGCTGATCTGGTATTGCCTGATACCACTTATCTGGAACGCCACGACACGATTTCGTTGCTGGATCGGCCGATTTCCGAGCCGGATGCAGCGGCAGATGCAATTCGCTATCCGCTGGTCAAGCTGGATCGCGATGTGCGGCCTTGGCAAGAGGTGATGGTGGATCTGGCTTCGCGCCTTAAATTCCCGGCATTTACCAATGCCGATGGCACGCCAAAATTCAAGAACTATCCCGATTTTATCGTGAATTATGAACGCGCGCCAGGAATAGGCTTCCTGTCAGGCTGGCGTGGCAAAAACGGCGAGAAATCGCTAAAAGGCGAGCCGAATCCGAAGCAATGGGAAAAATATATCGAGAACGAGTCGTTCTTTGCGCACCATTGGCCGGATAGCCAGAAATACAACCGGTTCGCCAACAAGGAGTATCTGGATGTTGCGGCAGAGGTCGGTTTTGTCGGCAAATCCGAACCGATCATCATGCAGGTGTACTCCGAGCCTTTGCAAAAATTCCGTTTGGCCGGACAGGGTCTCTACGATGGTCCGCAGCCAACCAGTCCGGTAGATCGCGAACGCCTCGCTACATACTTCGATCCATTGCCAATGTGGTACAAGCCGCTGGAACAGGAAAGAGTTGACGAGAAGGAATATCCGTTCTTTGCGCTGACGCAGCGTCCGATGTTGATGTACCACTCGTGGGATTCGCAAAACGTATGGCTGCGGCAGATTCTGGCGCAAAACTATATGTACATGAATCGCGGCCAGGCTGGTCGTATGGGGCTGCAGGATAATGACTGGATATGGGTGGAATCGCATAACGGCAAGATCCGTTGTCAGTTGCGTACCATGGAAGGCACACAGGAAAATACCATCTGGACCTGGAATGCGATCGGCAAGCAGGGCGGTGCCTGGGGCTTGAAAGCGGATGCATCGGAAGCTAAAAAGGGATTCCTGCTGAATCACCTGATTTCGGAACTGCTGCCGGCCAGGCAGGGTGAGCGCCGCATTACCAACTCTGACCCCGTGACCGGACAGGCCGCCTGGTTCGACTTGCGGGTCAAGGTGTACAAAGCAGCTGAGGGCGAAGAAGGCAGCTGGCCGGAGTTTCCCGCATTGAAACCGCTGCCATGGGATGATGGCGAGCGTCCGGATGTGTTGCGCTACAGTACGCGCACTGACGACTAATGCTGCTTATCACATTGAATTAGGAAGAGATAAATGAGATTAGGTTTAGTGATCGATTTGGACGTATGCGTAGGTTGTCACGCCTGCGCCATTGCTTGCAAAGAGTGGAATGCATCGGGGGCAACAGCACCGCTGACCGACTATCAGCCATACGGTGCCGAGCCGTCGGGTGTGTGGTTTAACCGGATTCGTAGTTATGAAGTGGGCGAATACCCAAATAACAAAACGATAAATTTTCCGATGTCCTGCATGCATTGCGAGGATGCTGACTGTGTAACGGTATGTCCGACGGGTGCTTCCTACAAGCGTGCCGAAGACGGCATTGTGCTGGTTGATCAGACTAAGTGCATGGGTTGCAACTACTGCTCATGGGCATGTCCTTATGGCGCCCGTGAATTGGATCGCGAATCGGGCACGATGAAGAAATGCACGCTCTGCATAGACCGGATTTACGACACCATGATGCCGGTGGAAGAACGGCAGCCTGCCTGTGTGCTTACCTGTCCCGCTCATGCGCGGATGTTTGGCGACATGGATGACGCAAATTCTGCGGTGAGCGTGGTTATACGCGAACGCGGTGGATACCAGTTAATGCCTGAGCTGGGATATAACCCGACCAATCATTATTTGCCTGTGCGTAAAGCCACGCCAATCTCTACCGAAAATCTGGGTAAAGTGGGCTTCAAAGGCCGGCTCAAAGGCATTGTAAACAGAATCGTTAAACGCTAAGTCGTCTCGACTTGTGGGCTATTTAAATATTTAGGGAGTAAGAAATGCATCCCGCATTCTCGGTTATCTTTTTTACAGTAAGTTCTGGCGCGGGTTTCGGCTTGTTCGCATTGTTAGTGCTTGCGGATTTGTTGGGTTTGGGCGGTGGATTGTCGACCGACCAGAAATTGACGGCAGGTGTTATTGCGTTATTTTTGGTGTCGGCCGGGCTGTCGTCGTCCGTGTTTCACTTGGCCAACCCCAAGAATGCTTGGCGCGCTTTCAGTCGTTATCGCACATCCTGGCTGTCGCGGGAAGGCGTGTTTGCGGTCATCTTCTTTCCATTCGCAATAGCGTATCTGGGGCTGACCTGGCTGAACTGGGCGCAGTTCGATGTGTTGAAGATGGGGATGGGTATCATTGCGGCATTGCTTGCTTGGACCACGATATTCAGCACCGGCATGATTTACGCATGTCTGAAAACGATACGCCAGTGGAATTCGCCACTGGTGCCCGCAAATTATCTGGCATTGGGGCACTTCCTCGGGGCGCTGTTATTGCTGGCCGTGGCAAGCGGGGGTGGGGTTGAACTTGGTTCATATGTGTCACTTGCAATGGGGTTGCTGGTGGCCGCCGCCGCACTGAAAGCAATATATTATTTCTGGATCGCCAACCCGGGGGCAACTTCATCAATTCAAACCGCGACGGGTTTTACGCGCGGTACGGTGCGGCTGCTGGATACCGGACATACGCACGGTACGTTCCTTACCCAGGAATTCGGTTTTAAAATTGCACGTCAATTTTCCCTGTTATTGAAGGTTGTCGTATTTGTGGCGGCATTTGCTTTGCCGGCCGTATTGCTGCTTGCAACGCTGCCAACCCAGGATAACCTGTTTGTGGTCGCTGCAGTGGCTATAGTGGGCATAATTGCAGAGCGCTGGCTGTTCTTTGCAGAAGCTCGCCACGTAGTAAATTTGTATCATGGCGCTCAGCGCACTTAAATATATTAGAAAACTATTTGCATCGTTTCATCATTTTGGTATATTAGTAAACTTTGATAAATTTGAGGCAGTTATGTACGGTTTTAAAGAAGTTGATGTGCAGGGTTTGGAGCAGCTCGAAGCAAGCTCGGATTGCATGTTGATTGACGTGCGTACAGACGCAGAAGTGTCTCGGGGCGGTATAGAAGGCGCAGTACATATTCCATTGCATTTGCTGCCTCTTAAAGCTCAGGATTTACCCAATGATCGTCCGGTAGTGTTTTATTGCCAATCGGGCGGGCGTTCGGCGCAAGCTTGTGCATTTGTGGCCTCAAAGGGAATAAGCGAAGTCTATAATTTGCAAGGCGGGATTATGGGTTGGATTCGTGCAGGTAAGCCGTTATCATCCATTTAAAATTTTGACGCGTGCAAAATGAGTTAGGTTTGTTATTTTTTAAACTGAAGGAGACAGAGATGAATTTTGATAAAGAATTAGATGCAAAAGGTTTAAATTGCCCATTACCGATCTTGCGTTGCAAGAAGAGCTTGGCAGATATGGCCGCTGGCCAGGTTCTGAAAATTGTTGCAACAGATCCCGGTGCGATCAAGGATTTCGAAGCTTTTGCCAAACAAACTGGTAATGAATTATTGTCTTCCGCGCAGGCGGGTGGTGAATTCACCTTCTTCATGAAGAAGAAATAATAAAATTTATAGTGTCGCGGAACGCGATGGATGCGTTTGGCAACATGCAATAAGGTATGAGGAGTTAGGCATGGATCAAAAGAAGCTTGCAATCATAGCAACCAAGGGCACATTGGATTGGGCGTACCCACCGTTTATTTTGGCATCTACCGCAGCAGCGTTAGATTATGCGGTGGAGATATTTTTTACGTTCTATGGCTTGCAGTTGGTTCGCAAGGATCTGTCCGTGTTAAAGGTTAGTCCCTTGGGTAACCCCGGAATGCCGATGAAAATGCCGTTTGGTCCTAAATGGTTCCGTGGCATTAACTGGAATGTGCCAAACGCGATACAAGCTCTGGTGCCGGGATATGAGTCCGTGGCGACTGTTCTGATGAAGCAGACAATTGCTAACAATGGTGTGGCCACAATTGCAGACCTGCGCATGATGTGCCAAGAAGCCGATGTGAAATTTCTGGCTTGTCAAATGACGGTGGAGCTATTCGGCTTTGAGCACAGCGACTTTATTGACGGGTTGGAATACGTTGGTGCGGCTTCCTTCTTCTCGTTTGCTGGTGATTCGGATATTTGCTTGTATCTGTAAGATTTTGCAATAAACTGATTATTAGGTAGTGAAGCCGGGGACAAAATTCCCGGCTTGTTGCCGCAACGGTTTGGTAAATCCACCGAGCTGTCAAACAACTGGTTGTGCAGTAGTTGACCGGTTCCTAAATTTAGCCATTTCTAATTAGAAGTGGTATTATTTTCGTCTTGATATTTTAATTGTCTGGGCTACGCTGAATATTCCAGTCTTTAATGTTACGGCATGATTAATCGAGAGGTGCATAATGGCAACTTACGCTGAAATGCGCGAGATTTATGATGATATACGCAGCGATTTTCGTTACGATCATGAATTGAACGGGTGTTTGAATTGTGGTATCTGTACCGCGACCTGCCCGTCGGCGCAATTTTATGACTACAGCCCACGTGAAATTGTCCAGTTGTTATGGACGGAAAACGTTGAGCAAATTTATGATGCGATGCAGGAAAAAATCTGGGCATGCGCTCAGTGCATGACTTGCGCGGCACGCTGCCCGTTTAAGAATTCCCCTGGCGGTCTGGTTATGATCATGCGTGAAGTATCTATCAAGCATGGTATGCAATCGGCAAAGGATGTATTGCGTCCGTTCGGTCGTGTAATGCTGAAGCTGATTACGACCGGTAACCAGTTGTCACCAGACATGATTCAGCCGGATCACTTTCCGGATTGGGGTCCGAATATTCAGAAGGTCGAAGGCGATCTAAAAACTTTGCGTAAGGCAATTCCCGTTCGTACATTGCAAACGACTGACACTGCTTGGGAAGTTTCGTTAAAAACATCGGTAGAGATGTACACCATCTGGGAAATGACAGGTGTGTTGTCTTCTTTGGAAGCGATGGACGAAAACTTATTTGACGTAATCGAAGATTTTATCGACGAAAAGCGCGAAGAGTACGAAGAGTGGCTGGAAGAGCAAGAAGACGACTGATCATTTACGCCGATTCTGTAAGTTAATTTATCAGGAGATCCATCATGAGCAATACTGCCAATGGAAGTGAAAATCAAGGAATTGCTGGGCACGGTTCATTTTTCCAGCAAACCAATCTGTCAGGTGCGGAAGCTGCTAAAGCAACCGAATGGGTGCGTAAGCATGTGGATAAGCGCACGATAGACTTAGGCGAACGGATGGATGACATCCGTGATCATATGTGGGAATTGGAAAAAGATGGGCAAATCATTGTTCATCGTATTACCGACGATCATAAGCCGGTAGACGTACAAACCCTTTTTGGCTGGAACAAGCGCGTTCCAACCACGCAGTTGTGGCATCACAAATCATGCGGTCAGTGTGGAAATATTCCGGGTTATCCAACCTCGATTTTGTGGTTCATGAACAATTTCGGGTACGTGCCAGGTAAGGATTATCTGGATGAAACCGATCAGACGTCATGTACCGCATGGAATTACCATGGCTCTGGCATCGGTAACGTGGAGTCGTTGGCGGCTGTGTTTATGCGCAATTTCCACCAGGCATATATATCGGGTAAGCAGCATGGTTTTGAAGCCGGGCATTTCTATCCATTGGTGCATTGCGGAACTTCCTTCGGTAACTACAAGGAAATTCGCAAATACCTTGTTGAATCGGCCGAACTGCGTGAACGCGTGACCAAGATCCTGGGTAAATTAGGCCGTTTGGTTGATGGAAAGCTGGTGATTCCAGAAGAAATTATCCATTACTCGGAATGGGTGCATGTGGTGCGCAACCGGATTGCTTCCGAATTGCAGACCGTTGATGTGTCAAACATTCGTGTCACCATGCATGCTGCATGTCATTACTACAAAATGGTGCATGAAGATGCGATTTACGATCCGGAAATTCTGGGCGGTAACCGTACTGCAGTAGGTAGCTCGATGGCTTTGGCGCTCGGCGCTCAGGTGATTGATTACTCGACCTGGTACGATTGCTGTGGTTTCGGATTCCGCCATATCATTTCCGAGCGCGAGTTCACTCGTTCATTCACCATGGATCGCAAGATCCGCGTTGTGCGTGAAGAAGCAAATGCCGACGTGATGTTGGGAATTGATACCGGCTGTATTACCACCATGGACAAAAACCAGTGGATCGGTAAAGCGCATGATAATGATTTTGCAGTGCCTATCATGGCTGACGTGCAATTTGCCGCGCTAGCTTGCGGTGCAGATCCATTCAAGATTGTGCAATTGCAATGGCATGCTTCGCCATGTGAAGAATTGGTTGAAAAAATGGGTATTTCCTGGACAGAAGCCAAGAAAACCTTTGAGGCCTATTTGAAAGAAGTGGAAGCAGGTAACATCGAGTATTTATATAACCCTGAGCTGGCATTAGGAGGCCGTCAATAAAATGTCTGATACCGTTTTAGTAGTGGGCGCAGGCCCGACTGGTTTGTCTGCTGCGGCAGGTGTGGCTTCTATCGGCAAAAAAGTAATTTTGGTCGAAAAAGAAGCTGTTCTCGGCGGCGCGCCAATTTTGTCCGGATACGCTAAGTTAGTGCCGTCCGGTGAATGGGCGAAAGACGCGATTGGTCGTATGGTCAAACGTGTTGAAGATAATGCAAACGTGACAATCCATAAATCGACAAAAGTGGTCAAGGTTGAAGGCGAAGCTGGAAACTTTACCGTGACTTTGTCAAATGGACAGTCCGCAAATGTTGGCAGCATCATTCTTGGTACCGGTTTTACCCACTTTGACTCTATTAATAAGCCGGAATGGGGCTTTGGAACTCATGAAGACGTATTGACGACGACTCAAATGGAACAAATGGTGGCGAATGGCAAGATTGCATGCCCTTCTAACGGCCGTGTTCCAGAGCGCGTTGCAATCCTGTTATGTGTGGGTTCGCGTGATCGCCAAATCGGTCGTGAATGGTGTTCCAAGATTTGCTGCACCGTCTCAACCAACCTCGCGATGGAAATCAAAGAGATTTCTCCGACTACTGAAGTATTCATCTATTACATGGATATCCGCACATTCGGTCTTTATGAAGACAAGTTCTACTGGAAATCCCAGGAAGAATTCAAGACCAAATTTGTCAAGGCTCGTATTGCAGAAGTAACCAAATCTGCAGATGGTCGTTTGCTCGTCAAGGGCGAAGACACATTGGTTAAGCGTCCGATTGTTATTCCAATGGATATTGTTGTGCATGCTATTGGTATGGATCCAAGCGAAGAAAATCCAGAGCTTGCCAAGATATTTGGTATCGGACTGGAAAAACATGGCTTCGTAGACAAGGGCGAGCAATACACCAGCACCTTTAGCAGCACACGTCGCGGCATCTATGTCGGTGGCGCGGCACTGGGTCCGGAAGATATCGATACCAGCATTTCGCATGGTCTTGCAATGGCAATGCGCGCTGTGGGTGACATGAATGCTCTGGTTCAAAAAGCAGCCTAATAGTGCGATTACAGAAGGTGAGGCGGATTTAATCATTCCCGCCGAGCTTTCTGTGCCACTTGATGCAAGGCAATTTCAGCAACGATTCTCTGCATTAAGTCATATAGCAGAAGAAGATGCTGGAATTGACGCGTTTTTGGCCAGCTTGGAGGCTAAACATAAACTCTTTTCCAATCTGCTCAATCAGGATGTAATTGAGCAGTTGACCATGGATGGTGTAGAAGCATTGCTGGAAACGGTATTTTCAGCCAGGCGCAGGGTATATCCAGCGTTCAGCGCAATGGGAATTGCCGCAACAACTGATGCGATACGTGAATTGCTTTATGGGAAAAGTGCGTTGCTTGACCGTCTGAACCATTTTTCTGAGATTGTGCAGATAAATGATGCGGCGGATAAGGAAACGAGAAAAATAGCCGCCAAAAACCGTCGTGCTGCTTTTGATTTCGGTGCTGAATTATTGCACTTTAACGACCCGATTAAGTATCCGTTGATGACGCGCTGGGTATGGGATCAAAATACCGTTAGTGGCGCTCTGAGAGAGTTTATACGCGGTAATGATACGTTGCCGGACGTGCCCTTGGGTAACAGTCCGGAAATGTTTGAAGGAGCGCGTACCTGGCTGGCGGCGCAGCTGGCAGAGCAGGGTCTGTACAAGGATGTCCATTATTGGGTTGATTTGGTGCAGGCGCAAGCCTATGCGGAGTATTTTCGATCCATGGCAGAGGGTATGCTCAGTGCAGATTTCGGTCGCGCAAGTGGCCCGGCGGATCATATCAAGAAATTTCTGGGGATTGATTCCCCGGCTAAAGAGGGTTTGTCTAGAGTAAGGCGTGATGTGTCTGCTTGAAATGCGCCTCAGCTTACTAGTGACGGCAAGAATTATTTTGCTTGGTTTTGAAGGAATTTAGGAGAAGCTTCAATGGCAATTCATGAAAAAACACTGATTGACCCGGATCGGCTCATATCTAGCGATACCTTGGTTGTTGATGGCGTTGACGTGTCGGGTCACTGGAATACCATGATACTGCCACGCACACTGAAGGAATACGATGATGGTTTCGAGGCTCACATCAAGCAGTTTGATGGTGCAGAAAACGTTCATCGTTGCTGGCAATGTGGTTCATGCACCAACTCGTGCACCATGTACGCGCAGAATACGGATTTTAATCCACGTTACTGGATTTATCTGACACGCTTGGGTTTGAAGGATGAAATCCTGAAAGACAAGGACATTATCTGGCAATGTGTATCGTGTAATAAATGCACAAACATTTGCCCGAAAGACGTACGTCCTGAAGGTGTAATGAAGGCGCTGGCACACTGGATAGAAGCTGAAGGTTACGGCGAAAAATCGAAATCTTCGATTTTTGATGAGGAGTTCGCTCGCCAGTGTTTGGAGCGTGGTCGTATTGAAGATTCTGAAGTCATGACGAATTTCTATAAGAATACTAATCAGGATATCAAGGAAATGGCCTTGAACGGCTGGTTGGGCATCTTTGTGGCGCGGATGAATAAATGGACCGAATTGCGTAAGGGTAACGTATTCAAATTCCTGACGCGGACCCCGATTATGCATTCCCTACATATGGGTTGGTCGATGATATTTAAGCCAAAAACCAAATCCTGGGGCCGTACTGGTGAAGTCCTGAGTCAATATGTGAAAGAACAGAAGGAGTTAGCACATGGCTAAAGTAGCCTATTATCCAGGTTGCGCACTGGAAGGTTCTGGCGGTCCTTACGATCGTTCCACTCGTGCACTGGTAAAAAGCCTGGGTATGGAGATGGAGACCGTTCATGACTGGAATTGCTGCGGTGCGATGGAGGTGAAAAATATTCATCCAATGCTACAAACCTATATGTCTGCACGCGTGATGGCAATAGCCGGCGAGCAAATGGGTTATGACACCGTGATGGCACCATGCAATGGCTGTTACCACAACCTTAAAAAGACCGAATACGAATTGGCGACATCTAAGGATTCTTTGGATACGCTGCAAGGTTTGGCCAAGAAATCTGATGATCCTGTTTACAAAGGTGACGTGCGTACAGTGCATTTACTGGAGTGGCTCATGGAAGACTTGGGTGCAGACGGTATTAAGCAAAAGATTTCCAAGAGCTTGAACGGAATCAAGATTGCGAACTATTACGGCTGCATGTATACCCGTCCACGTCAAATTTTCCCTGAAAAAGACCAAGGGCCTGGTAGCGAATCAAGCTACAAGCCGCATTTCATGGATGACCTGCTGGGAGCTGCTGGCGCGATAAACGTTGATTTCCCTTTGAAAACGGCGTGTTGTGGTGGTGCTCATACCCTGTCTGACGCGGATACTTCTACTCAGCTAGTATTGAACATTATTCAGGCTGCAGAAGATGCTGGTGCTGAAGTAATCGCTACTGAATGCCCAACCTGCCATTCTGGTCTGGAAATGCATCAAGTGCGAGCTGAAACTGAATTTGGTATTAAAACCAACGTGAAAATCCTTTATTTCACGCAGTTGCTTGGTCTCGCAATGGGTTTGTCTGCTCGGAAACTTGGCGTTCATGAGAACGTTAGTGATTCCCTGGACTTCCTGCATGAAAAAGGCGTGGTTTAAACTTTGCCTGTAGGTGGCGGGCGCTCGAATGAGCGCCCGCTTAAAGGCCGACTAAATAATCTACTAAATTTATGGAATGCAACGGCTGCGAGTTTCGACCAGAGCTCTACTACGATGATCAATATCAAATCTGGGCACGCCGCGAAGAAGACGGAAGTCTTACGGTTGGCATGACGGATATTTCTCAAACTGTTGCAGGTAAAATACTGCATGTGCGTGTCCGCAGGCCAGGTACGCTGCGTCCAGTAGGCAAGCCGGTAGCAACTATCGAAAGCGGCAAATGGGCCGGGCCTGTGCCGAATGTTTTTGATTGTGAAATCGAAGAGGCAAACCATGACGTGCTGGACGATCCTAATTTATTGAATATCGAGCCATATGAAGCATGGATTGCTCGTGTGCGCCCCTCGGGTAGCGTGGAAGAAGCGCTGTCCTGCATGGTGACGGGTGATATTGCGCAGGCTGGTTATTGCGAGCGTACACGCAGGGAAGACATACACTGCGAACGGGGTGCAAGATAATGGCAGATCATCATTATCTGGATAATGAGGAAAAGTCTGTCATCATTGTGATGACTAGCGGGCCATCAACTCCGCATCGCTGCGCTACGCCATTCTACATAGGCGCAATATTGGCTTCCATGGAAGCGGATGTGAGTATATTCTTCACGATGGAAGCAGTGAAATTGGCGCAAAAAGGGATTGCAGAAAACCTTGCGGCGATGGATGGTGGTAAAACGATCATCGAATTCATTCGTGATGCTAAAGCGGCTGGTGTAAAATTATATTTGTGTAAGCCGGCTATGCCAGGCTACCAACTATCTGAATCAGACATTATTGACGAAGTTGATGAAATTGCCAATGCGAGCAAAATGGCTGATTTGATTTTGGCGTGCGATAAATCAATGTTTTTCTGATTTGTCGCACGAATTGTTTCGCATTCTTGCGGATTCCGTTTGCAACAGTTAATTGTTGTTGCAAGCATATGTTTAGTGAAAATTCTGAGGAGAAATGAGTATGGCAACAGTACGTGGTTGCAACCTTCCTGACGACTTGTATTACAACGTCGAAAATAACGTGTGGGCCCGTCGTGAAGCTGATGGTACGCTGACCATTGGCATGACCGCATATGCTTGCTCTTTGGCTGGCGAAATCGTTTCCTATACCCCTAAAAAAGTGGGTAAGGAAATCGAGCAAAATAAATCTGTTTGCACAGTAGAGTCCGGCAAATGGGTTGGTCCAGTCAAGGCACCTGTAACCGGTGAAATCCTTGCAACCAATCCGGATGTGGCTGCAAAGCCAGGTACTATCAATGCTGACTCCTACGGTAGCGGCTGGTTGGTTAAAATGAAGCCAACTAACTGGGACGGCGAATCCGGTTCTCTGATCACCGGCGGTGCAGTTGCTGGCGCATTCGAAACAAAAATGAATGCTGACGGCTTCGGTGGCTGCTAAGCTGTTCGTTTGAAATGATGCAACAGGGGCGATTTATCGCCCCTGTTGTTTTCTAAAAATGCAAAACCTTGTTTAGAATAGGGTTTCGGGTAAAAAGCATGAGTGATTGGTTGGAAGTCGTTGAACGAGTTGAACCGCTGGATGGCATCGAACTGGATGCTATTCTGGTCAACGAAATGCAGAGCAGATTTGCCGGATTGCAAGGCGAGCGTGTTGGTCGCGTGAATTTCTATACGCCTACATTTAAGGCTTTCGCCAGCTCGGAGATTACCGGTTGCGGCAAGAGTGCGTGGCCTGCAATATCGATTACGGGCGGCGATTGCAAATTGCAGTGTGACCACTGCAAGGCAAAAATACTGGAACCGATGATTGCAACGCGTACGCCGGAAGAGTTATGGCGCGTCGTGAACGAACAAATCCATGGCGGGGCGCAGGGTATGCTCCTGACCGGCGGTTCCAATCATCGCAATGAAGTCGAATACGACGACTACTACTCAACCATTCGTAAAATTAAGGATACATTCCCCGATTTTAAAATTGCCATGCACACCGCGCTTGTTGATATGGACATTGCGCGCCGCATGGAAGACAGTGGCATCGATGCCGCCATGATGGATGTGATCGGATCACAAGATACCATCACCCAGGTTTATCATTTGCGTCGCACTGTTGATGATTTTGAAAAAACCCTCGAATACCTCGTTTCGACTAAATTGAAGGTCGTGCCGCACATCGTGCTCGGCTTGCACTATGGCCATTTGCTGGGCGAATGGAATGCGCTTGAAATAATTCAGCGCCATAAGCCGCAAGCAGTCGTGCTCGTGGTGGTGATGCCGTTTTATGCGCCGGAGAACCGCCCGTTCGTCACCCCGGATAGTAAAGAGGTTGGTCGCTTTTTTATGGATGCCCGCGCAGCATTGCCCGACGTCCCTCTACTGCTGGGCTGCGCAAGACCGCCAGGCCGTGTCAAAATGGAAATAGACAGTTATGCAGTAATGGCAGGCTTGAATGGTCTTGCGCATCCGTCGGATGGAATGGTCGAACTGGCTGTACGACTGGAGCGCGATGTGCGCGTCACCCCGGCTTGTTGTTCGATAGCGATTGGCGATGAAGTCATGGCGATCGAAACGGATGAGTCGGGCCTGCAAGTTGATATTCAGCGTGTAATCGAGCATGAACGCACCAAACGCCCCGCTTTCGCAAGCAGCAGCTTGTCTGGAATAAAAGTGGTGACAGCTGGACAGCCGGAGACGGTTGGCGGATGCTGCAGCTAAATGAATCAAACGGCTAATACATGGCGTTTGCTGGATACGGGTATCCGTAGAGCTGCAGAGAATATTGCGATGAATCGTGCTCTGCTGGAGGCGCGTCAGCAAGAGATCGGCCCGAATACCCTGCGTTTTCTGGGTTTTGAACCGAGTGCCTTGCTGGGTTTTCATCAGAGTGCTGTGCAAGAGTTAAACCTTGACTACTGCGAGGCAAACGGTATTGCCATTCAACGGCGCATTACCGGCGGCGGTGCCATTTATTTCGATACGACCCAGTTAGGCTGGGAGCTGTATTTGCATAAACGCGATCTGGGTACTGCCGATATGACGGCGATATCCCGGCGTATTTGTGAAGCCGTGGCCCGCGGTATTTCAACATTGGGTATAACAGCTATGTTCCGCCCGCGAAACGATATCGAGGTTGACGGGCGCAAGATTTCCGGCACCGGCGGAGCGTTTGACGGCGATGCCTTGATGTACCAGGGAACGTTATTGATAGAATTCGATGTTGAGAAAATGTTGCGTGTACTTAATATCCCGGCTGAAAAATTATCGGATAAGGCGATTGCTTCCGCGCGCGACCGCGTAACGAACCTGGCCGACTTGCTGGGCCATATTCCTGCAAGAGAAGACGTGATAAATGCCATCAGTACAGCGCTGGCATGCGAATTTGAAGTGCAATTCGAGCCCGGTCAGCTCAATGCCGCGGAACAGCGTTTGTATAACGATGCGTTAAGCGAAATAGATCACCCGGACTGGGTAAATATGATTACGCATCCGGCACAGGATAGGCCGATTTTCTCGACGACGCGCAAATTTGCCGGAGGCATGTTGCAGGTCAATATTGCCTATGATCGTAATCACCACAGAATCAAGCAAATATGGTTTAGCGGTGATGTTTTTATTAGCCCACGCCGAACCTTGATAGATCTTGAAGCTGCCCTGCGTGATAGCCACGAGGATCATCTGATTAAAATTGTTTACGATTTTTTTCAGCAAAGAACGGTTGATATGCTCACGCTAACACCAGAAGATATCGTCACGGTAATTAAGGAAGCATTGGCTAACGCCGAGGTTGCAGCATGATACACAATGTTGATGTTTTGGTAATCGGACTGGGTCCGGCTGGTGCTGCAGCGGCGGCAGCAGCAGCCCAGGGCGGCCTATCCGTCATTGGTATCGACCGGCGTCATGAAATTGGCATGCCTGTGCAATGCGCTGAATTCATTCCGTTGCCAATGGGTAAATATGCCAAGGCGGACGGTGTGCTCTATCAGCACATCAGAGGCATGAAAAGTTTTTTGCCATCTGGTACTGTGGAGGAAACGGAATTCCCCGGCTTGATGATAAATCGTGCCGCATTTGATCAGGCGCTGGCTAATCAGGCGCGCGCGCACGGTGCCGAGTTGTGGCTGGATAGCCGTTTGGTAAGTCTGGATGCCGGAAACAACATCGTCAAAATCAAGACTGCAGCAGGCGAAGTGTCTGTAACATATAAATTGTTGGTCGCTGCCGATGGACCGCATTCGACAATCGCAGAAGCGCTCGGATTGCCAGACATGGAAGTCGTGACAACACGGCAATATACCGTACCGCTTAAGCGGGAATACGCAGATACAGATATCTGGTTGTCCGCCGATTATCCGGGCGGTTACGCATGGTTGTTCCCAAAGGGAAAGTGGGCCAATCTGGGTTTGGGATTGGATAAGCGTTTTACATCGGATATGAAGGTACCGCTGGATGCACTGCACAAGCAACTGGTAGAGCAAGGCCTGGTGGGTGAAGAAATCATCTACCGTACCGGGGGTGCAATCCCGGTAGGCGGGCTGCGCGAGCACCTTGTCGTCGGTAACGTCATGTTTACCGGAGATGCGGCCGGACTTACCCATCCAATTACCGGCGCGGGAATCGCTGCAGCGGTTATTTCAGGCGAGCGTGCTGGACAGGCGGCAGTGTCATTGCTGGCACAGCACGACGAAGATGCGCTGGCAGATTTCGAAGAAGATGTACGCGATCAATTTGAAGTGGCTGTAAGCCGGGCGGTAGAACGCCGTCGCTGGCTTGACCAGTACTGGAAAACCGAAGCTGCGCAAACGGACAGTTTGCACCGTAAAAGCTGGATAGCTTTCCCCGATTATTTTTTAGCATAACCCATTTTTTAAGGAGATACGCATGAGCGCAGTCTTAGATGAACCCCAAGTGATACAGTTTTACCGCCCTGACTATCATGTCAAAACGCCTGAGATGCGTTCGCCGGAATACGTGCAAATGAGTACTGCGGCTGCCATTACGCTGGGCCTGGTGCCAGGGAACATGCACCGTACCGCTTGCACCAACTGTTTGAACTTGTTGGTTACCTATCCCGAAGGCTGTCGTGCAAACTGTACTTACTGCGGTCTGGCGCGTCACCGTGAAGAAACCCGCGATTACGCCGACCGCAACTTCATTCGCGTAGAGTGGCCGACTGCACGCTTTGACGACGTTATCCAGCGCGTCAAGCTGGGCAACGACAAAGGCCAGTTTCAGCGCATGTGCATTTCCATGATTACCCATCCCAATTCGGATTCAGATACATTCGTGCTGCTGGATAAATGGATGAAAGAACTGTCGCATATCCCGGTGTCCATTCTTTCCAACCCGACCACCATGGAAAAAGAGGATCTGGCGCGCCTGAAACAGATGGGCGCCGACATTTTCACCGTGGCGCTGGATGCAGTGACCCCGGCAATTTTCGAACGCACCCGCGGCAAGACCGTGGATAGCCCGCACCGCTTTGAAAAATACTGGCAAGCCATTGAATGGGCATCCGAGATTTTCGGACCGGAGAAGTTTGGCGCACACCTGATTTGCGGCATGGGCGAAACCGAGCAGGAAATCCTCGAGGTATGCCAGAAGATCAAGGACATGGGCGGCCACAACCACATGTTTGCATTCTTCCCGGAACAAGGCTCAATGATGGAAGACTGGCCTGCATGTGATCGCGGTCAATGGCGTCGCGTGCAATTGGCACGTTTCATCATCGATTATGCCGGCGGTCATA
Source organism: Sulfuriferula sp. AH1 (assembly GCF_002162035.1). NCBI lineage: Bacteria > Pseudomonadati > Pseudomonadota > Betaproteobacteria > Nitrosomonadales > Sulfuricellaceae > Sulfuriferula > Sulfuriferula sp. AH1. The sequence goes on from NZ_CP021138.1 coordinate 365,124, forward strand.
TCAGCAAGATGATGTTTGATGCCGAAGGCAAAGTCATCGATTTCGGCGTGGCGGAAGACGAATTGGCTGAACTGGTCAATTCCGGCAAGCCGTTCCAGACTTCCGGCTGCCCAGGCAAGGACGATGAAGAAGTCTCGGCCTGCAACCGTCCATACGGCGATTCCAGCCCAACCGACATCTTCTCCTTTCCGTTCGCCTTGGCTCGCAAGGATGTGGAAAACGTCAAGCGGCAGATGGCGGGTGAAGATATTGGCGCAGGTCTGATTTAAGCTGGAAAAATCTCCGGTCAAGATGGCTGAATACAAACGTAACCAGGCTGTATTCAGTCATTTTGGCTGTAGTGTTGCAGAAATGTAACATAATGTATGTACAGGCCAACAATGGCTTGTTCGTGCAAACGGTAATAATGTACTATTGGAACACAAAATAATGACAGTATTATTTTTGTTCGAAAATGGTTTATAAAAAATTTTTAACTTGGAGATAACACAATGAAATTGAAAAAATTAGTGACGGTTATGGCAGTAGCTGGTATCACTTTGCCAGGTGCTGCGATGGCAACTAACGGTATGTTCTCATCCGGTTACGGTATGGTAGCTAACGGTATGGGCGGCGCAGCCACAGCGATGTCTGAAGATGCCTTCGGCGGTGCTAACAACCCGGCATCCATGGTGTTTGTTGGTGATCGTATCGATTTCGGTGCTTCCTTGTTTAGTCCACGCCGTGAAGCATCAAACGCAGGCGGTGCTTTTGGTAATGTGGTGTCTGAGAGCGATAGTAATTATTTCGCGATACCAGAATTTGGCTACAACAAAATGATGAATCCTAATTTGTCATTGGGCGTTAGCGTATATGGCAATGGCGGTATGAATACAGATTATCCTGCATTAAGCGGGATGGGCACGACTAATATTCTGGGTGGTAGCGGCAGTTTAGGCGTGGATTTGATGCAATTGATAGTTGCACCAACAGCTGCTTTTAAAATTACACCGAACCATTCGATTGGTATTTCACCTCTGTTAGGTTATCAGCGTTTCAAGGCCCAAGGCTTACAAGGCTTTACAGCTATTAGTACAGACCCAACTCACGTAACCAATAATGGTTATGATGATGCATTCGGTGCAGGTGTACGCGTAGGTTACATGGGTAAAATCACTCCTCAATTAACCATTGGTCTGGCATATTCGAGCAAAGTCGATATGCAAAAGATGAAGAAATATGCTGGTCTGTTCGCTGAGCAGGGCAACCTGGATTTGCCAGAGAATTATGACGCTGGTGTAGCATATAAATTCACCCCTGATTTGACCGTTGCTTTGGATTATCAACGTATCAATTACAGCGGTGTTGCCGCAATTGGTAATGCAAGTATTGCGAATTTGGCTAATGGTTTAGGTAGCAATAATGGTTCAGGTTTCGGTTGGCACGATATTGATGTATGGAAACTGGGTGCTGAATACAAATATAACAAGAACTGGATTATGCGTGCAGGCTGGAACCATGGTGACAATCCCGTGCAGTCTGCTGACGTAACCTTTAATATTCTTGCTCCTGGCGTGATTAAAGACCATTTAACGATGGGTACGACTTATACCACTTCCACCGGGGGCGAACTGACTGTAGCTTATACTCACGGCTTTGAAAATTCCGTAAGTGGCCCACGCCCAGCTGCTTTTGGCGGTGGTACCGATACCATCCGCATGCATCAGGATATCCTGGGTATTGCTTACGGCTGGAAAATGTAATATTTGGCGAGAGCTGGCCACAAGCCAGCGCGTAGCTAAAAACCGAGGGTTAACCCCTCGGTTTTTTTATGATGTGGTGATTTTTGCTATACGCTGAGTGAACTGCATATAAAAATGATCCTGTAACAGGGTGATGAATAAATGTCGATGATGGGCAATGTTTGATTCATGGGAACAACTTCCCGACTGGTGGTTCTGGCGCAGACAGCTTATTTCAATGTGCATGCCGGAACCATTACATCACCTATTTAAAATAAGAACATTGTTACACAGCAAGCCTTTTTAAATTATTTTCACTCGGGTATATACAATGAAATTGAATAAATTAATGACTGCCATGGCAGTCACTGGTATGTCTTTGTCTGGTGTTGCGATGGCAACCAATGGCATGTTGGCTTCCGGCTACGGCATGGTGGCGAACGGGATGGGGGGAGCTGCGACTGCGATGTCCGAAGATGCCTTCGGTGGCGCGAATAATCCGGCGTCCATGGCGTTCGTTGGTAACCGTGTCGATTTTGGCGCATCTCTGTTCAGCCCGCGGCGCGAAGCGACTAGCGGCGCATTCCAGACTACCGAACAGAGCGATTCTAATTATTTTGTAGTACCGGAATTTGGCTACAACAGGATGCTCAATCCGGATTTATCATTAGGCGTGACGGTATACGGTAATGGTGGTATGAATGCCAATTATGCGCCGTTGGCCAACGGCTCCAACCTGCTGGGCGGCATAGGACGCTTGGGAGTCGATTTGATGCAACTGGTGATTGCGCCGACTGCAGCATATAAAATTACGCCTAATCACTCGTTCGGTGTCGCGCCCTTGCTGGGGTATCAGCGTTTCAAAGCTGAAGGCTTGCAGGCATTCGGCATCGATACCAATGGCAGCGCTCCGGGAGGCAGCAACCTGGGCTACGACGACGCGTTTGGCGCAGGTCTTCGTATCGGTTATATGGGAAAGATCACTCCCAACCTGACTGTGGGTGCTGCCTATTCGACCAAGGTCGATATGCAGAAATTCAAGAAGTACGCCGGGTTCTTTGCCGAACAGGGTAATCTTGATTTGCCGGAAAATTACGATATCGGACTGGCCTACAAATTTACGCTGGATTTGACTGTGGCGCTGGATTATCAGCGTATTAATTACAGCGGAGTCGCGGCGATAGGCAATCCAAGCAATGCGGGTAATTACGGTGCAAACAATGGTGCAGGCTTTGACTGGCACGATATCGATGTCTGGAAAATGGGCGCCGAGTACAAATACAACAAGAACTGGATCATGCGCGCGGGCTGGAATCACGGGGACAACCCGGTTCAGGCGGCTGATGTGACTTTTAACACAATTGCTCCCGGCGTCATCAAGGATCATCTGACCATGGGTACTACCTATCTGACGGCGACGGGCGGCGAACTCACCGTATCCTATGTGCATGGCTTTGAGAATTCCCTGACCGGCCAGTCGATGTTGAATCCCGGTACAACGGATACCATCCGCATGCATCAGGATATATTGGGCGTAGCCTACGGCTGGAAAATGTAATCGATACAAAGCCTGGGACAGGCATGTTTGCTATTTAAACCGAGGGCTAGCCCTCGGTTTTTTTATGAGCGTGGTAAACTTGTTTTTACGACTGTTAACTGAAACGCATATGAACGAGACCGTTAAAGAACATGTATTGATCGTGGATGACGACGATGGTCTGCGCAGCTTGCTGGAACAATATCTGACCGGCAACGGTTTTGCAGTGAGCCTCGCAGCCAACGGTGCGGTGATGGATGAGTTGTTGCAATCCATACAGCCTGACCTTGTGATCCTGGACTTGATGATGCCGGGCGAGGACGGCCTGTCCATCGCACGGCGTTTACGCGCCAGCACCCATCTGCCCATCATTATGCTTTCCGCTCGCGGCGAAGATATCGATCGCATTGTCGGACTGGAGGTGGGTGCGGATGACTATCTCGCCAAGCCGTTTAATCCGCGCGAATTGCTGGCCCGTATCCGAGCGGTATTAAGGCGCAAGCAGGACACGGCTGCAAGCGAGCAGGTGACTGCGGATAATGTCATGCGTTTTGGCGAATTCGAGCTGGACCTGGATGCGCAACGTCTGATCAAGGCCGGCGTGGAAATAAACCTGACTTCGGCCGAATTCAGTATTCTGCAGATATTTACCAGCCATCCAAATCGGGTGCTGTCCCGCGATCAGCTCATGGATATGCTGAAAGGCTATGATCGCGACCCGTTCGATCGCAGTATCGACGTAAGAGTGACGCGGCTGCGCCGCAAAATCGAGGCGAATCCGGCTGAGCCGGAATATATCCGCACTGTCTGGGGGCAAGGTTATCTGTTCGCGCCCAAAGGGTCGGCCAAGTGAGATTATGGCGGAGTCCGGTAAAGTTGTGGCCGGATTCGTTGTTCGGGCGTACCGCAGCTACGTTGGGGCTGGCATTTCTGCTGTTTCAGACCGCCGCCCTGGCGCTGGTCGCATTCTCGGTGCTTACACCCATGGCGCAACGCTCCGCCGACGATCTGGCAGCGTTGATTGTATTATCCGCGCAGACCTGGGTAGAGTTGCCGCCCGATACCCGGCCGGCATTCGAACGGGAATTGGCCGAACATCATCATCTGCGCATCAGCAAGATCGATAATCCGGCCGACGTGCCTGCAGAACGTTTCCTCAATAGCCGCAATATCGAGGCCGCATTGTCGAGGCGTACGGGCCAGCAGATAAGCCTGGAAGCCGGCGAAAATGGCTGGGTGTGGGCCGACTTGCGCATGGGCGGGCATTTTATCCATATCGGCTTCGAGAAGAACCGTTACAACATACGCTCGCCGTTAGCAGCGGTTGGCTTGGTCAGCCTGGGTGCCTTGCTGACCTGGCTCACTGCGATTATCACGGTGCGTCGCATAACCCGCACCCTCGCGCAGCTTGGCACTGCCGCCGGGCAGGTAGGGCAAGGGCAGATGCCGCAGCCGCTGGCGGAAACAGGCGCTACCGAGCTGGTGACGCTGGCCCGTGCATTTAATCAGATGGCGAATGAAGTGCAGGCGCTGCTGGCCAATCGCACTACCCTGCTGGCGGGTATTTCCCACGATCTGCGTACGCCGATTGCACGCATGCGTCTTGCTGTCGCCATGCTGCCGGCCGATGCCGACCCTGCGCTGATCGCGCAAATCGAACGCGATCTGGAGCAGATGAATCACCTGATAGCCAGTTTCCTGGACATGTCGCGGGGCTTGCAGAGCGAGGCGAAGCAGCGTGTGGATCTGCATGCGCTATTGCATCAGATCGCGGCAGACGCCAGCCGGGCAGGAACGCAAGTGGTTTGCCATCCGACAGGCGTATTTGAAATCGAGATAGCCGCCCAGGCACTGCAACGCATCGTGACCAATCTGGTTGAAAACGCATTGCGTTATGCGCCCGGCAGCCCGGTAGAGGTGACCTGTCAGCCCCGTGGGCAAGGTGCGCTGATACAGGTCATGGATCGCGGTCCGGGTATCCCGGCAGAACAGCTGGAGGCGGTGTTCCGGCCATTCTACCGGCTGGAAACTTCACGCAACCTCAATACGGGCGGCAGCGGCCTGGGGTTGGCCATAGCCCGGCAACTGGCCCAGGCCAATGGCTGGCAACTGAGCCTTGCCCCGAGAGAGGGTGGCGGTCTGATTGCGACGTTGCAGGTCTGATTCAACCCCTTTAACCGGCGTTTCTGGGTTAAAATTACGCTTTTACCGTTTAAGCGCGTGTCATGCTGACTTTTCAAGAGATTATATTAACGCTCCAGCAATTCTGGGCGAAACAGGGTTGCGTCTTGTTGCAGCCTTACGACATGGAAATGGGGGCCGGGACTTTCCATACGGCCACATTTTTGCGTGCACTCGGCCCCGAGCCATGGAAGGCCGCGTTCGTACAACCTTCGCGCCGTCCCAAAGACGGGCGCTACGGGGAAAACCCCAATCGCTTGCAGCATTATTATCAATTCCAAGTGGTATTAAAGCCCAGCCCGGACAATATTCAGGAGCTCTATCTGGACAGCTTGCGTGCTTTGGGCGTGGACCCTGGTGTACACGACATCCGCTTTGTCGAGGATGACTGGGAATCGCCAACGCTGGGTGCATGGGGGCTGGGCTGGGAAGTCTGGCTCAATGGCATGGAAGTCACCCAGTTCACCTATTTCCAGGAAGTCGGCGGCCTGAAATGCAAGCCGGTGTTGGGCGAGATTACCTACGGTCTCGAGCGTCTGGCGATGTATCTGCAAGGCGTGGAAAACGTCTATGATCTGGTATGGACGGAAGGTGTCAGCTACGGCGATGTTTATCACCAGAACGAAGTCGAGCAATCCAAGTACAACTTCGAACATTCCAACACGCACTGGCTGTTCCAGCAGTTCAACGATTACGAGCGCGAAGCGGCACGCCTGATGGATCTGGGGCTGCCATTGCCGGGGTTCGAAATGGTGATGAAATGCTCGCACACCTTTAACCTGCTCGATGCACGCGGTGCGATTTCGGTGACTGAACGCGCTGCCTATATCGCTCGCGTACGCACCTTGTCACGCAAAGTGGCGCAAGCCTATCATGATTCCCGCGAAGCGCTGGGATTCCCCATGCTTGCCAAATCGGGGGAGCCGGCATGAATGCAAACTTGTTGATCGAATTGCAGACCGAGGAATTGCCACCCAAATCCTTGCAGAAGTTATCGGATGCATTCAGCAATGGCATCGCCACCGCGCTCAAGGCCCAGGGTTTTGTCGATGACATCAGCGCCGTGGTTGCTTACGCGACGCCGCGCCGTCTTGCGGTGAGCATACCGCAGGTGGCTGCTATCCAGCCGCCCCGCCAGATCGAACGCAAAGGCCCCGCAGTCGCAGCCGGAATGAAAGACGGCCAGCCTACGCCTGCCCTGGCAGGTTTTGCGCGCTCGTGCGGTGTCGCAGTGAGCGAACTGGCAACGATGCATGATGGCAAGCAGGAATGTTATGTGTACCGCACTACCCAGGCGGGGGAGATGCTTGCGCAACATTTGTCCGGCATGGTTGCCGACGTGCTGAAGAAGCTTCCGGTCGCCAAACTGATGCGCTGGGGCGACAGCGATGTCGAATTCGTGCGTCCCGTGCATGGCCTGATCATGCTGCATGGTACGGATATTGTCGCTGGCGAGTTATTGGGGCTGGTCAGCAGCAACGTTACGCTGGGCCATCGCTTCCTGTCGCAGGGCGAGATTCGCGTTACCCGTGCAGAGGATTATGCGCGGATTTTGCTGCAGCAGGGCCGCATCATGGCAAGTTTCGCGGAACGACGCGAGAGCATACGCCAACAGCTCGCTGCCGCAGCAGGCGACGCGCAAGTGCTGTGGGATGGAGCCTTGCTGGACGAAGTCACTGGCCTGGTCGAGTTCCCCGTGGTGTATGCGGGCTCGTTCAGCGCGGATTTCCTGGCTGTGCCGCAGGCCTGCCTGATCCTGTCGATGAAGCAGCATCAGAAATACTTCCCGCTGGCGGATAAGGAAGGCAATTTGTTGCCGCGTTTCCTGGTCGTGTCCAACCTGCAAACCGATGATCCCGGCCATATTATCCAGGGCAATGAGCGTGTGTTGCGGGCACGGTTGTCGGATGCTCGCTTTTTCTTCGATCAGGATCGCAAAACGCGTCTGGACAGCCGTGTCGAAAAACTGGCGCAGGTGGTGTATCACAACAAGCTGGGTAGCCAGTTGCAGCGTGTGACCCGCATGCAGCATATGGCGGCCAGCATCGCCGCTTTGCTGCATGCGGATACTGCGGCCGCTGCGCGTGCCGCCCTGCTGGCCAAAGCCGATCTGTTGACCGACATGGTTGGTGAATTCCCGGAGCTGCAGGGCATGATGGGTACGCATTATGCATTGCATGACGGCGAGTCCGCCGATGTGGCCGCTGCGATCAGTGCACATTACCAGCCGCGTTTTGCCGGCGATGCCCTGCCGCAAGGCCCGATCGCTGTCAGCGTGGCTCTGGCAGACAAACTCGACACGCTCATCGGCATCTTCGGTATCGGCCTGATCCCGACCGGCGATAAGGATCCATTCGGCTTGCGCCGTGCGGCGCTGGGCGTATTGCGCATACTGACAGAAACCCCGCTGGCATTGTCGTTGCCGGCCTTGCTCGCGCATGCGCAGGCCGCGTTCCCGGCAGGCGTGGTCGCCGATAGCGTCAATCTCGATGTGTACGGCTTCATGCTGGATCGCATGCGGCATTATCTCAAGGAACAGGGTTTCGAACCGGGTGAAATCGAGGCCGTGCTGGCCAACCAGCCGGAACGCATGGATCTGGTGCTGACGCGAATTCATGCAGTGCGCGAATTCCGCAAGCTGCCTGAAGCGGCTGCGCTGGCTGCCGCCAATAAACGTGTGCGCAATATTTTGAAGAAGGTGAACGAATCGCCGGGGGCCGTGAATCCGCAACTGCTCGAAGCCGAGGCCGAACAGGAACTGTTCGAGCGCGTCACCCAGCTGGCACCGCAAGTTACGGCGTTTGTCGGTGCGGGTGATTATACTGCCGCGCTTACCGCGTTGGCCGGCGTGCGTAATGCCGTCGATGCGTTTTTCGATGGCGTGATGGTGATGGCGGACGACATGGCTGTACGCCAGAATCGACTGGCGTTGCTGCACGCACTGGGCGAGATGATGAACCAGGTGGCCGATATTTCCATGTTGTCGGCCTGATTCCGGCAAAAGCTACTGGTCCATGAAAAACACGAAGGCACGAAAAGTATATTGCATCTTTTCGTACCTTCGTGTTTTTGGTGGATGGCGCGTTGACTTAAAGTTTCACCAGCTCGCCCCGGCGCTTATGATGGCGCAATGGACGCTGTGTGCGGGGAAGCTGACACGCATCGCCGCCTGATACTCGGCTAATTGCGTGCGATGCCGCTGGATGAGCTGCTGTGGGTTCTCGGTCTGGTCGGTTTTGTAATCCAGTACCCAGACCTCGGTATCGAACTCGACCAAACGGTCTATGCGGTAGGTGCTGCCATCCTGCCGCAGGTAGCCGAGTTCATTGTACGCACGGCGATATTGTGCGGGGTCGAAAAAACGCTGCAGGTGAGGTTGGTTGACGATCGTCCGAGCGTGGCGGATGGCAGCCGCGAATTGCGCATGCGCGCCGAATTGTATGCGCAGCAGATTTTCGTCATGCATGGCGTCAGGCGGGGTGATGGCTTCCAGCAGCAGGTGCACCAACGTGCCGTAATCTGTAGCGGCGGTATTGCCGGAAGGCGCGTATTCACCCGTCGGGTAGGGCAGATTGATACCTTCAGGTAACGCGATTGTGCCGGTCATGGCGGGCGGGGCTGTATTGACGCTCACATGGCGCCCGGCCAGATCATCACCGTAAATCGCACATTCTTCGCCTTGCCCCAGCGCGGCAAGTATCGTCCGGTGCCAATCATGGGCACCGCCTTTGTTATTCGCCACCCCCGACACTATCAGTGCCTGGCGTGCGCGTGTCATCGCAACATACAGCAGGTTGAAATCTTCGCGTCCGGCGTGCTGCGCTTCCTTATCCAGATAGATTTGCTGATAATCCGCGGTGTGTTCCTGTGTCGTCACCAGGGAGAAATGCGTCGGACGCGGTGCGTCCGGTTCCCAGTCAAGCAGTACGCGATAATTGTCGGCCTTGGGTTTGCGCGCGCCGACATCCAGCAGCCAGACAATAGGTGCTTCCAGTCCTTTTGCGCCGTGTACGGTATGGATGGTCACGGTGTTGCCGGCCTCCAGCGTTTCACCCTCGTCGGGATTCTCTTCGCTGTCCTCGCGCAAGTCGGCTACTTCTTCAAGGAACCGCGGCAGGCTGGGGTAGCGTCCGCCGGAGAGGGTGAGTGTCAATTCGATGAAAACGGTCAGGTTGGCACTGACGTTGTTCTGCAAGGCTGTCGGTACCGCGGCGCGATAGCGGGCCATGAGGTTGGCTTCGAAATAGATGCGGTCCAGCAGGTCGTGTACCGGCAATTGGCCTGCCAGGCTGATCCACTGCTGTAACATGTCGATCGCACGCTGCAGGCTGGCGCCAGGCAGCTCGAGCATCTGCATGGCCGGCCACCAGTGCCTGTTCCCGGTTTGCAACTGCATTGCACGGATGGCTAACAGATCATCGTTACTGCAAGCAAAAATGGGAGCCCGCAAGACGCGGGCGAGCGCCAGATCGGCATTGGGGGTGACCAGGAATTGCAGCAGACTGAGCAAGTCGCCGATTTCCATGCTGTCCAGCAGGCCGCCGCGACGGGTGCTGGTATAGGGAATCTGCGCATGCTTCAACGCGCGTTCATATTTGGCGAGGTGGGTGCGGTTGCGCACCAGTATCATGATGTCGCTGAACTGGGCGGGGCGGGTGCCACCGCGGGCATCGTCAATCACCCAGTATGCGACGATCTCGTTAATACGGGCAGCGAGCTGCCCGGCCTCGATTTCACGGGCATTGTTTTCCGCGTCATCCATCCGTGCTTCGGTCAGCGGATTGCGGTAACCGGTATCTGCGGCCGGTTCGGCTTGAGGTGCCATGGCCAGGCCCAGTACTTCGACACGGCCGGGACGCTCGCGCTCATACACTTCATGCGCGGCGAATAACGGATAGGCATCGGCAAGCAGGGTGAAGGTCGCGTTGAGCGCGGCGATGATCGGCGCCGTACTGCGACGGGTGTGGTTCTGGCTGAGGCAGGCGGCCCCGCGTTCGCTCAAATAGCGTTTGGCGAGATCGAATAGCCGTGCCTCCGCTCCACGGAAGCGGTAAATCGACTGTTTGGGATCGCCCACCAGAAAGATCCGCGGCATCTGCCCGGCCTGATGCGCGGCTTCGAACCATGCCTGCAACACACGCCATTGCACAGGGTTGGTGTCCTGAAACTCATCGAGCAGAATGTGGCTATAGCGGGCATCCAGTTTGAACTGGATGTATTCGGCGTGCTCCGAATCGGATAATAACTGCGCGATCTGCCATTCCACATCGCCGAAGTCGAGGGCGCGCGCTTCGCGTTTGACTGCCTGATAATGTTCGAGTAAAGCGACGCCGAGGCTCAGGGCACGGGCATTGAGATGATAACTGGCTTGCGCCAGGCGCTGCTGGCGCGCGCGGATGAGGCGCTCGCCTACGCGCTGGTGCAGATCGATCAGGGTGTCCTGCGCGGCTGTGCCCAGACGTTTTTCCAGTGCGGTGCTGGCATTGAGGCTGTAAATCCCGCCATCGGCCTTGAGTATCGTCAGGGATAGCTGCTCGAAACGCTGTTCGTCGGACACATCAGCACTTAACGTGTCGATGATGCCGGCAGCGCGTTTCTGTGTGGTGGGTGTATTCAGTCCGAGCAGGCGTGCATATTCCTGCAGATCGGCGAGGAATCCGGCATCGGTGACGAGTTCGGCGGCGATGTCGGCATCGATGGCTACGCCGATTTCGCGTTGCAGATTGGCGAGCGCGTAATGCAGCGGGTCGGCCTGCGTTTCTGTATAAGCCCACCATTCGGTGCGCCTGTGCAGGAAATTCTGCAGCAGCTTGCGCGTGCTGGACAAGCCGAGCTCCGCCAGCAAGTCCTGCATGCCAAGCGCGAGTGGAGTATCCGGGTGCTGTATGATCTGCCGGGTGAGTTGCGCCCAGGCGTGCTGATGCAGCACCACGGTCTGTTCCGCCAGCCCGCGCCCAGCCAGTCCGGTCTCCAGCGGTGCACGCTGGATGACTTCGAGGAACCATGCGTGAAAGGTGCTGATGGTTACGCCGGGTTGTGCAGTCAATACGGTTTCAAACAGCCCGCGGGCCAGAGGCAGTTTGGTATCGAGCTCGTCTTCGGCTACCGCGCGTTCGCGCAGGAACTGGCGCACTGCATCGTCATCGGCGCTGGCGCAGAACCGCAGCCACTCATCCAGCCGGGCACGCATTTCGCGCGCCGCCTTGCGGGTGAAGGTAATGGCCAGAATCCCGGAAGGCGGCACGCCTGCCAATAACAGGCGGACGATACGCGCTACCAGCAGCCAGGTTTTGCCGCTGCCGGCGCAGGCTTCGACAACAACCGAGCGCTCGGGGTCAAGCGCGATCCGGTTGAAATCGTCAGTGGCCATTGGCCATCAATTGCCGGGCTTTGGCGCAGGCGGCACCCTGATCCAGGCGGCATACGGCTTGCAGTGCCGGCATGGCTTCGCTGCGGCGATTGAGGCCGGTAAGCAGCATGCCTTTGCTGAGCTGGGCTTTGACATTATCAGGCGCCAGTTGGACTGCGCGGTCATAATCCTGCAATGCGGCATCGTTATGCGTCAATGCGACCTGGATGGCGCCGCGGGCGACATACAACGGTGCAGCTTGCGGTTGCAGGGCGATGGCGCGGTTCATCAGGGCTAATGCGCTATCGTATTGCGCATCGAGCATCTGCAGCGTGGCAAGCTGCACCAGCGCTTCGACATAATTGGGATTGTAGGTGAGTGCGGTTTGCAGATCGCGCGCCGCTTCGCTGCGCTGACCGTTAATCAGGGATAGATAACCGCGATTGTAATAGGCCGGCGCGAAGCCGGGCGCGAGCTTGATGGCGGCGTTCATGTCCGCCAGCGCCAATTGCGGCTGATGCTGCTGGGCATACAGAATGCCGCGATTGAGCCATGCCTGCGCGTTGCCGGGCGCAAGGCTGATCGCGTAATTGCTGTCCGCCAGTGCGGCGTCGAATTGCCCCAGTGCCGCGTAGCTCAGGCTGCGGTTGAGATAGGTGCTCGCGTTTTCGGGTTGCAGCCGGATGGCCTGATTGTAATCGGCGATGCTGTCCGGAATACGGCCCAGCCTGTAGAACAGGTAACCCCGGTTGAGATAGGCGTCGGCATAATCGGGTTTCAGCGCGATGGTTTTGGCGTACAGGGCCAGTGCCGCATCGGCTTTGCCTTCGTTCATCTCCAGCACTGCCATGTTGAAATTGGCTTCATGCTGGTTCGGGTTGATTGCCAGCGCGGCCAGCAGGTCGCGTTTGGCGGCAGCGAGCTGACCCGTCTGCATCAGTGCATAACCGCGGTTGGTCAGGGGGCGCTCGGCCCAGATCAGCGAGGTGTCGGTGTTCTTGTTGACGGCATCGGTCCACAGTGTCACCGGGTCGGCGAACGTGGCGATACGGCCCCAGGCAAGGAATGCCAGCAAGGCGCATGCCGCGAGCATGGCGAGCTGCTTGCGGTAATTGTCGAGGCTGCCGAATACGCCCGCGATGAGTAGCGGCAAAGTAGCCATCCACAGGTAACTGCGGTACAGCACGAACGGTTCCTGCAGGCGCACGCTGACGAGTTCGGTGAAAAACAGCAGCCACGGCGCGAGCAACGCGAAGCCGATCAGGCCGCGACGGCCGCCCTGACGCAGCAGCCGGAAACCGGCAATCGGATAAATGATGAAGCCGATGAAACCGGCAAACTCCGGCCAGCTCAGAATATGCACGGGAAAATGCTGGCGCAGATCTATTGCCATCCAGCCCGGATTGGGAAGCAGCCATAACAGCAGGTATTTGAAAAACAGGTAGCTTTGCGAGATGACGCTGTACAGATAGACATGCTCGGGCATGACGCCGCCATTGTTTTCCGACATTTGCGCCAGCATGCTTTGGGCATAGATCTCATAAGGAGATCCCAGTACACCTTTGGTGCGCAGCACGATGAATATCCCGACGGCGGCATATCCCAGATACGCGCCCCAGGTCTTGCGGGCGATGTCGCGCAGCGGGGTGCGCAGCAACAGCGAAATCAGCGCGGCGACGGCAGGCAGCATGACGCTGTGTTCCTTGGAAAACACGGCGAGGAAATAGAATGCGACGGCGGTGCCCAGCCATGCCTTGCCGCGTTCGCGGCTGATGCCTTCCAGATAACACAGCAGTGATGCTATACCGAACAGCGTTGCCATGATGATGCTGCGTTCGACCAGATAGGCTACGCCGTACACGGCGACCGGGTGCACGGCAAATGCCAGGGCCAGCAGGAATGCGGTGTAGCCGGCTGATTTGCTATCGGCGGCAACAGATGTGAGCTGAAGCAGGCGCGCAAAAAAGACGAACAGCACCCCGGCTGTGAGTCCGTGCAGCAGGATGTTGCCCCAGCGCAATGCAGGAATATCCATGCCGAATAGCTGGTAAGTCCAGCCGAAACTGGCGTAGGCAAACCAGCGCAGGTCAAAATGGAACAGGGATTCGCCATAATGGCGCAGGTTGATTTCGGTGAAGAACGGACGATCGTCAAACACGAACGGGTAATGCAAGCTGTGCCCGTAGAGCAAAGCGACGGCGCCGCAGAGCAGGAGTATCGACAGGATGCCGAGTCGTACTTGCGGTTTTCCCAGCCAGGCAAAAGCAGATTCGACGGGGCTGGTGGTTTGGTAGGCCGCGAGCGGGTCGTAATGGTCTTGCATCGGGTTCACCTGCTGGTTGTCGGTGCTGTTATTTGATCACGACTTTGGTCGGGCCGTCGATGGCTTCGATCGCAGCTTTGGGGTCGGTACCGCCAACGACTTCACGGATGCCGGGCAGATAACGGTTCAGACATTCGAGTGAAAACACGATCAGCGTCTGTACCATTTTGATGGTGAGTACGCCGTCGCCGATGTCCAGGCTGTTTTTGAAATTCATTTCGCCATCGTTCATGTCGATTTCGAAATTGCCCAGCGGCAATCCGTAATTGGCGCGGGTGAGGAATTCCGTCAGTGCACCGATGCGTTCGATCGGCACCAGCAAATCCTGCGGACGGGTATAGACGAAAATGCGATGCGCTTCTTCGTGGCTGTGAACGAACATGTTGAGCTTGCCGTTTTCGCTGTCGATCGGCAGATTGATGACGGGCAGGTTGGGTACGCGCGTAGCGGGCAGCTGCATGTCATCCAGACAGGCCTGTGCGATGTCGATTAAACTCATTTGTTTTCCTTGGGTTGAATATGGTTGGCGATGCGGACAAAGTCGGCAACGCTCACGGTTTCTGCGCGGCGTTGCGGGTCAATATCCAGGTGTACGAAATCATCGGGCTTTAACACGCCGGCGAGGGTGTTGCGCAATGTCTTGCGGCGTTGCGCAAATGCGGTGGAAACCACATGTGCAAGGGTATCGACGTTGATGGCCTGCATGTCTTCCGGCGGTCGCGGCAGCATGCGCACGATCGCGGAATCCACCTTGGGCGGCGGATCGAATGCAGTGGGTGGCACGTCAAACAGCGATTCCATGTCAAAGCGATACTGCAGCATCACCGACAAACGACCGTAATCGTGGGTATTGGGGTGTGCAGTCATGCGCTCCACGACTTCCTTCTGCAGCATGAAGTGCATGTCGAGGATATTGGGGGCAAATTCGGCAAGATGGAATAGCAACGGCGTTGAAATGTTGTACGGCAGGTTGCCGACGATGCGTAATCGGGTGCCGAGGCTGGCAAAATCGAATGCCAGGGCGTCGCCGGCATGAATGGTGAGTTTGTCGGCAGGGTAGGTGCGTTGCAGCCGCGCAATGATGTCGCGATCCAGTTCCACCACATGAAAGTGGGTTAAATTCGCCATCAGCGGCGTCGTCAGTGCGCCGAGACCGGGGCCGATTTCAACCAGATTGTCGCCGGCCTGCGGGCGGATGGCGCTGACGATCGCGGCAATAATATCGTGGTCGCATAAAAAATGCTGGCCGAAGCGCTTGCGGGGGATATGTTTAGACATGGCTGCGGTTTTGGCTCATTTGTGCGGCCAGTGCAATTGCGGCAGCCAGGCTGCCAGCATGTGCCTTGCCGGTACCGGCGAGATCGAGCGCGGTACCGTGGTCGACGGAAGTGCGGATGATGGGCAGGCCCAGCGTGACGTTGATGCCTTCGCCGAAGCTCGCGTACTTGAGCACCGGCAGACCCTGATCGTGATACATCGTCAGCACGCAATCCGCTTCCGCCAGTCGCGCCGGATTGAATAGCGTATCGGCCGGGAGCGGACCGCTGAGGCGCATGCCCTCGGCTCGCAGCGCGGTTAATACCGGCTCGATGATGCGGATTTCCTCATCGCCGAAATGGCCGGATTCACCGGCATGCGGATTGAGTCCGGCGACCAGGATATGTGGCTGGGCAATATGAAAATGCTGCACCAGATCCCGATGCAGTATGCGCAGTGTCGTGGTCAGGGATTCGGTTGTAATCGCATCGGCGACGGCACGCAATGCCAGGTGCGTGGTGGCGAGTGCGACGCGCATGCCGCCGCCGACCAGCATCATCACTACGTGTGGTGTATGGGTGGCTTCAGCGAGATATTCGGTATGGCCGGTGAAATCGACACCTGCCTGATTGATGACCGCCTTGTGTACCGGAGCGGTGACCATCGCGGCGAATTCGCCGTCGACGCAGCCGGACACAGCGCGGCTGAGCGTGTTCAGCACATAAGCGCCATTGGCTGGATTGAGCACACCCGCCTGCGCAGGCTGGGCCAGCGGCACATGCAGCAGGCTCAGTTCGCCGGCCTCGGTCACGACCCGGTCATTGCCGTAATCGCGGATGCGCAGCGGCAAACCCAGTTGCCGGGCGCGTTCCGTGATCAGGTCGCGATCGGCTATCACCACGATGTGCTGCTGTCGTGGCGCTTGTGCCAGCATTACGCAGAGATCGGGGCCGATGCCGGCCGGTTCGCCGGCAGTGAGACACAGGGTGGAAGTCATGCCTGTCTGGCCCTGCTTATTCTTTGTCGCGATATTCAACGTAGGCGCTGTCGCGGAGCTGGCGCAGCCATTCTTCCTGGGCTTCCTCGATTTTGCGTTCGCGGATGGCCTGGCGGGCAACCAGACGCTGACGTTCCTTGGTGACGTCCTGATCGCGGCGTTCCAGTACCTGAATCAGGTGATAGCCGAATGGCGTATGGATCGGCTGGCTGATTTCGCCTGGCTTGAGCGCGTTCATCGCGCGCTCGAATTCGGGCACGGTTTCACCGGGTGAGAGCCAGCCCAGATCGCCGCCCTTGCTGGCGCTGCCGTCATCGGAATACTGGCGTGCCATGTCTTCAAATTTGGCGCTGCCGTTTTCGATGCGCTCGCGGATCTGGGCAAGACGGTTTTTGGCATCTGCTTCGGACACGATCTCATTGGTTTTGATGAGAATGTGGCGTGCGTGGGTCTGACTGATGATCATGGCTTTGTTCTGCCCGCGTTTATCAATCAGTTTGAGCAGGTGAAAACCGTTATTGCTACGGAGGATATCACTGGTCTCGCCTGGCTTGAGCGTCTGGATCGCCTGGCTGAACAGGGATGGGATCTGCGAACCGCGCCGCCAGCCCATTGCGCCGCCTTCCAGCGCATTGGGAGAATCCGAGTAGCTGGCGGAAACCTGGGCAAAATCAGCGCCGCTGCGGATTTCGTCGAGTGCCTTCTGGGCCTTGGCATGTGCCGCCTGAATCTGTTCGGTAGTGGCGTTCTCAGGGATGCGGATCAGGATGTGGGCGGTATTGTATTCTTCGTCCGCACCCTGTTTGGCCTGAGCCTCGAGATAGGCGTCGATCTCGGCTTCGGTGACGTTGATCTTGTTATCCACTTCGCGCTCGCGCAGGCGGCTGAGGATGATTTCGTTGCGGATGTCGTCGCGGAATTTATCGAAAGCGATACCTTCCTTGCTGATGGCGTCGCGGAATTGTTCCACTGACATCTGATTTTGCGCGGCGATACGTTCGATGGCGCGATCCAGCATCGCAGCATCGACCCGGATGCCGGTCTGTGCCGCAAATTGCAGCTGAATGCGATCGTTGATCATGCGCTCGAGTATCTGTTTTTCCAGAATCTTGCGCGGCGGCAACGGTGTCTTGCGGCTTTCCAGCTGCTGCACGGCGCGTGCGTAACGCTCATCCAGATCATGGCGGGTGATGACATCGTCATTGACTACCGCAACGATATGGTCGAGAGGCTGGATTTGCGACGCAGATGCTGCGGGTGGATTGCTGTTCGTGGGCGACGGCTTGCCCTCCGCTGCAAACAGCAGGTTGGGTAACAGCGCAAATATAACCAGGCAGGATTTAAGGGTTTGTGAGTTCATTGGAGTTGGTGTATCCAGGTACGCTAAGTTTAAGAACATCGAGCGGGTTAGAGCCTAAGCGCCCTAGACCGTTCAATTCCAGTTGGATAAAGAAGGATGTGCTGGTGGTGCTGGCAGCGGTCGCAATGGTCTGGAATACGCCGCGGAGGGCCCAGCATCCGCCGTTATATTCGAGTCCGGCCAGACCTTCCACGATCCGCTTGTCGCGGATCGAGTAGTTATATCGCATCATGCCATACCAGCGTGGTGCGATGGGCCATTGGGTAGAAAGATCGACCTGGTTGATTTGACCAGTGATGGTACGGTAGCTGAAATTAATGACCTTGCCGGGGGCAGGGCGATAGCTGGCGGTATAACTGTTGCGCACCGTCTGATTAAGCTGGGTGTTGTACTGTACGGCAGCCTCGGCGCGCCAGGCCTGATTGATCTGCCCGCCTATCGACGCCAGAATGTCGCTGGAATTGTTGTTGGTCACCGTACCGCCGGGCAGCGTGACCTTCTGCGGAGAGAAATATAATCGTTGTCCGACCGCAACACGCAAGCGCTCCAGGCCGGTTTCGGTGTCCAGCAGGCGCGACGTCATCGCCATGGTCAATTGATTGGCGTCATTGATGCGGTCACTGCCGACAAAGCGATTTTCGGTAAACAGCTGCGCATAGTTCAAATCCATCTCGCCGCTGTCGAAATTGGGCAGCGTGCTCTGGTCCTGATACGGGATGTAAACGTAATACAGCCGCGGTTCCAGGCTTTGCTGGTAGCTGCGGCCAAACGCAGTGATATTGCGGTCGAAATACATGCCGCTGTCCAGGCTCATGATCGGCAGCGTGCGCGAGACGTTGGTGGCCGGCGCGGTCGTCGTCGAGTCCAGCAGATACTGCGTGTAATGCACGCCGATCTTGGGGGTGATGAAACCGAAGTCGTTCAGCAGCGGGATGCTGACGCTCGGATAGGCGACCATGCGGGTGCCGTTGATCAGGGTCGGATGGGAAAAACGTGTGAGTTCGCTGCTGAAGCTGAATTCTGCGCCGTAATCATTGGTGCGTGCGGCTTGCCAGGTGAGTTGTGGCAGGCGGCTGTAAGGCGGCACGATGGGGGCATTCGGATCCTGCAGGGTCTGGTATTGCTGCACCCGTGCCGTTGCCTGCCACCAATCAGCCTGGTAGGTCAGCGCGGCTTCCTGATTCAGGATGGTCAGTGAGGTGGCGCTGATCTGGTTGGACAGTTCGCGGAAATAATTATTGTCCGACACCCCTTGATAGACGAAATGACCGGACCAGCCTGGTGCAAAGCTTTGATCGTGCTGGGCGAAAACACTCCAGCGGTTGGTGTTGGTGAGGCGGTCGGGCAAGAATTCGCCGTTCACGATGCCGCGATAGGTGTCCGACAGGTAACGGAACTCGCCGCCCATTTGCAGTCCGCGCTTGGTCATCAGGCGCGGGGTAATGGTGGCATCGTAGTTGGGCGCGAGATTCCAGTACCATGGCAGCGAGATTTCCGCACCGCTTTTGCTCGTGGTTCCGAATGTGGGCGCCAGCAGCCCGCTTTTACGGCGGTTATCCAGCGGAAAATTTATCCATGGCGTGTATAAGATCGGCGTGCCCTTGAATTCGATGTAGGCACTATGCGCCGTACCTACTTGGCGCGTATTATCTATCTGCAAATCCTTGACGCGCAGATACCAGTCATTATCACCGGCCGGACAAGTGGTGTAACTGGCATGTTTCAGCCGATACTGGTCTTCCCCTTCGAAATCAAGCACGGATGCGTCGCCGCGCGGAGTGAGGCCGCTGCGGCCGAATTTGGTGTCGGCTTCGGCACTGTCGAGGGAAAATACGGGGCTTTCCATGGAGCCGACCTGCGAGCTCATTTGGATGTCGAGCTTGGGGCCGGTAAGGGTCAGGCCTTGCTGCTTCAGGCATACGTTGCCGGTAGCTTCGACCTTGTCGGTCGCTACGGTATAGTGCAGCAGGTCGGCAGTGACGACGCCGGTATTGCGCCGCAACTCGACATTGCCGCTGGCATGCACTTGCTGACTTTGCACCCCGTACATCTGGTCGGCACGGATGAATACTGATGAATCCTGCTCCGATTTGGTCGGCGGTGCGAGATTGGTGGTGCTTTGCAGCAGGATCGCATCATCGCCCACGGCAACGCCGCTGAGTAGCAACAAGGGAGCGGCGAGGTGGCAGGTAAAACGGTGTTTAGGCATTATGTAGGCGGTAAACGAATGATGCTAAAATGGGTTAGTCAAATTGAGTCGTCTTTTAGGAATGTCATGCAGCGTCAACAGCTTATCCAATCTTGGTTAGAAACACTATTTCCCAATTTATCACCCATGCTGACATCGGCTTCGGCGGATGCCAGTTTTCGGCGGTATTTTCGTGCAACCTTGTCCAACGGTGATCATTATATCGTGATGGACGCGCCACCGCAGTATGAAGATTGCCATCCTTTTATTCTTGTCGCGGAATTATTTGCCGCCGCTGGCGTTAATGTACCACGGGTATTGCAACAAGACCTGGCGCAAGGCTTTTTGCTGCTTACCGATCTGGGCGACACCACTTATCTTTCCGCACTCAATACCGTCAATGCGCATCCATTATATATGGATGCGATTGATGCGTTAATTCAAATTCAATCGGCCAGCCGGGCCGGGGTTCTGCCCGAGTATGATGCGACCCTGCTGTCGCGCGAATTGCAGCTGTTTCCGGACTGGTATGTGGTCAGACATCTGGGCGCGACGCTGAGCGACGAGCAGTCAAGACGCTTGCAGACAATATTTACCAGACTGCTGGATAACAATCTGGCGCAGAGCCGCGTGTTCGTGCATCGCGATTATCACAGCCGCAATCTGATGGTGACCGAGCCTAATCCCGGCGTGCTGGATTTTCAGGATGCGGTGTTCGGGCCGATTACCTACGATCTGGTGTCGTTGTTCAGGGACGCGTATATCGAGTGGGACGAGGAAATCGTCATCGACTGGCTGATCCGCTACTGGGAAAAGGCGCGGCGTGCGAATCTGCCGGTCCCTGCCGATTTCGGCGAGTTCTACCGCGATTTCGAGTGGATGGGCATGCAGCGCCATCTCAAGGTGCTCGGCATTTTTGCGCGCCTGTGCCATCGCGATGGCAAGGAGGCCTATCTCGACAACTTGCCGCTGGTGATGAGATATGTACGGCGCACTGCCGAGCGCTATCGCGAATTCGGACCGTTGCTGCAGCTGCTGGATGAACTGCACGGCACCCAAATCGATACGGGATATACGTTTTGAGCATGGAGACTGCCATGATCCTGGCAGCGGGGCGCGGCGAACGCATGCGCCCGCTTACCGATCATATTCCCAAGCCATTGCTGGTGGTCGGCGGCCAGCCGCTGATCGTCTGGCATATCCAGCGCCTGGCCGCGGCAGGATACCGTCGAGTGGTGATCAACCATGCCTATCTGGGCGCGCAGATCGAAGCGTATCTGGGAAATGGCGCTGGATTGGGAGTGGCCATCGCGTATTCGCATGAAGCCGCCGCGCTGGAAACCGCAGGCGGCATTGCCCATGCGTTGCCCCTGCTCGGTGAGGCGCCATTTCTGGTAGTCAATGGCGATATCTGGACGGATTATGATTTCGCCCATTTACGCAGCCGCGGACTGGCGGCCGGGCAAGTGGCGCATCTGGTACTGGTGGATAATCCTGAGCACAACTCGCGTGGCGATTTTGTACTGGCAGATGGACAAGTGCAGAGCGAAGGCTCGCCGCGGCTGACATTCAGCGGCATCGGCTGCTATCATCCGGCGATGTTCGCCGCGTTGCCTGATTCGCAGCCGGCCAAACTGGCGCCGTTGCTGCGCAGCGCCATGCAGCACGGCCAGGTAAGCGGGGAATACCATGCCGGACGCTGGTATGACATCGGCACGCCGGTGCGTCTGCAGGAGCTGGATGCGATGTTGATGGACGATATGCGGGGCGGGATTTGATGGATGCAAATGAGGTACGGCTGGCGGTAACGATAGTCCCGGGCTGGTGAACGAGCTGCGGCAACGCTGGCTGACACTGATGGAGCTTGCAGTATGGGGTGAAGTGAAATCGACGCGCATGGGTGCGACCGCGCGCATGCGCAAGCGCCTGCTGGAAGTAGGCGAAAAATTGCGCTCGCTGGTGGCAGACCGGGCATGGATACCGCATCCGCGCGAGCAGGTGAAGAATGCGCTGGGCTCGGCGTACAGCCTGAAAGACGCGCTGCTGCAGTTCGAGCGCGCCGCGCAGGATGTGGATGGCGGTGCTGATTATGATGACTTTGCAGCGGCGGTGATCGCGCTGCATCAATGCCTGCTGGATCGTTTGCCCGATCTGGAGAATCAATGGGCCGGCTTGCTGGATTCCCAGTATGACGAAGACGAGGACGAACTTGATGATTGATTGCATCCCTTTTGTGCAGCGGCGCGAGCGCCTGATGCAGCAGATCGGTAGCGGGATTGCCGTGCTGGCGACTGCGCCGGAACGGGTGCGCAACAGGGATTCGCATTTCCCTTACCGCTTCGATAGCCACTTCTATTACCTGAGCGGATTCACCGAGCCGGAGGCAGTCATCGTGCTGCTGGCGGCGACCAATCGTGCCATCCTGTTTTGCCGCGACAAGGATATGGAACGCGAAATCTGGGACGGCTTCCGTTACGGGCCGGCCGCGGCAGCGGAGACGTTCGGCTTCGATGAAGCGTATTCCATCAGCGAGCTGGACGAACGCCTGCCGAAACTGATGGCGAACCAGCCCGTCCTGCATTATGCGCTGGGTGCTGACAGCGGCTGGGATCAGCGCGTGCTGGGCTGGTTGAATAGTGTCCGCGAGCAGGCACGCAGCGGCGTCGCGGCACCCGCCGAAATTCGCGATGTGCGCGTGCTGGTTGACGCGATGCGCCTGATCAAGGATGACTTCGAAATCGACCTGATGCGGCGTTCGGCAGCGATTGCCTGCGGTGCTCATCGCCGCGCGATGCTGGCGACCCGGCCGGGCGGTTACGAGTATCAGGTGGAAGCCGAGATACTGCATGAATTTCGCAGTCACGGTGCGCAATCCCCCGCTTACACCTCGATCGTCGCGGCCGGCGCCAATGCCTGCGTGCTGCACTATGTCGACAACAGCGCCAGCCTGCATGGCGGTGACTTGCTGTTGATCGATGCCGGTTGCGAGCTGGACGGCTATGCCTCCGATATCACCCGCACGTTCCCGGTCAATGGCCGGTTCAGCGGCGCACAGCGCGATATCTACGAACTGGTGCTGGCGGCACAGGCGGCCGCGATTGCGACCATCAATCCGCAGTCGCACTGGAACAGCGCGCATGAGGCGGCTTTGCGGGTGCTGGCGCAGGGTATGATCGATTTCGGCTTGTGCCACGGCAGCGTGGACGGCGTACTTGAATCCGGCGATTATCGCCGTTTCTACATGCACCGCACCGGGCACTGGCTGGGGCTGGATGTGCATGATGTCGGCGATTACAAGCAGCACGGCGAATGGCGCGACCTGCAGCCCGGCATGGTGCTGACGGTAGAGCCGGGCTGCTATATCCGCCCGGCCGACGACGTCCCCGAAGCCTACTGGAATATCGGCATCCGCATCGAGGACGACGTGCTGGTGACCGCAGGCGGCGCCGAAGTGCTGACGGCGGCGGCGGCGAAGACCGTGGCAGAGATCGAGACGCTGATGCAACAGCGGCAGACGCCGGAATGGCCGGGCGCACTTTAGGAGCGAATATGCGTGAACACAGTGATATCATAATCGTGGGCGGCGGGCCGGTTGGCGCAACACTGGCGCTCGCGCTGGCCGACAGCCCCTGGCAGGTGCAGGTGCTGGAGGCACGGGCGGATCTGAGCCGGGCGGCGTATAGGCGCACACTGGCATTATCCTACGGCAGTCGCCTGATTCTGGAGCGTCTGGGCATCTGGTCCGGATTGCAGGACGTCACCCCGATCAAGGATATACATGTATCGCAGCGCGGCACTCTGGGCGTGAGCCGGATCCGTGCCAACGAAGAAGGCCTGCCGGCGCTGGGCTATGTGGTGGATTATGCGGAACTCGACAGCGTCTTGCACGAAGCGCTGCGGGCAACCGCCGTAGAGGTAAGTGCCGGTTCGCGGGTTACCGCGATCGCGCATAACACCGGCTATGCGCGAATAGAGCTCGAGCAGGCCGGGGTGAAGCGGCAGCTCACCACGCGACTGGCCGTAGTGGCCGACGGTGGCGGCAACGGTGCCGAGCGGGTGACGCGGGAATACGGCCAGCATGCGTTACTGGCCTCGGTGACGACAGAATTGCCGAATCAGGGTTGCGCCTATGAGCGCTTTACTGCCGATGGCCCTGTCGCGCTGTTGCCGCAAGGTGACGGTTTTGCGCTGGTCTGGACGGCAACGCCGGAGCGCGTTGCCGAGCTGCTGGCGATGCCGGACGACGAATTTCTGCAGGCTTTGTATGCGCATTTCGGCGATCGTGTCGGCCGCTTCCTGACGGTGGCCGGGCGCTCCAGCTTTCCGCTGATACTGCGTTACGCCAAAAAGCTGGTGACAGCCCATCAGGTGATGATCGGCAACGCCGCGCAGACGCTGCATCCGGTAGCGGGGCAGGGATTCAATCTGGGCCTGCGCGATGCGTGGGAGCTGGCGGAGATGGTGCGCGACTGCGGGCGCGAAACGCTGGGCAGCCTCGACATGCTCAAGCGTTATCAGGCCAGCCGCCGGGTGGATACCTCGGCCAGCATCTTTTTCACCGATCTGCTGGTGCGGCTGTTTTCCAATGCGCATCCGGTATTGCAGCATGGGCGCAGCCTGGGGCTGATGGCCCTGCAGTTATTGCCGCCGGCGAAACACATGGTGGCACGACGCATGATATTTGGAGCACGAGGATGACAGCGCAAACTTATGATGTGGTCATCGTCGGTGCAGGCATCGTCGGCGCAGCCTTCGCCGCCGCACTGCGCGACAGCGGGCTGAAACTGGCGCTGGTCGAAGCGCACCCGCCTGCGCCGCCGACCGACGACTGGGATGCGCGGATCTATGCGATCAGCCCCGGCAGCGCAGCGTTCCTGGAAAGCATGGGCGTGTGGCAGACTCTGGATCAGAGCCGCATCGGTCCGGTGTACGGCATGAGCATACGCGGCGATAGCGGGGCCGAACTGGAGTTCGATGCCTATCGTACCGGCGTGCCGCAGCTGGCATGGATTATGGAGAGCGGACGCATCCAGCATGGTTTATGGGCGGCATTGCAGGATCAGGCCAATTTGACCTTGTTCGCCGGCGCATCCTGCGCGGAGCTGGCCTGGTCGGCAAGCGGCGCGCGGCTGGCGCTGGCTGACGGCACGGTACTGCACAGCAAGCTGGTCGTGGCCGCTGATGGCGGTAAATCGTGGGTGCGCGCGCAAGCCGGCATCGACAGCCGCCGCGAGGATTATCTGCAGTCGGGCGTGGTGGCGAATTTTGTAGCCGAGAAAGCGCATCGCGGCATTGCCCGGCAGTGGTTTCGCGAAGAGAACGTACTGGCCTGGTTGCCGCTGCCGCAAAATCACGTTTCCATGGTGTGGTCTACCGATGCCGCGCATACCGAGGCGTTGCTGGCGGCGAGTCCTGAGCAGCTGGCCGACGAGGTGGCGCGCGCAGGCGGGCACGCTTTGGGCAAGCTGCGACAGGTGGGGCGTACCGCGGCTTTCCCGTTGAGCATTAACCGTGTATCGTCGCTGGTACAGCACGGCTTGGCGCTGATCGGCGATGCGGCGCATGGCGTGCACCCGCTGGCGGGGCAGGGCGTGAATCTGGGTTTGCGCGATGCGCGTGAACTGGCGCAGGTGTTGCAGCACCGGGGTGCGGCTGATTGCGGCGATCTGGCCTTGTTGCGGCGCTATGAGCGTGCCCGGCGCGGTGACATCGTTGCGATGCAAACCGTTACCGACAGCTTGCATCATTTGTTCCGTAGCAAGAATCCGCTGTTGATGAAATTGCGTAACGTCGGCATGGACTTTACCAATCAGCTTAACCCGATTAAAGCCTGGCTGATACGTCAGGCGCTGGGATAATTTCTTTTCATTTTTTAAGGATCGAACATGTTTAAACGTAGCATGCTGTCGTTGTTGCTGGTATCCAGTTTATTGGCGTGCAGCGCCAATGCCGATCAGGCAGCGATCAAGAAAAACCTGACAGCGCAGTTTCCCGGCGCGGCGATCACCAGCATAACCAAAACTCCTTATGCCGGTTTGTACGAAGTGCTGATCGATGGACAGATCATCTATACCGATGAAACCGCCGCCTATGTGTTTCTGGGCAGCGTGATCGATACCAAGGCCAGGAAAAACATCACCAATGAGCGTATGGCCAAGCTCAATGAAGTGAAGTTCGACAACCTGCCGTTCGAGAACGCCATCAAATTCGTCAAAGGCAACGGCAGCCGCAAACTGGCGGTGTTCTCCGACCCGGAATGCCCGTTCTGCAAGAAGTTCGAGCAGGAGTTGACCAAGGTCGACAACATCACCGTTTACATTTTCCCGTACCCGATCGCCGGCCTGCATCCGCAGGCAACAGCCGCAGCCAAGGCGATCTGGTGCGCGCCTGATCGTAATGCCGCCTGGCAGGATGCGCTGCTAAAAGGTGTGCTGCCGAAGAATGACGGCAATTGCAAGAATCCGGTGGAAGCCAACGTCGAGCTGGGCAACAAGCTGCACGTTTCCGGCACGCCTACCCTGATTTTTGCCAATGGCCAGCGTGTCCCCGGCATGGTGCCGGCAGACAAGCTGGAAAAAATGTTCAACAGCGTTAAATGATGCCGAGGTGATGATGTGGGATGAGCGTTATGACGTGCCGGAGTTCATCTTCGGCACCGAACCCAATGTGTTCCTGACCCAGCAGGCGTACCGGCTGACGCCGGGGCAGCGCGTACTGGCGGTGGCTGATGGCGAAGGCCGCAATGGGGTCTGGCTGGCGCAGCAGGGTTTGTCGGTATTGTCGGTCGAAGGCTCCGGCGTAGCGCAGGCTAAAGCGAAGAAGCTGGCGCAGGAACGCGGCGTCAGCCTTGATTTTGAGTGCGCCGACTTGCTGCAATGGCAATGGGACGAAGCTCGCTTCGATGCCGTGGTCGCCATCTTTATCCAGTTTGCCGCTCCGGCCGGCCGCAAAATACTGTTTGATGGCATGAAAGCCGCGCTCAAGCCCGGCGGTTTGCTGTTGCTCCAAGGTTATACCCCGCGCCAGCTGGAATTCAAGACTGGAGGACCATCCTCCGCGGAAAACATGTATACCGAAGCCATGCTCAGGGAACTGCTGGCGGGCTGGGAGATAGTGCAGTTGCACGAGCACGACGAGCATATCAGCGAAGGCGCGCACCACCACGGCATGTCAGCCCTGATTGACGTGGTGGCACGCAAACCGGGGTAGCTTTGGTTATCCCTCATAACGACAACGGACGGAGGAGGGAATATGCAGACAGCATCACGTTTAATGGCAGCCATGATGATGGGCGGCTTGCTGGCCAGTCAGGCCGTGTTTGCCCAGCCGCTGCTGGAGGTGCTGGTTCCTGCCTATTTTGATCCGTCCAGCAACCCGGCGGGCTGGAATACGCTGACCACGACCGCGCAGAAAATCCCGTTATCCGTCATCATGAATCCCGCTTCCGGGCCGGGCAGTGCGCAGGATGCGAGCTATGTAACCGCAGTACAGAATATCCGCCTGGCAGGCGGCCACGTGCTCGGTTATGTCGCCACCGGCTACGGCACACGCCCGATGGCAGACGTGATAAACGATATCAATCTGTATATCGCCTGGTATCCGGTCGATGGCATTTTTATCGACGAAATGAGCAGCGATGCCAACACCAGCCATTATTCATATTATCAGTCCATTTATAACCAGATCAAGACCATCAGCTATAGCTATCGGGTGATTGGCAACCCCGGCACCAATACGCAGGAAGCTTACCTCATGCTGCCCACGGCGGATGCGCTGGTGGTGTTTGAAAGCACGGCCAAGAATTACGGCAAATACGTTCCCGGCGCATGGATATTCAATTATAGCCGGCAGTATTTCGGCAATCTGATCTACAGCATGAGCGACAGCAGCCAGATTAGCAGCTATCTGAATCTGGCGCTGAACCGCAATGCCGGGCTGGTGTATTTGACCAACGATGGCGGGCGCAATCCGTGGAATACGCTGCCCGGTTACTGGGATGCCGAGGTGAATTGTATTGCACAGATCAATCAGGGTTCGGGTTGTTGAACAGGCTTGATGAACGCCGCGTTATATTTATGGATGCCCGCGTATGGTTTGATATGAAAAGTAATAAATGCTATTGATAGTAATTCTCATTTAATGTAAAGTCTATTCATCGATATTTTTAACTTTAAGGAAATAGTGATGAATATGCTTAAAACCTTGCTTGTCAGCACCATGGTCAGTCTGGCGGCAACTTCAGTGAGTGCGGCTGAAGTAGTCGTGTACTCTGCCAGAAATGAACAGCTCATTAAACCTTTGTTCGATGCTTACACCAAGGATACGGGTGTGGAGGTGAAGTTTATTACCGATAAAGAAGGTGCTTTGCTCCAGCGTCTCAAGGCGGAAGGTCAGAATACGCCTGCCGACATGCTGATTACCGTGGATGCCGGTAATCTCTGGGAGGCTGCTAAAGAGGGGCTGCTCAAGCCGGTGCAGTCGAAAACATTAAATGCAAATGTGCCAGCTCATTTGCGTGACCCAGGTAATCAATGGTTCGGGTTGTCGGTACGCGCCCGTACTATTTTTTATAACAACCAGAAGGTAAAGCCTGCCGATCTGTCAACGTACGAAGATTTGGGTAACGCTAAGTGGAAGGGCCGTCTGTGCCTGCGGACTTCCAAAAAAGTATACAACCAGTCGCTGGTAGCCATGATGATTGCAGAACATGGCGCAGCTAAAACGGAACAGATCGTCAAATCCTGGGTTGCAAATCTCGCTACAGATCCGTTCCCGGATGATACCAAGATGCTGGAAGCGATTGCCGCGGGTCAGTGTGACGTAGGAATAGCCAATACATATTATTATGGGCGCTTGATGGAGAAAAAAGCGGGCTTGCCGCTGTCTGTATTCTGGCCTAACCAGAAGGCTGGCGGCGTGCATGTGAATGTTTCCGGTGCAGGCATAGTGAAATATGCCAAACATGAAAAAGAAGCGGTAGCGCTGCTGGAGTGGTTGTCTTCACCCAAGGCACAGAATCTGTTTGCCGATGTCAATATGGAATATCCGGTCAATCCAGCCGTCAAAGCTGATCCTGCGGTGGCTGCCTGGGGCAGCTTCAAGCAAAACCCGGTAAACCTTGCAAAAGCAGGTGAGCTGCAGGCTGAAGCGGTTAAATTAATGGATCGCGCCGGATATAGATGAAAGGCAATGGCTGGCGACTGACTGCGACTTTCATCGCAGTTCTGGTTATTATCCCGCTCGTAATCGTACTGGTTTCGCTGTTTAATCCGGAACGAGAAATCTGGCAGCACCTGCTGGAATACGTGCTGCCGGGTCTGTTTGGCAATACCTTGAAGCTGGTGCTGGGAGTGGCAATTGGCGTTACGCTGCTTGGTGTCAGCCTGGCCTGGCTGACTGCCGTGTGCGAATTTCCCGGACGGCGCTTTTTTTCCTGGGCGTTGTTGCTGCCACTGGCCGTGCCGGCCTATGTCACCGCTTTTGTTTACGTCGCTCTGCTCGACTTTGCTGGGCCACTGCAAACTTTGCTGCGTGAATTTGCCGGCGGTCCGGTCGTGTTCCCGCCCATTCGTTCAGCAGGGGGCGTGATCCTGGTAATGGTTCTGGCTCTGTACCCTTATGTTTATCTGCTGGCACGCAATGCCTTCCTTACCCAGGGAAAACAAGCGCTGGAAGTGGCGCAGTCGCTTGGCTACAGCCGGAAATCCGGGTTTTTCAAGGTGGCATTGCCACTGGCACGCCCCTGGATTATTTCAGGTCTGATGCTGGCCTTGATGGAAACGCTGGCGGATTTCGGTACGGTTGCAGTATTCAATTACGACACATTCACCACGGCTATCTACAAAACATGGTTCGGCATGTTTTCGCTGCAAGGCGCATCTCAGCTGGCATCCGTGCTGATAGTGCTGGTGTTCGCCTTAATTGTGGCAGAGCAGATGTCGCGCCGTGGTTTGCGATTTACGCAGGCCGGGCGACATACGCGCATGGATAGAGTCGTTCTGAGCGGGTATAACGCATGGCTGGCCAGCGGTTTTGCTGCCCTGGTTTTGCTGGTGGCATTTATCATACCGGTAATGCAATTGCTGTCCTGGTCGGCAAAAGTTTTTGTGCAGGATTTTGATGCGCGATATGTGGAATTTCTCTGGCACTCATTGTTACTGGGTGGATTGTCCGCGGTGCTGGTTGTTGTGACCGCATTGTTACTGACTTATGCCCAGCGCCAGCATAACGATAGCTGGACGGTCGCCATGGTACGCATCGCAACGCTGGGGTATGCAGTACCCGGCGCTGTTCTGGCCGTGGGTATCGTCATTCCTTTGGCATGGCTCGATCAACAGTTGATCGGCACTGCTAAAAGCTGGTTTGGTATCGACACCGGACTGATTTTGCAAGGCACATTATTGGTCATGCTGCCAGCTTATCTGACGAGATTTCTTGCGGTTGGCTATAATCCGATGGACGCTGCCATGCAGCGCATTACCCGTAACCTGGAAGAGGCGTCGCGCAGTTTGGGTTTTTCAGGGTTGGCCATGTTGCGCCGTGTGCATCTGCCCATGTTGCGCGGTGGTTTGCTGTCGGCTGCCGCTCTGGTATTTGTCGATGTAATGAAGGAAATGCCGATTACCTTGATGACGCGTCCATTCGGCTGGGATACGCTGGCAGTACGCATATTTGAAATGACTTCGGAAGGTGAATGGGAGCGTGCGGCCTTGCCCGCCGTGGCACTGGTGCTTGCCGGATTGCTGCCCATTGCCTTGCTGGTAAAACACTCGGAAAAATCCTGATGACTAGTTCTATACAATGCCCCGTCCCTGTGCCAGGCGTTTATCAGTTGGAAGTACAGGCAATACACCAGGGATATGATGACCAGGCGGTGGTGAAAGGCCTTTCCTTCAAGCTTGCTCAAGGCACTATCGGCTGCCTGCTCGGCCCTTCCGGTTGTGGTAAAACCACTGTGCTGCGCGGCGTCGCTGGCTTCGAGCCGGTTGGCGGCGGGGAGATAATAATTAACGGCGCCAGCGTGAGCCGGTCTGGTTTTATGCTGCCGCCCGAACAAAGACGGGTTGGCATGGTGTTTCAGGACTATGCCTTGTTCCCCCATCTCAACGTGGCTGATAACATAGGCTTTGGTCTGCATGGTATGAGCAGGCGGGAGCGTGTCCAGCGTGTAACAGAGCTGCTCGAGGTCGTGGGCCTGCCGGACAGTGGCCGTAAATTTTCCCATGAATTATCGGGTGGACAGCAGCAGCGTGTTGCCCTGGCCAGAGCCTTGGCCCCATGCCCCGCTCTATTGCTGCTGGATGAGCCCTTCTCCAGTCTGGATGTCGCGCTGCGCGAGCGGCTTGGACAGGAAGTGCGCGACATCCTCAAGCAGCAGAACACCACGGCGCTGATGGTCACGCATGATCAGAATGAGGCGTTTGCTATCGCCGACGAGATCGGCGTAATGAATCATGGGATACTGCAACAATGGGATACTGCTTATAATCTTTATCACCAACCAGCCAGCCGTTTTGTCGCTGATTTTATCGGCGAAGGGGTGCTGATACCAGGTACTGTACGCAATGGTAATCAGGTAGAAACCGTTTTGGGTACCCTGGCAGGGGAAATACCGCCGCAATGCGGTAGTGCATGCAAAGTGGAAGTGCTGTTGCGTCCGGATGATGTTGTGCATGATGATGCAAGTACCATGCAAGCCGAAGTGGTGCACAAAGTGTTTCGCGGTGCAGACATACTCTACACGCTTATGCTTGCAGGAGGGCAGAAGGTATTATCTCTGGTATCCAGTCATCACAATCATGCCTATGGAGAGATGATCGGTATCCGCATCGAGGCTGACCATGTCGTTGTGTTCCCTTGTGCTGCAGCGTGACGCCTGAGCTAAAGCAATCAGCCGAGTCACTTTTCTGATCGCAGGCTGATTGATCATCCCGGTGTGGCTGTCAGCGTTGCGAGCACGATCAACCTTACCGAAATGATCCATTATCGTTCAGTTGCGGATTGCCTTTGCGCTGTCAAAATAGGTATACGGCTTGCCGTGCTGGTACAGCGTATGCGTATTCAGCTCGATCCGATAATGATGCTGACTGCTGTTGATGTCCTTGCCGTCGGGGTCCGTAGGGTAAACGACGATCAGGTCATCGACACGGGAAGACAGCATGACATGCCGGGTCATTTTGGGTTTGTAACCGGCGCCGGTAGTGCGCAAGGCTTCCATCAGCACGCGTCCGTCGTGCCCGTCTCCGGCCAGTTTCAGGCCCATGATGTGTGCGATGGTGGGCGCCACGTCGACGTTGCCGCTAGGCGCGATATCGCGGTAGCTGCGGCGGAAATCCGGGCCGTAAGCGATCAGGGTGTTATGCACGTCGATCGGGCTGAAACTGCCGTGCATGCCGCGATTGTTGCCGGCGCTTTCGTATTCCGTGCCGGGCATGCCCTGGACGACAGCCTTGTCGTTGAAATTGAAGCTCACTACCACGTCAGGATTGCGTCCCTCGGTATTTTCCAGATGCACCAGTTGCAGCGGCAGCGTGCCGGGCAGTTTGCCGTAGCGGCTGTCGACGAAGACTGCACCGTATTCCGGGCGCGACTGCACGAAGCGCACCACTCTGGCGACGGTATCCGCATCGTGGTCGGGCAGATACAGGTAATCGCTGCCGCCGTTGGCGGCGATCACGACAGGGTGCTTGTCCAGCGGCAATGTGGCGGGAACCTTGAAACTGGCCGTGGTGTACTGCTGCCCCGGCTTGCCGCAAACGCTGCCGTCCTTGTCGGTCCGGGTGGCATAGACCGGCACGTTGTCGGCGCGGATGCCGGACATCACCGGATCCAGCAGGCAGCCCTTGCCGTCAAACGCAGTGAAGCCGGCGCGGGTGAGCAGATCGGCCGTGCGCACATCCCCTGAAACCGAATAGGCCAGTTCGCTGGTCTGTCCGGGCTTGCCGTCGGCGATCACGCGCAGCGGGAACCAGGTTGCGTCGCCTGCCACCGTGCTGTGGCCGTGATCGGAAACCACCACGATATCAGTGGTGTTCGCCAGATGCAGTGCCTTGAGCTTTGCCTGCAGCTCGCCCAGCAGCTTGTCCTGCGCGTGCAGCGCATCGCGCGCATTGGCCGTACCGGGGCCGTAATTATGCTGGGTGGAATCCGGGTTGCGCAGCCACACCAGGCTGAGTCCGGGGTTATGGTCAGGCAGGATATGCTCCAGATAAGTGTGCATCATGTAGGCGTTGGCCTTGCTGTAAGGCGAGCCGCTGGCATCGGTAGGGTCGGTGGTGACCTTGTCGTCGAGTTTGCTCACCTTGCCGAACGCGGTCGGGTCGCCGTTATCGTCTTTCAATACCAGTGTGGCATTGCTGTCAGTCAGCGGCGCGGTTTTGGGCAAGGCCACGCCCGCAGCCTGCAGTTCCTGCGCCAGACTCAGTGGCAATACCGTGCGCTCATCCAGCAACAAGCCGCCGCGCTGGAAATCCTGCAGATAGGCCGGGCCGGATTTACCGATGGCGGCAGTCGTGGTGCCATGGGCCTGTGCGGCCTGGAACAGGGTGCCGACCATCAGCAAATGGTCGTTGTAGGAAGCATTCAGTGCATCCAGGATGCCGTAGTCTTCGGTAAATTGCGGCTGCTGGAAATCCACCGGCTTGCCGTGCGAGTTGTTGCCCGTAGTGCTGGCGTGCCATACCGTATTGCCATAGAACCCGGTATGCTCAGGGAAACTGCCGGTCGCAAAGCTGGCCGCATTCATCATGGTAAAGGTTGGGTAGGTCGCGTGATTGGCGGTGAAATTCACCCCCGCCGCGCGCATGCGGTACAGGTTGGGCGTGTCGGCTTTAGTCACAGAATCCGGGCGCAGACCGTCCCATACGAAAATGATGACATGGCGGGAACCGGTGGCAGCTTTGGCGTGGGCAGCGTAGGCGGGTAGCCCTGACAGTAGCAGGCTTGTAGCCATGGCCAAACATATCTGTTTAAGTGCAGGTTTTCTCATGAGAAGCGGGCTCATAGCACGAATTGATGATGGCGTAAGCTTACCTAACGCGAATGACGGGAGTGCGGCAGAATGCTGACGGATTGCTGATGCGTTGTTTTGGATAGTGATTTTGCTGGCTGCGTTATAAGCCTTCGAAAATGCTACGATACTAGACTTGACTCCGTTTGTTCCGATGGGTATTCATGCTCGCGATTTGAGCATTGCCATAAATGCAGCCACATCGTTTCTCACGAGATCATCGAAAGGCCACAGACCTCCGATGACCTCCTCGTGTACCACATTGACAAACTGCTGAAGCGTGGCGAAGTACCGAATGTCTTTGTTTTCCTCGAACTCCCCCAAAGTTGCCCCACAAAGAACGGCGGCAAGGTCGTTGTGAGAAAGCGCCTTGTTTCTAATCGTGCGAAGCCCCTTAGCAAATGCGTTCAACTCTTCCGCTAGCTGGCCAAGCGTTGCGGAAACTGTTGCATTCCAGGCACCGTATTTAACCATGTACTCGATGCCCAAAGTGACTTGGCCGGCGACTACCACCGGATCGTGGAGCTTCGCAATTTGGAGAAGCGTGTATTCATGGCTGATCGTTCGCAACCTTGCGAGTGCCTCAGCCCCCATTGAACTTTGAAGTTCTTTCGCTCTCGGATTGTCGTCGAACATCTCCCGATGATTGAGCCACACTTGGTAAGACCAGTCGCAGAGTTTGCAGAACTCTAGGGTAACGTGAACGGAATGTGCGGTCATGGAGACGCCCTACAAGGTGTTCTCACTGCGCATAACTCATTTGACAGGGCCGGCCGGCGGGGCATCTGGCCTTTCACGCGCCAGCCAGATGCCTATGGACACGAAAGCTAACGCAAAGAGCAAGGAATCAAGATTTACGGGGTTGTTGGCAATGAAGGAATCGAGAAACTGCCCCATCAATGACAAGGAACCAAGGAGGACAAGGACAAAACCTATTCCACGTTTCATTCTCACTGGCTTGCTCTTGGTGGGTCTGGCGGCAAAGAATGCTACTGCTGCCACAAGGACGAGTAGGGGAAGGAATGGAAGAATGGAGTGCATGGCCGGGTACCTTTCAGAATGGCGATAGCGGACTCGTCGTTGTTAGCGACGCTCAACGTTGGACATAAGGTGCGCGCTTTAGCGCGTCCCGCTTGATGGATGGGTTGGGCAGTGAAATAGATGAAAGTAAGTTCTTGGCAGACATGCAATCAACTCATTTACGAATTAACTTTGTAACTTTATTTATTAACACGGACAGTGCCCAAAAAACTGCGGCAAGAAATGTGTTGAATAAGAGTAATGCATATCCACACAAGAAATATAGGGCTGGAATTGGGCCGTATATTGCAAAAAGAATCAGTGCATCCTTGTTCAACTTTTGCTTGTCCATTGCCGACATGGCTCGTAAGACAAAGGGCGCTGTGATAACACCAGATGCCGACCATGCGGCTATCAAAAGTATACTTGTCGTAAAGTTGCTCACAATTGCCGTCCGCTCAAGGCTCAACGTTTAATAGACACCGATTTCGGTGCCTGTTTTATTTAGTAAATCGGTGTATAACAGTGAATTTAGCATTTTACCCCTACTACAAAACCAACATTATTAATTAATTGTCATAATCAATATAATGCACTGTTTATATAATAAAATTTATACTATTTCCCGATAAATACACCGACTCAATAAGCATTTAAACACATAAATAGGCAACGATTATTAGAAAAATAAATACACCTATTAGCGCACCTTTAAAGTTGTTAGTCCAAGTGCGTGAGAGTATTAGGGTAAAACATTAATGCTCGCTTAGTTAAGCTAGTTTAAACGTTTGAATATGTGACCGATAGTGATTTTTTGGGTTTTTAGCCAAACAACCGCGCCAGCTCCACCCCCGGATCATCCGCCCGCATGAACGCTTCGCCCACCAGAAACCCATGCACCTGATGCGCCTGCATCCGCTCGACATCGGCGCGGCTGTGGATGCCGCTTTCGGTGATGACGATGCGGTTGGCGTCGATCTGGTTCAGTAGTTGCAGCGTGGTGTCGAGGCTGGTTTCGAAGGTGCGCAGGTTGCGGTTGTTGATGCCTTGCAGCGGGGTGTCGAGTTGCAGGGCGATATCGAGTTCTTCGCTGCTGTGCGATTCGACGAGGACGGCCATGCCTAATTCATTGGCTATCGCTTCCAGTTCCTGCATCTGCGTCAGGCTGAGGGCGGCGACGATGAGCAGGATGCAGTCGGCGCCCATGGCTCTGGCCTCATACACCTGATATGGGTCGATCATGAAATCCTTGCGCAATACCGGCAGCTCGCAGGCGGCGCGGGCGGCAATCAGATACTTGGCGCTACCCTGAAAATAATCGCGGTCGGTGAGCACTGACAAACACGCTGCACCATGCTGGGCGTAGGTTCTGGCAATTTCAGCCGGCTGAAAATCGGCGCGGAGCAGACCTTTGGAGGGGCTGGCGCGTTTGATTTCGGCGATGACGGCGGGGCGCTGCTGTGCTACGCGCTGGCGGATGGCACCGACAAAGTCGCGCGGCGCGGGCATGGCGATGGCGCGCGTCTTGATTTCGTCTAACGATATCTGGCTTTGCGCGACAGCGATTTCGCGTTGTTTGGTGGCGAGGATTTTATCGAGGATGTCAGACATGTTGGCTGTAATCTATCAGTTGTTCGAGCTTGCGCTGCGCGGCGCCGGAGGTGATTTGCTGCATCGCCAGCGCGACGCCTTCGGCCAGGCTGACGGCGATACCGGCGACGTAGATGGCGGCGCCGGCATTGAGCGCGACGATGTCGCTGGCGGCGCGGTGCCGGTTGGTGATGGCGTCGACCAGCATGGTTTTGGCGGAAGCGGCGCTATCCACTTTCAGGCTGCTGTTGTCGGCGCGGGCGAGGCCGAATTGTTCGGGAGTGATTTCGTATTCGCTGACCTGGCCGTGGTTGAGCTCGGCGACGTAGCTGATGCCGCTCAGACTCAGTTCATCCATGCCGTCTGCGGCGTGCACCACCATGACATGCTCGCTGCCCAGGGTATGCAGCACCTGCGCCAGCTTGGCAGTGAGGTCGCGGGAAAATACGCCCATCACCTGATTGGGGGCGCTGGCGGGGTTGGTCATCGGCCCGAGCAGATTGAACAGGGTGCGTACACCCAGTTCGCGCCGCACCGGTGCGGCGTGTTTCATCGCGCTGTGATGGTTGGGCGCGAACATGAAGCCGATGCCGACTTGTTGTACGCACTGCGCGACCTGTTCCGGGGTGAGGTTGACGTTGACACCCAGTGCTTCGAGCACGTCGGCACTGCCGGAGGTGGACGATACCGAACGGCCACCGTGTTTGGCAACCTTGGCGCCGGCGGCGGCAGCGACGAACGCCGATGCGGTGGAAATGTTGAAGGTGTGTGCGCCGTCGCCGCCGGTGCCGCAGGTGTCGACCAGATTTGCGACGCCGGCTAACGGTACTTTGATCGACAGCGCGCGCATGACTTCAGCAGCGGCGGCGAGTTCGGTGATGGTTTCGCCTTTGCAGCGCAAGGCGACGAGGAAGGCGGCGATCAGCGTGGGTGGCAGTTCGCCACCCATCACTGCGTGCATCAGCGCGAGCATTTGCTCGCGGCTGAGGTCCTGCCGCTCCAGCAATTGATTGAGCAGTTGAGGTGCGTTAATCATGAGCTCGCCTTACGCTTTGATTTTGAGGAAGTTGGCCAGCATTTCATGGCCGTATTCGGTGAGGATGGACTCAGGGTGGAATTGCACGCCCTCGATCGGCAGGGTCTTGTGGCGCACGCCCATGATTTCGCCGTCGTCGGTCCAGGCGGTGATCCCCAGGCAATCCGGCAGACTGCTGCGCTCGATCACCAGCGAGTGATAACGCGTGGCGCGCAGCGGATTGGGCAGGCCGGCGAACACGCCGGTGTCCTTGTGGTGGATCATCGAGGTTTTGCCGTGCATCAGCTGTTGCGCGCGCACGATCTTGCCGCCGAAGGCCTGGCCGATGCTCTGGTGACCCAGGCAGACACCGAGGATAGGCACCTTGCCGGCGAAAGCCTTGATTACCGGCACGGAGATGCCGGCTTCGGTGGGCGTGCACGGGCCGGGGGAAATGACAATGTGGTCGGGTTTGAGCGCGGTGATGGCGTCGAGGTCGATTTCATCGTTGCGGAACACGCGCACCTCTTCGCCCAGCTCGCCGAAATACTGCACCAGGTTGTAGGTGAACGAATCGTAGTTGTCGATCATCAGTAACATATTATTCTCCCGCTCCTTCCAGACCTGCTTGCGCCAGTTCGGCGGCGCGGATCACGGCACGGGCCTTGTTCTGGGTTTCTATCCATTCGTTCTCTGGGATGGAGTCGGCGACGATACCTGCACCAGCCTGGACGTAGAGCATGTTGTCCTTGATCACCGCAGTGCGGATGGCGATGGCCAGATCCATCGCGCCGTTAAAGCTGAGGTAGCCGACTGCGCCCGCATAGATGCCGCGCTTGCTCGGCTCCAGCTCGTCGATGATCTCCATCGCGCGCACTTTGGGGGCGCCGGATACCGTACCGGCGGGGAAGGTGGCGCGCAGCACGTCCATCGCGCTGAGGCCGGGCTTGAGTTTGCCTTCGACGTTGGAGACGATGTGCATGACATGCGAGTAGCGCTCGATCTGCATGTTTTCAGTGACCTTGACGCTACCAGTGATGGCGACGCGTCCGGCGTCGTTGCGGCCGAGGTCGAGCAGTTGCAGGTGCTCGGCGCATTCTTTCGGATCGGCCAGCAGTTCGGTCGCAAGCGCAGCATCGGATTCGCGGCTGGCGCCACGCGGACGGGTTCCGGCGATCGGGCGCACCGTGACCGTGTCGTCTTCCAGACGCACCAGGATTTCCGGGGAAGCGCCGACGACATGGAAGCCACCCATGTCGTAATAGAACATGTACGGCGACGGGTTGAGGCTGCGCAGCGCACGGTACAGGGTCAGGGGGCTGGCGTTGAACGGGCGCGACATCCGCTGGCTCAGCACCACCTGCATGATGTCACCGGCGAGGATGTACTCCTGTGCGCGGCTGACCGCGGCCTTGAAGGCATCTTCGCCAAATTCGGACACGACTTCAGCCGGGGCAATGGCTTCGGTATGTGGCGCGGCCAGCGGTGCGCGCAACTGCGCGGTGAGCTGGTTGAGACGTACATAACCTTTACTGTAGGCATCGGGCTCCAGCGGGTCGACATACACGATCAGGGTCAGCGAGCTGCTCAGGTTGTCGACCACTACCAGTTCTTCGGTGAGCAGCAGCAGACTGTCCGGCGTGTGCAGCGTGTCGTTCTTGTGAGTATCGGCCAGACGCTTTTCGATATAGCGCACCGTATCGTAGCCGAAATAACCCGCGAGACCGCCGTCGAAGCGGGGCAGGCCAGGCAGGTCGGCGGCACGGTAACGCTTGAGCACGGATTCGATAAAGCTTAACGGGTCAGCGCTGTCATGCTGCTCGACTTTGACGCCATCGGTTTCGATGGTGACGACATGGCCGTGCACGCGCAGTACGGTGTGTGCAGGCAGGCCGATGAAGGAATAACGGCCGAACTGCTCGCCACCAACCACGGATTCGAGCAGATACGAATACGGTGCGTTGGCGAGTTTCAGATAGACCGCTAATGGCGTATCCAGATCCGCAGGCAATTCGCGGGTCAACGGAATACGGTTGTAGCCCTGGCGGGCCAGTTCAAAGAATTGCTGTTCAGTCATGATGCATTTACCTTTAGACGATGAGAATGATGGGGACAGTGCGGATTAGCTGCGCCATCGCCACCATCGTGCTGATAGTTTCATCGGGAAGGTAAATGCAAACATGATTAATTGGCCTTGACGACTAATTTTGATGCGTCAAGCAACGTCGGCGTGACCGCATCCAGATCCAGTTCGCTGACCGCACGGCCGCGGTTGTAGCCGTACGGCACGCAGAATACCGGGCAACCGGCGGCACGTGCCGCCTGAGTATCATTCAGCGAATCGCCGATCAGCAGCAATTCCGACGGCTCGATACCAAAGTGCTTGCACGCGTGCAGCAGCGGCATCGGGTCAGGCTTGCGCTTGGGCAACGCGTCACCGGACAGCACCAGCTCGAAGTAATCCAGCAGACCGGTGTCGCGCAACAGGGGGATGGTGTACTTTTCAGCCTTGTTGGTGATGCAGGCGATATGCACGCCCATCGCGCGGAATGCTTCCAGGCCGGCAACCACGCCATCGAACGGGCGCGAATACTTGGAGACATTTTCGCCGTAGTGCTTTTCGTAGATCGGGAATGCGCGGGCAAACAGCTCTGTGTCCGGTTCTGCGTCCATGTCGCCGGTCAAGACGCGTTTGGCCAGGCGTGACACGCCATTGCCGATGTAGGTCTTGATGGTGTCCAGCGGCGGAGCCGGCATGCCGAGCTCGGCCATCATCAGTTCCGCAGCGTAAGCCAGGTCGGGTGCGGTGTTGAGCAAAGTGCCGTCGAGGTCGATCACCACTGCCTTGATTTTAATCGGGAATTCCATCGTTACGCCACCTTTGCCAGTTCTGCGCGCATGGCGGCAACGACGCTGTCGTAGCGGTGCGGGTCGGTATCCTTGCCAGCGCCGTAAATGGCGGAGCCGGCAACGAATACGTCAGCGCCGGCGCGGGCGACTTCGGCGATGTTGTCGACCTTGACGCCGCCGTCAACCTCGAGCCAGATGTCGCGACCGGAAGCGTCGATACGCTGGCGCACTGCACGAATCTTGTTCAGGGTTTCAGGGATGAATTTCTGGCCACCGAAGCCGGGGTTGACTGACATCAGCAGGATCATGTCGAGCTTGTCCATGACGTGATCGAGGTAGTTCAGCGGGGTGGCAGGGTTGAATACCAGACCGGCTTTGCAGCCGGATTCCTTGATCAGCGCCAGCGTGCGGTCGATGTGCTCGGACGCTTCCGGGTGGAAAGTAATCATGTTTGCCCCGGCCTTGGCAAAATCGGGGATAATGCGATCCACCGGCTTGACCATCAAATGCACGTCGATTATCGCATCGGTCACCGGGCGTAACGATTCGCATACCAGCGGACCTATGGTTAAATTAGGAACGTAATGGTTATCCATCACGTCGAAGTGAATGATGTCTGTACCGGAAGCGATCACGTCGGTGACTTCTTGTCCCAATTTGGCGAAGTTTGCAGATAGAATACTTGGTGCGATACGAAACTGTTTGGACATGACGACTCCTTGTAACCCGCTAGATATGAAAGTGTACGATTTTACCTGTAATTGCGCCCTAGTAACAGTATGCGTTTTCTGAAAGATACCCTATGGCCGACATAAGAAAGAACCATATCACTATCGAAGTGCAAACTGCGTTTCTGCCCGAGCAATCCGACCCGGAGCTGGAGCGCTATGTGTTTGCCTATACCATCACCATCACCAATACCGGTACGGTCGCCGCACAGCTGGTGTCGCGCCACTGGATCATCACCGATGCCGAGGAACATGTGCAGGAAGTGCGCGGCCTTGGCGTAGTGGGCGAGCAGCCATTGCTGAAACCGGGCGAATCGTTCGAAT
This sequence comes from Sulfuriferula sp. AH1, assembly GCF_002162035.1. Taxonomy (NCBI): domain Bacteria; kingdom Pseudomonadati; phylum Pseudomonadota; class Betaproteobacteria; order Nitrosomonadales; family Sulfuricellaceae; genus Sulfuriferula; species Sulfuriferula sp. AH1. Next base: position 406,572 of record NZ_CP021138.1, read on the forward strand.
ACACCAGCGGTACTGCGCTGAATACGCCGGTCGGCACGATGCAGGGCAGCTACCAGATGATCGCCGAAGACGGTGAGCATTTTGATGCGGAGATTGCGCCGTTCGTATTGGCTATGCCCCGGACCCTGCATTGATCGCGTGATTTGCCATGTCGAATCCGGCTGCGTTGCATGAATCCGAGCTGAGTCCGGCTGCCCGCCGGGTGCTGGCAGCGCTGCTGTTTTCGCTGGGATTGCACGCTGCCGTCATCGGTCTGGTGCGGCTGGCGCCGTCGATGCCGCCGGTGCCAAACCTGCCGAATGTTTTGCAGGTCGAATTGCCGCAACGGCCGCAGCCTGTGGTCGCGACCCCTCCCAAGCTGGCGGTGGGCGATGTGGCGGTGATGACGGCGATCACCCAGAGCACCCTGCCGGTCAGGATGTTGCCGCCCAAACCGGATGCGCATGCCCGGGTTATGCAGGTGCAGCCTGTTGTCCCCGCGCCTGAACCGTCGCCCATTTCCGCGCAGCCGTTGACCCCTCCGGCCAACTCCGGTTTGCCGACCGTCAATGTGCCGTTGCTGGCCGACAACACTTATTACACTGCAAAAGAAGTCGATGTGCATCCGCATGCACTGCATCCCATCATGCCGGTTTATCCGCAATCGGCTGCCGACCGGAACATTCAGGGCTGGGTGCTGCTCAAGATCAAGCTAAGCGATACCGGCAAGGTCGAACAAGTCACGGTTGGCGACGCCAGCCCGCCCGGCGTGTTCGATCAGGCGGCGGTGAATGCCTTTATCAGGGCCGGTTTCGCCCCGGCGCAAAAATCCGGGCGTGCTGTGAAGTCGCTGGTGGAGATTAAAGTCTGGTTCAATCTTAATTAAGGTAAAATGGGGTTGAAGCTGATCAGGCAATCGCTGCCTTGAGTAATCAGGGGAGAGGAAAGTCCGGGCTCCATAGAGCAGGATGCCGGTTAACGGCCGGCCGCCGTGAGGCGAGGAACAGGGCCACAGAGACGAGTATGCCGGCTTTCGGGCCGGCGGATGTGAAACGCGGTAACCTCCATCCGGAGCAAGGCCAAATAGGCAGACGATGAAGCGGCTCGCTGAGTCTGCGGGTAGGCTGCTTGAGCGTCTGGGCAACCAGGCGCCTAGAGGAATGATTGCCCACGACAAAACCCGGCTTATCGATCAGCTTCACCCCCAATCCGAGCATTTTCATGAGTAAAGCATTCACCAAGGAAACCGATGGCGATGATGACGACCTGACCCCCGTGTTGGCGTTGCCGCAGGGTGTCAAGAATTACATGACACCGCGCGGTCATGCGTTACTGCAGGCCGAGTTCGATCATTTGTTGCGCACCGAGCGTCCGCAGGTGGTGGAAATCGTGTCCTGGGCGGCATCGAACGGTGACCGTTCCGAGAACGGCGATTATATCTACGGCAAGCGCCGGTTGCGCGAAATCGACCGGCGCTTGCGTTATCTCACCAAACGTCTGGATACCGCCGAGGTCGTTCATCCCGAAACCCGGCAGGATCTGGAGCAGGTGTTCTTCGGCGCCACCGTGACCGTGGCCGATGAATCCGGCGTCGAGCAGACTTATCAGATCGTCGGTGTGGATGAAGCCGATCCGGCGCACGGTCTGATCAACTGGGTATCGCCGCTGGCGCATGCCCTGCTCAAGGCGCGCGAAGGCGATCTGGTGCGCTTCCAGACGCCCGCGGGCATGCGCGAGGTGGAAATCGTCAGCGTGCGTTATCTCTAGCGCAGACCTTGCTTTTGCACTGATGCAGGGCGTGAGCCAGCGCAGTCACGAGTCTCTCCAGGCATTCGGCTCCATCATGCGGATGCCGGTTACGCCCTGTTTTTGTGCAATAAATATCTTCCCTTTGCAGGGTTCGTTCGAGTGATGTGATCGCCCAAAAATCCTGTCTGCCGTCTGGTATGGCAATTGCTTAATGGGGTTTATTTGTATATTTACAGGTGAACCCATGCGATACGTCTTTTTGATTTTGGCTAGCGTCCTGTTGTTGCCCAATCCTGCTTTTGCGGCTGATCTTGCCGGTTTGCAGGCGTCCATGGATACCGTGTGGCTGATTACTGCTGGGGCTTTGGTGTTTTTTATGCAGGCGGGTTTTGCGCTGGTCGAAGGCGGTATGGTGCGTGCCAAAAATAGCGTCAACGTCATCATGAAGAATTATGTGGATGCCTGTTTCGGCGCGATCGCATTCTGGATGGTGGGGTACGGTTTGATGTTTGGCGATAATTTTTCCGGCTGGTTCGGTGAAAGTCATTATCTGCTCGGCAATGCGGCGCATCTGGATTACAGCCTGCTGTTTTTTCAGACCATGTTTGCCGCTACCGCCGCGACGATAGCCAGCGGTGCACTGGCGGAGCGCATCGAATACAAGGCGTATCTGGTGGGTTCGGTGGTGGTGACGGCATTTATTTATCCGGTTTTCGGCAGCTGGGCGTGGGGCAGTCTGTACCATGGCAGCGGCTGGCTCAAGCAAATGGGGTTCGTCGATTTCGCCGGTTCTACCGTGGTGCATTCGATAGGCGGCTGGGTGGCGCTGGCAGGTATCATCGTGCTGGGGCCGCGGCTGGGTAAATTCGGCTCGGAAGGCGAGATCCGCACCATACGCGGCCATAATCTGCCGATGGTGGCCTTGGGCGGCTTTATTTTGTGGCTGGGCTGGTTCGGATTTAACGGCGGTTCGACTGCGGCAGCCAATACCAGCATCGGGCTGATCAATCTGAACACGCATCTGTCCGGCGCAGCGGGTGCGGTTGGTGCGATGCTGGGCATGGTGCTGTTACGGCAGCCGATATTGCTGACCAATACGGTGAATGGCAGCATCGCAGGCCTGGTGGCGATCACTGCCGGTTGCGCAACCATGGAGCCGATGTTCGCCATTGCAACCGGGGCGATTGCCGGAATACTGATGATACTGATGGCGATGTTGCTGGAACAGCTGCATCTGGACGATGTGGTCGGAGCGGTATCGGTACATGCTTTTGGCGGGGCGTGGGGGACGCTGGCGGCAGGGCTGTTCTATGCCGGTGACATGTTCAATGCGGACAGGATCTATGTGCAATTGCTGGGAATAGGTGCGGCGTTTCTGTGGGCGATGCCGGTGTCCTTGCTGATGTATTTTCTGATCGGCAAAGTGATGGGGTTGCGGGCAAGCACGATGAATGAACAGCGCGGCCTCGATTTTACCGAGCATGATGAAATCGGTTATCCCGAATTCCAGAAAGATATCGTGCACCAGACGCAGGGAGGCCACTGATTATGGCGATGTCTGTGTCGGATGCAGAAATAGTGCGTCGCCGCCGTGCGGTTTTTACCGGATTGCGCCCTTATCTGCCGGAGCATCTGCTGTTGCAGGCAGTGACCTGCTGGCAGCAGAAATACGTCAATAAGCCGATGTTTGCGCTGAATAAGTTTCTGTTTGAAATTTGCGATACGCCGGCACTGGCGGAGCAGCGCGCGGATATGCATCGCAGTCTGATGGAAGCGTTATGGGCGGATGAGTCGGCTCTGGCGCCTGACCCGTTGCTCTACCTGGTCGCCGATGATCTGCCGCTGCCGCAATACCAGACGGCATCGATGCGGGCTGACCAGCGTTCCGCGCCAACTCAGTTGTTCGATAATCTGATTACCGAGTTTCTGGAAAGCTTGTCCAGCGTGAAACAGGATGCCGATGTCAGGGCCAGAAATGCGCTGGCGGCCAGCCTGGCGGAGGAAGTGGCGCTTGCTCCTCGTCTGGCTGCACCCATTGCGAACTGGATTCTGGGTGTCCATCCGGTGCTGGAAGACGGCTTGAGTGTGCAGCACATGCAGGCGTTGTTGCATGTGGCCTATGTGCAGGCGTGCGACGCCATCGGCCCGGTGCGGACGGATAACCTGCTGACTGCGGCCATCCATAAGACGGAATCGCTGGCCGTCGCCAAAACATTCGATGTGCGCAAATTTCTATAGGACGCATGCTGTGCGATGCTGAAAGGCTTGAATAAAAGGATGAATAGGTATTAAATTCTGTTACGCATATAATTTCAGTGCAAATATCTTGTATCCGGTAGTGCTGACAGGGAGATGACGAAGATGCTATTGCGTTGGTTGAGTGTAATGGGTTTGATATGGCTCGGATTGTCACAGGCGCAGGCCGAACAGTCCGGCGCCCGGCTTTATGAACGTAACTGCGCGGCTTGTCACGGTGCCGCCGGGACAGGCGGTATCGGCGTGCCGCTGGCACTGCCGTCGTTTCAGGCGAGCATCAGTGACGATTATATCCGCAAGACCATCCGGGTCGGCCGGCCTGGCCGGGTGATGCCTGCATTCCCCAACTTGAGCCCGGATGAAGTCGATGCCATCGTGCATTATGTGCGGGCCTGGAATAAAAAGCCGCCGATCGTGTATTCATCCGCACCGATCAAGGGCGATCCGGCCCATGGCAAGCAGCTGTTCAGCCATTATTGTGCCGCATGTCATGGTGCCAATGCGGAGGGCGGCAAGGGTACTGGCGTCACCTTCTCCCGTCCGCGCGATCTGCCGATTATGGCGCCGGCGTTGCACAACCCGGGGTTTCTCGCTTCCGCTAGCGATGCGATGATCAAGGCGACCCTGATGAACGGAAGAGAAGGAACGCCGATGGTGTCTTTCCTGAAACGCGGGCTGAAGGAAAAGGATATCAATGACCTGGTAAGTTACGTGCGCAGTCTGGAGCGGCAACCGTTGCCGGATAGTGCCAAGGTGCTGCAGGTGGAGAGTCCGGTCATCGTGCGTGACTCGCCTTATGATCTGAAAACGACGGTGGAGAACGTCAAGCAGGCGGTCAGCAATAATAATTTCTTTTACGGCCGGGTGCAGACTCTCGAATACGGGTTTACCTCGCCCGAAAACGAAAATCCGAAGCAGGTGATCGTGTATTTTTGCAATGTCAGCCTGTTGAATCAGGTATTGGCGATCGATCCGCGGGTGGGTATGTTCCTGCCTTGCCGTATCACCATCTTCGAACAGAATGGCAAGGTGAAGGTGATGTCGGTCAATCCGAAAGTCCTGAGTGGTTTGTTCAATAACTCCGAGCTCAATCGTCTGTGCGATCAGATGACGCAGAGCTATACCACCATTATGGAGGAGGCGACATTATGAAGAAGATCGTGCAATGGATAGGGCTGGCGGGTTTGCTGTTGTGTCTGGGTCGGCCGGCTATGGCCGAAGGCTTGCTGATGGCGCGTACCGATAATCAGTTCCCTGAAGCGATGGCGCTGCTGCAAAGCGCCATTTCCAGCCGCGGTTACAAGATCACGCGCTTGCAGGAAGTCAACGAGAATCTGGCGAAGCGTGACTTCAAGAGTGATATGTACCGTGTCGTGTATTTCGGCAAATACGAGGAAGTGAAGTCGGTGACGGCGAATTATCCGGAGTTGATCCCCTTCCTGCCGCTCAATATCACGATATTTGCCGAGGGCGATCAGGCTATTCTGGTTGCCAGTCATCCCAGAATGCTGGAGAGTTTTTTTTCTGATCCAAAACTGAAGCCGTTATTCGAGCGCTGGGAGGCGGATTTGACAGCCATCATGGATGAAGTGCGGGAATCGAAATGATATTGCTGTGATGTAGCTTCACACTAACGGCGGGGTAATGCCCCGCCGTTTCTTTTTGGCAAGTAAGGCCATGCGTCTGTTTCCTGTCTGGAAAGCGGATATGCAAACGCATTTTGCCGTACTGGCCATGCCGATTTTCATAGTCTTCATGATGTACTTTCAGTATGTGAGCTATGTGCTTAATTTTGATTGTTTATTAGCATTTGGTAATGCTTGTAAGTCCTTGTAATATCTAAAAAAACCGCGTTTCTTGCTTGACCCTCCCATTTTTATTATCTATAGTGGTGATAAGTGGTAAAAAGTGGTGAAAAGTGGAGATTTTTCCTTCGCGATTTTGATAAAGGCAAGGCATGTTTCGTGGCGTGACGACACTCAGTTTGGATACCAAAGGGCGGCTAGCCGTGCCGTCGCGGTATCGTGACGTGCTGTCGGCGCAAGGGGACGGGCGTGTCGTCGTCACCGCAGATCCCAGCAAATGCCTGTTGTTGTTCCCGTTGCTGGAGTGGGAGCCGATCGAGAAAAAACTCAATAGTCTATCCAGTTTTAATCCGCAGACCCGAAGTTTGCAGCGTTTGCTGGTAGGTAATGCGGCAGACCTGGAGCTGGATACGACTGGCCGTATCCTGTTGCCGGCCATGCTGCGTGAATTTGCGGCGCTGGAAAAAAGCGTGGTGCTGGTCGGTCAGGGTGCAAAGTTTGAATTATGGAATGAGTCGCGCTGGCAAGAGCAGATGGATCTGGCGTTAACGTTCAAAGATGGCGATATGCCTGATGAACTGGCAGGGTTTTCGTTGTGAGCGAGAGCTTGCAGCATGAGACGGTACTGCTCGAGGCGGCTGTTGCAGCACTGAATATTCAGCCGGATGGCCTCTATATCGACGCGACTTTTGGCCGGGGCGGGCATAGCCGGCACATTCTGGCGCAGTTAAGTGAACGTGGGCGGCTGTTTGCCTTCGATAAGGATCCGATGGCGATAGCGGCCGGGAAGGGGTTGGCCGATACGCGTTTTACCCTGATACACAGCGGCTTTGAGCATGTGGCCGAGGAAATGGCGCAGCGCGGGATCACGCAGGTGAATGGCGTGCTGATGGATTTGGGGGTGTCGTCGCCACAACTGGATGACGCGACAAGGGGGTTCAGTTTCCGTTTCGATGCGCCGCTGGATATGCGGATGGATACTACGCGCGGACAAACGGCGGCGGAATGGCTGGCGCAGGTCGGTGAAACAGAATTAAAAGAGGTCATTAGTCAATATGGTGAAGAGCGGTATGCTAGGGCGATTGCAAGAGCGGTTGTGGCGCAAAGAGCAATTGCGCCGCTCACAACCACAAAACATCTGGCGCAACTCGTCGCGTCCGTCGTCCCTGCCCGTGAGCCTGGGCAGAACCCGGCGACCCGCACCTTTCAGGCTATACGGATTTACCTCAACCGTGAACTTGAGGAGCTGTCGCTAGCATTGCCGCGATGTGCCGCTTTGCTGGTTTCCGGCGGCCGGCTGGTGGTGATCAGTTTCCATTCGCTGGAAGATCGCATCGTCAAGCGGTTCATGCGCGAATGGTCAAGTCCGCCGGTATTGCCGGCACGCTTGCCGATCCGTGCAGCGGATATTCCGGCCGCCAAAATGCGGTTGGTCGGGCGTGCGATCCGGCCTGACGCCGATGAGGTCGCTGCCAATCCGCGGGCGCGCAGTGCAGTGATGCGCGTGATGGAAGCGCTATGAGTCGTGGCCATTTGTTCCTGCTGTTTGTGGTGGTGATGTGTGCGTTGGGTGTGGTGACGAGTCAGCACCGGGCGCGCAAGGCTTTTGTCGAGCTGGAGCAGGCGCAGACCCGCCAGCATCAGCTGGAGGTGGAATGGGGGCAGTTGCAGCTGGAGCAAAGCACCTGGGCGATGCATGCCCGTGTGGAAAAGATTGCGACGGAAAACTTGCAGATGCAGCTGCCTGATCCGGCTCATATGCGGGTCGTTTTCCTCGGGAAAGCGCCTGAGGTGCGGCCGTGAGCCGTATTGCAGCACGTCCGGTCAGCCATTTGCTGGAGTTGCATTTGCAGCAATGGCGGGGACGGCTGGTGTTGGGTCTGATTTTATTGTGGTTGCTGGTATTGGCAGGGCGCGCCGTGTATTTACAGGGTTTACATCATGATTTCTTGCAACGCAAAGGCGACGCGCTAGCCAGTCGCGTGGTCGAGTTGCCTGCGCATCGCGGCATGATTGCCGATCGTAATGGCGAGCCGCTGGCAATCAGCACGCCGGTAGAGTCGTTGTGGGCCAATCCGTCTGCGGTGGAAATCAGCGCCAGCCAATTGAAGAAGCTGGCGTCGGTATTGCAGATGCCGGTATCGGAACTGCAAGCCAAGCTGGCGCAAAAAGACCGCGAATTCATTTACCTGAAGCGCCGTTTGCCGCCTGATCAGGCGGAGTCGGTCGCCAAGCTCGGCATTGCCGGAATGTCCTTGCAGCGCGAATACCGCCGTTACTATCCGGCAGGAGAAGTCGCAGCGCACTTGCTGGGTTTTACCAATATTGATGATAACGGCCAGGAAGGCATGGAATTGGCCTATCAAAGCTGGCTGGCAGGCATCCCGGGAAGCCGGCGCGTGCTGAAAGATCGCAAGGGTAATGTATTTGAGGACGTGGAAGGGATACTGAGTCCCAAGCCCGGGCACGACCTGGTGCTGTCGATAGATATGCGCCTGCAATATCTTGCCTACCGCGAACTGCAGGCAGGCGTGCTGGCCAACAAGGCCAAGGCGGGCGCCATCGTGGTGTTGAATGCGAAGACCGGCGAGATTCTGGCATTGGCCAATGTGCCGTCATTTAATCCGAATAACCGCGAGGGTGTGAAGCCGTGGCAAATGCGTAATCATGCCGTGACTGACGAATATGAGCCTGGCTCAACCTTGAAACCATTTACTGTGGCTGCGGCAATGGATACGGGCAAGTATCGCCCCGACACCCTGATCGATACCGGCAACGGCAGCTTGCAAATGGGTACCAAGACTATCCATGATGCGCATCCGCACGGCATGCTGACAGTCTCGCAAGTGATCCAGAAATCCAGCAACGTCGGCGCATCGAAAATGGCGTTGTCGATGACGCCCGAATACATGTGGACGGCATTGCACAAAGCCGGTTTCGGCACAGTGCCGCAGGTCGGTTTCCCCGGCGCTGCATCGGGCAGCTTGCGTCCCTATCAGCGTTGGCGTCCGATAGAGCAGGCGACCATGTCCTACGGTAACGGCATATCAGTGAGCTTGCTGCAGCTGGCGCGCGCCTATACGGTGTTTACCAATCATGGCGTGATGAAGCCGGTCACCATGCTCAAACAGACCGAACCGAGCACCGCCGGCGTGCGCGTGTTCAGTGCACAAAGTGCCGATGCATTGACCCCGATGCTGGAAAGCGTGATCACACCGGAAGGCACCGCGCCGCAGGCTGCGCTGGAAGGCTACCGCGTGGCAGGTAAAACCGGAACTGCGCACAAACCGGATCGTGGCGGATATTCTTCGGACAAATACATTGCCTCGTTCATCGGTTTTGCGCCGGCCAGTAATCCGCGCCTGATCATTGCGGTGATGATCGATGAGCCTTCAGCCGGACAATATTACGGCGGTACAGTGTCGGCGCCGGTATTCAAAAAAGTCATGGAAAGCGCATTGCGAATGCTGGATGTGGCACCCGACAAGCCCATAGAGCACCAACCGTTGCCCACCACGGTGGTGGGCGAGGATGAGACAACATGAGCCGCACCGCCAATCATAACCATAATGCCGCCGAAATCCTGGCGGCTTTGCTGCGTCAAGGCATCGCGCTAAGCGGATTGACAGCGGACAGCCGGCAGGTCAGACCAGGCATGGCATTTGCCGCATACCCTGGAGAAGCGGGTGATGGTAGGCGTTATATCGCAGCGGCGATTGCCGCGGGCGCTGCGGCGATATTGTGGGAGCAGGCGGGTTTCGTATGGCCTGCGGAATTCGGCCGTGTGCTGAATATCCCGGTAACGGATTTGAAAGACAAAGTCGGTGAAATCGCGGCACAAGTATATGGTGATCCGTCGCGCGATCTATGGGTCATAGGCGTTACCGGAACCAATGGCAAGACCTCGTGCACTCAGTGGCTGGCTCAGGCCTTGTCGGCACTTGCCCGCAAGACGGCCGTCATCGGTACGCTGGGTAACGGCTTTCCACCTGATCTGGACTATACCGGCAATACCACGCCGGATGCGGCAGTGCTGCAAGCGGCATTGGCGGAATATCGTGCAGCAGGTGCGGTCGGGGTGGCGATGGAAGTGTCGTCGCATGGGCTGGATCAGGGCCGGGTCAATGGCGTGCAGTTCGATGTGGCGGTGCTGACCAATCTGACGCGCGACCATCTGGATTATCACGGCGATATGGCGAGTTACGCCGCAGCCAAAGCGCATTTGTTTGCGTGGCCGGATCTGCACTACGCGGTGCTGAATCTCGATGACGAATTCGGTCGCGAGCTGGCGTCGAAACATCAGCATGGCCCGGTGCAGGTGGTCGGTTATGGTTTCGAACGCGGCAACGTACGCGGCAGCCGCCTGCAATTGTCTCCCGCCGGATTGGCAATGACAGTGGAAAGCGATTGGGGTCGTGCCGCACTGCATTCTCCCCTGCTGGGCCGTTTTAACGCGCACAACCTGCTGGCGAGTCTTGCTGCCCTGCTGGTGAGCGGGGTCGGTCTCGACGATGCGGTTGCCGCATTGTCTGCGGTCAGCGCGGTTGCCGGGCGCATGCAGGCGATAGGCGGCAACGGACAGCCGCTGGTGGTGGTTGATTATGCGCATACGCCGGATGCGCTGGAAAAAGTACTGTCGAGTCTGCGTGAGCTGAATCCGGCAGGGCAGGTATGGTGCGTGTTCGGTTGCGGTGGTGAGCGCGATGCCGGCAAGCGTCCGCTGATGGGTACGATCGCCATGCGTCTGGCCGACCGGGCGGTGGTGACTTCGGATAACCCGCGCAGCGAAGATCCGCAAGCGATTATTGCCGCGATACGCGCAGGAATGAATGGAAATGAAATGGTAGCAGCCGATCGGGCGCAGGCCATCGCCGGGGCCATAAAGCAGGCACAGGCAGGCGATGTGGTATTGATAGCCGGCAAAGGGCATGAGGATTATCAGGAAATAGCGGGTGTCAAATACCCATTCAGCGATCTGTCGGTCGCCCGGCAAGCCCTGGAGGTGCGCGCATGAACATGATGACCATCGCCACAGCGGCCCAGGCGCTCGGCGCACAGGTACGCGGTACTGCGACGTTTGCCCGTGTAACGACCGATAGCCGGCAGATACAGCCCGGCGACCTGTTCGTGGCGTTGCGCGGCGAAAAATTCGACGGTCACCAGTTTGCGCAGGCCGCGCTGGATGCCGGTGCCGCCGCCGTGATGCTGGATGAGCAGGGTGCGGCAGATATCTCTCCCGCGCTGGTGGTTGCCGACACACGCCTGGCTTTGGGCTGGCTTGCGGCCTATTGGCGGCGCCAGATGCCGGCACGCATAGTCGGTGTGACCGGCAGCAGCGGCAAGACGTCAGTCAAGGAAATGCTGGCGGCGATATTGCGTGCGGCAGTCGGCGAGGATGCGGTCCTGGCGACGCAGGGCAATTTCAATAACGATATCGGTATGCCATTGACGCTGCTGCGCTTGCGCAGCGGACATCAGTACGGCGTAATCGAGATGGGCATGAATCGGGCGGGCGAGATCGATTATCTGACCCGGCTGGCGCAACCCGATGTGGCCTTGATTAACAATGCGGGTACGGCCCACATCGGCATGCTGGGTTCGGTGGCTGCGATCGCCGCGGCTAAAGGCGAGATACTGGCGGGTCTGCCTGCTCAGGGTATCGTGGTCATCAACGCTGACGATGAGTTCGCACCGTTATGGCGGCAGTCAGCCGGCACGCATACCGTGATGGATTTCGGTTTGCGGCATGCACAGGCAGTACGCGGCAGCTATGTGGCATATGCGGACTATAACGATATGCAGATCAGCGCCCAGAATATGCAATTGGCGGTACGCTTGCCGGTGCCGGGCGAACACAACGTCATGAATGCATTGGCGGCTACGGCGGCCGCATTGGCTTTGGGGATCAGCGGCGCAGCGATTGTGGCCGGACTGCAGGGTTACAAGGGCGTGTATGGCCGCCTGCAACGCAAACAGGCGATTAATGGCGCTGTCCTGATTGACGACAGCTATAACGCCAACCCCGATTCCACCAAGGCAGCCATACAGGTGCTGGCGGCAGCGTCCGGTACTCGTTTGCTGGTGCTGGGCGATATGGGAGAGCTGGGTGCTGATGCAGCGGAGATGCATGCCGAAATCGGCAAGCTGGCCAAGTGCGCCCGGATAGACGGTTTGTTTGCCCTTGGGGAATTGAGCCGGCATGCAGTAGCCGCCTTCGGTAACGGAGCCCGGCATTTTAATAACGCAGAAGAACTGACAGCTACCCTGTTGCCGCAATTGGCAGCCGAGGTGACGGTGTTGGTCAAGGGGTCGCGTTTCATGCAGATGGAACGCGTGGTTAAAGCTTTAGAGGAGGAAGCCTGATGTTGCTATGGCTATTTCAACACCTGGCGTCTGACGTGCGCGCATTCAACGTCTTCAATTACATTACCTTGCGCGCTGTGCTGGCAACGCTGACTTCGCTCACCATCTCGTTCATGGTCGGTCCTTATGTGATACGTAAGCTGACTTCGATGAAAATGGGCCAGTCGGTGCGTGATGACGGTCCGCAAACGCATCTGGTGAAAGCCGGCACGCCAACCATGGGCGGCGCGCTGATCCTGGTATCCATTGCGATCTCCACCTTGTTGTGGGGCGATCTGGAGAACCGCTATGTATGGGTCGTGCTGCTGACCACACTCGGCTTTGGCGTAGTGGGCTGGGTCGATGACTATCGCAAGGTGGTATATCGCAATCCGAAAGGATTGTCGGCAAAAGCCAAATATTTCTGGCAATCGGTGTTCGGCCTCGGCGCTGCATTGTTCATCGCGTATTCCACCGCGCTTCCGGCACAAACCGAGCTGATCGTGCCGTTTTTCAAGCACGTTGCCATTCCGCTGGGCACGATAGGTTTTGTGATACTGACATATTTCGTTATCGTCGGCTCCAGCAACGCCGTCAATCTGACCGATGGTCTGGACGGGCTGGCGATCATGCCCACGGTCATGGTGGCATCTGCGTTGGCAGTATTCGCTTACGTCGCCGGGCATGCGGTGTTTTCTAAATATCTGGGCATCCCGCACATCCCCGGGGCAGGCGAGCTGGTGGTGTTCTGCGCTTCCATCGTCGGCGCCGGTCTGGCATTCCTGTGGTTCAACGCCTATCCGGCGGAAGTGTTCATGGGCGACGTCGGTGCGCTGGCGCTGGGCGCAGCACTGGGTGTGGTGGCGGTGATCGTGCGCCAGGAAATCGTGCTGTTCGTGATGGGCGGGGTATTCGTGGTGGAAACGCTGTCGGTGATGATACAGGTGGCTTCGTTCAAGATGACCGGCAAACGCGTATTCCGCATGGCGCCACTGCATCACCACTACGAATTGAAGGGCTGGAAGGAAACGCAGGTCGTGGTGCGATTCTGGATTATCACCATGATGCTGGTGCTGATTGGTTTATCAACATTGAAAATACGGTAAAGCGATAGCAATGAACTGGTACGGGCAACATATCCTGATTCTTGGACTGGGTAACAGCGGTCTGGCAGCAGCGCGGTGGTTGGCGCGCCGCGGTGCCGATCTGCGCGTCGCCGATACCAGCACTGTCCCCGTCAATTTGCCGCGTTTGCAACAAGCGCTGCCGGAAGTTGCCGTGACTACGGGTGAATTCGTCGAAGCGGATTTTCTGTGGGCCGACCGCATCATCATCAGCCCGGGCGTGCCGTTGGCACATGACCTGATCCAGGCGGCAATGCGCCGTGGCATCGCCGTATGGGGCGACGTGGAATTGTTTGCGCAGGCTTTGCCGCCTATGGTCAGAGTGATTGCGATCACCGGTTCGAACGGCAAGAGCACTGTGACCAGCATGGTGGCCGCCATGTGCAGCGCCGCGGGCAAAAAGACGGTGATGGCAGGCAACATCGGATTGCCGGTGCTGGACGCGCTGGATGATTACCCTGAAACCGAGGTATTCGTGCTGGAATTGTCGAGTTTTCAGCTGGAAACCACCTATACCCTGAATCCGGTCGCCGCTACGGTACTGAATATCAGCGAAGATCATCTCGACCGCTATGCGAGTCTGGATGCCTATGCGGCAACCAAGGCGCGTATTTTCGAAGTTGGTGGCGTGCAGGTGCTCAACCGCGACGATGCGCGCAGCATGGCCATGGCGCGGCAGGATCGCGGCGTACTGACCTTCGGTCTGAATACAAGCGAAAGCGATCAGGATTTTGGCGTATGTGACGGCTATCTGTGTCGCGGCAAACACAAATTGATGCCGGTCAGCGAATTGCCGCTGGCGGGTCTGCATAATGCAGCGAATGCATTGGCGGCACTGGCGTTATGTCAGGCCATGGGATTGCCGGAGGCGCCGTTGCTCGGCGCGCTGCGCCAGTTCAGGGGATTGCCGCATCGTGTGGAGTGGGTGGCGACGGTAGCTGGGATCAGTTTCTACGACGATTCCAAAGGCACCAACGTCGGTGCGACCGAAGCGGCCTTGAAGGGCATGGATAAGCCGGTGGTACTGATCGTCGGCGGCGATGGCAAAGGCCAGGATTTTACGCCATTGGCGGCAGCGGTCAGGCAGTCTGTGCGCGCAGTGATACAGATCGGTCGCGATGGTGATCTGATCGCCGCTGCGATTGCTCCGGCAGAAGTACCCATATTGCGCGCCGAGAGCATGTCGCAGGCAGTGGAGCTGGCCTATGCACAGGCGCAGCCGGGCGATGCGGTGCTGCTGTCGCCAGCTTGCGCCAGTTTCGACATGTTCAAGAATTACGCGCACCGGGCTGAGGTGTTTATTGCAGCGGTGAAGTTGATTGAGCGAGGTGCGGCATGAACGCCCCTGCAAGATCCCGGCGCGATGTGGCGGAATACGATTTCGTGCTGATATGGCTGACGATCGCATTGCTCGCATTCGGACTGGTGATGGTGTATTCGGCGTCGATCGATATTGCCGAGGCAAACCGCGCAACCGGGCATCACTCGACCTTTTTCCTGATGCGTCATGCCATGTTCATCACGATAGGACTGGTCGCAGGTTATGTCACGTTTCTGGTGCCGATACGCGAATGGCAGCGTTTTGCGCCATGGCTGTTCCTGGGCGGGCTGGTATTGCTGGCGGTGGTGCTGATTCCGGGCGTGGGCCGCAACGTCAACGGCAGCCAGCGCTGGTTGCCATTGGGCTTTTTCAATCTGCAGCCGTCAGAACTGATGAAGCTGGCAGTGGTGATTTATGCCGCGGATTACACCGTACGCAAGGCGGCGTTCATGCATAGCTTCAAGCAGGGTTTCCTGCCGATGTTGATCGCGATTCTGTTTACCGGTTTTCTGCTATTGCGCGAGCCGGATTTCGGCGCGTTCGTGGTGATTATCGCGATCGCGATGTCGGCATTGTTTCTGGGCGGGTTGAATCTGCGTATTTTCGCCGGGCTGATCGTGCTGCTGGTGGTGGGTTTCATCGGACTGATCTGGAGTTCGCCTTATCGCCTGCAGCGGATCGTCGGCTTCATGGATCCATGGGCGGATCCGTTCGGCAAGGGCTACCAATTGTCACATGCGCTGATCGCGTTCGGTCGCGGCCAGTGGACCGGGCTGGGATTGGGCGGCAGCGTCGAGAAACTGTTCTATTTGCCGGAAGCGCATACCGATTTCCTGCTGGCGGTCATTGCCGAAGAACTGGGCTTTGTCGGAGTGGCGATCGTGATCGCGCTATTTGCCTGGCTGGTGGTGCGCGCATTCCAGATCGGACGTCAGGCTGCGGTCATGGAACGCCATTTCTGCGCGCTGACCGCGATGGGCATCGGTGTGTGGATAGGCGTGCAAGCCAGTATCAATATCGGCGTGAACGTGGGGCTGTTGCCGACCAAGGGGCTGACCCTGCCGTTCCTGTCATTTGGCGGCAGCGGCATCGTCGCGAACTGCATGGCGATCGCCATATTGCTCCGGGTCGATTACGAAACGCGCAGCCTGAAACGCGGAAAGAAGGGGACCTGATCATGGCGCGCACACTCATGGTCATGGCAGGCGGCACAGGCGGGCATATCTATCCTGGCCTGGCGGTCGCGGCAGCGATGCGCGACCAGGGCTGGCAAGTGGTCTGGCTGGGCACCCGCAACGGTATGGAAGCGCGCATCGTGCCCGAGCATGGCTACCCGATGGCATGGCTGTCGATGGGCGGCATCCGCGGCAACGGTTTGCTGCGTAAATTGCTGTTGCCGGCAATGCTGCTGATCGCTTTTGCACAGGCGCTGAGCGCGTTGCTGCGGCATCGTCCGGATGTGGTGCTGGGCATGGGCGGTTACCCGAGTTTCCCCGGCGGCATGATGGCCGTGCTGTTAGGCAAGCCGCTGGTAATACATGAACAGAATTCGATCGCCGGATTGAGTAACCGGGTGCTGGCCTGTCTGGCGGACAAGGTCGTGGCAGGGTTTCCTGGCGCATTTGCCAACCCGCAGGACAAGCCCATCCCATGCGGTAAAGTTGCGAGTCTGTGGCTGGGTAATCCGGTTCGCGCCAGCATTGCTGCGTTACCCATGAAAGCAACACCCGCACGGACGCGGTTGCGTTTGCTGGTGGTGGGCGGCAGTCTGGGTGCGGCCGCGCTGAATGATACGGTGCCCAAGGCGCTGGCATTGATACCCGAGGCACAGCGCCCCGAAGTCATCCATCAGGCGGGAACCCGGCATGTGGCCGCGCTGCGTGACAATTATGCCGCGGTTGGCGTGGATGCGGATGTGCGCGATTTTATTGCCGACATGGCGGAAGTGTATGCCTGGTGCGACCTGGCGATTACCCGTGCCGGGGCGTTGACGGTGGCGGAGCTGGCGGCGGCCGCTGTACCGTCGGTGCTGGTGCCTTATCCGCATGCAGTGGATGACCATCAAACCACCAATGCGCAATTCCTGGTGGCGGCAGGAGCGGCGCTGCTGATGCCGCAAAGCGGTTTGAGCGCAGAACGGCTGGCGACAGTGTTAATGCAATTGCAGCCCGAACAGCTGGCACGCATGGCGCAGCAGGCCCGGTCCCTGGCCAAGCCCGACGCCACAGCGGCAGTCGCGCAAGTGTGTATGGAGCTAGTTAAATGAAACATAAAGTCAAACAAATACATTTTGTCGGCATCGGCGGTTCGGGCATGAGCGGTATTGCCGAGGTGCTGTCCAATCTCGGTTTTATCGTGACCGGTTCAGATATGGCCGACAATGCTGCAACCCGTCGTTTGAGTAGTCTGGGCATTACTGTGTTTCATGGTCACGATGCCGCCAATGTCGGTGCCGCCGATGCGATCGTGACCTCGACTGCCGTGCAGGCAGATAATCCGGAAGTAATCGCTGCGCGCGAGCTCGCCATTCCGGTGGTACCAAGGGCAATCATGCTGGCGGAGCTGATGCGGTTGCGTCAGGGCATCGCGATAGCCGGAACGCACGGCAAGACCACGACGACATCGCTGGTCGCCAGCATCCTCGCTCAGGCAGGGATGGACCCGACTTTCGTGATCGGCGGCAGGCTGGAAGCCGCCGGTGCCAATGCGCGTCTGGGACAGGGCGAATTCATCGTGGTCGAGGCGGACGAATCGGATGCATCGTTCTTGTACCTGACTCCGGTACTCGCCGTAGTGACCAATATCGATGCCGATCATATGGAAACCTACGGCCATGATTTCGGCCGGCTGAAGCAGGCATTCGTCGATTTTGTCGAGCATATTCCGTTTTACGGCAGAGCCGTGCTTTGCATCGATGACGCCAATGTGCGCGCCATCATGCCGTCGATTACAAAACCGGTCACCGGTTACGGCCTGAGCGAAACAGCTGATATCCGCGCGGTCGATGTGCGTCACGACGGCGGACAAATGCATTTTAGCGTCATCAACGGCGGCGGCCGTCATGTGATGGATGTCACCCTGAATCTGCCCGGCATACACAACGTGCTGAACGCACTTGCTGCGATAGCGATCGGGCTGGAAGTCGGCGCGCCGGAAACGGCCATTGCGCAGGCGCTGGCGGATTTTCGCGGGGTTGGGCGGCGTTTCCAGCGTTACGGCGAAATGGCGCTGTCAAGAGGCGGCACGTTTACCCTGGTGGACGATTACGGCCATCACCCGGTAGAGATGGCAGCTACGCTGGCGGCGGCGCGTGCGGCGTTCCCGGGGCGGCGCCTGGTGCTGGCATTTCAGCCGCATCGTTATACCCGTACCCGCGACGTGTTCGAAGATTTTGTAAAAGTACTGTCCAGCGTGGATGTGCTGTTGCTGGCGGAAGTGTACGCCGCCGGCGAAGCCCCGATTGTGGCGGCAGATGGCCGTGCGCTGGCTCGGGCAATACGGGTGGCAGGCAAGGTTGAGCCGATTTTCGTGGAACAGATTGCGGATATGCCGGACATGGTGCTGGCCAATGTTCAGGACGGGGATGTAGTACTGACGATGGGCGCCGGTTCGATCGGCGCGACGCCGGGACAAATCGCCGAGGTGGCGCGTGTGCGCTGAAATGACATTGGCGCTGCTGGAACAGGCCGGATTGCGCGGCGAATTGCGCCGTAACGAGTCGATGGCCGGGCACGTGAGCTGGCGTGCAGGCGGGGTGGCCGAGCAGGTTTACGTGCCGGTGGATGTAGCCGATATGGCAGCGTATCTGAGCAGCCTGCCGGCGGATATGCCGGTGTATTGCGTAGGGCTGGGCAGTAACCTGCTGGTGCGCGATGGCGGTGTGCGCGGCGCCGTGATTCTGTTGCATGGCGCGCTGCGCGAGATTCGTCTGGAGAGCAGGACGGATACGTCCGCTGTGATTTATGCAGAGGCTGGCGTGGCTGCACCGAAACTGGCGCGGTTTGCTGCGGGACATGATCTGGTAGGCGCCGAGTTCATGGCCGGCATCCCCGGCACCGTTGGCGGTGCGCTGGCGATGAATGCCGGCTGTTATGGCAGCGAAACCTGGCAGATTGCAGTACGGGCGCTGACGATGAACCGGCAAGGACATCTGCGGCAGCGCGAGCGCAGCGAATATGCGCTGGATTACCGGCATGTCGCATTGCTGGAGCAGGCTGAAGAATGGTTTGTCGGCGGCTGGTTTGAATTGCAGACAGGCGATGGTGTGGCATCGAAGCAGGTGATCAAGGAACTGCTGCAACGCCGTATCGCCAGTCAGCCATTGGGTCAGCCCAATGCCGGATCGGTATTCCGTAATCCGGAAGGCGATTACGCAGCGCGTCTGATTGAAAGCTGCGGGTTGAAAGGCAAGCGTATAGGCGGTGCGGAAGTATCGGCCAAACATGCGAATTTTATCGTGAATGCAGGTAATGCAACGGCAGCGGATATAGAAGATTTGATCGATCTCGTAGCAGCGACGGTAGCAGAGCAATGCGGAGTGGTATTGCAACGGGAAGTACGAGTGATAGGCGATAGAGCAAAGGGTAACGCATGAGTCGATTTGGAAAAGTGGGTGTGTTATTGGGCGGGCGCTCGGCTGAACGCGAGGTGTCGCTGAACAGCGGCCATGCGGTGCTGGCCGCGTTGCAACGCCAGGGCGTGGATGCGCATGCCTTCGACCCCGCCGAGCAGGATCTGGCAGCATTGGCAGCGCAGGGTTTTGATCGGGTCATGATCTCGCTGCATGGCCGCTTCGGCGAAGACGGTACCGTACAGGGCGCGCTCGATTTGATGGATATCCCTTATACCGGCAGCGGGGTGATGGCGTCGGCGCTGGCGATGGACAAATGGCGCACCAAATTGTTGTGGCAGGCGGCAGGCGTGCCGACGCCGGATTACGCATTGCTGGATGAGCATACCGATTTTGATGCGGTCGTGGCGCGGCTGGGATTGCCGATCTTCGTGAAACCGGCGCGTGAAGGTTCCAGTATCGGCATGAGCAAAGTGACGCAGGCGGACGAATTGCGCGCAGCGTGGGAAAAGGCGGCGCAGTTCGATGCGCTGGTGCTGGCCGAGCAGTTTATCGAAGGCGGCGAATATACCTGCGCGATCCTCGGTGACAAGGCGTTGCCGATGATACGGCTGGTGCCGAAGAAGGCATTTTACGATTTTGAAGCCAAATACTTGCGCGACGACACGGAATACCGGGTCCCTTGCGGGCTGGCGACGGAGCAGGAGCAGTCGATACAGCGCCTCGCCAAAAAAGCCTTCGATGTGCTGGGCTGTCGCGGCTGGGCGCGGCTGGATGTGATGCTGGATGCAGCGGGCACCCCGTACTTTCTGGAGGCGAATACGTCGCCGGGCATGACCGATCACAGTCTGGTGCCGATGGCGGCGAGGGCGGCAGGGATGACATTCGACGAGCTGGTATTGGCAATATTGGAGCAGGCCCGTGTGGGATGACGAAGCCGCACTGGCCAAACTCACGCGGCTTGCGTTGTGGGGGACTCTGGCGCTGCTGCTGTGGGCGGGGCTGGTCATGGCGTCGCGGCTGGACAGTTTCGACCTGCGCGAGATCGATATCATGGGCGCGCAACATGTTACCGCGGAGCAGGCAAAGCTGGTGGTGCGGGAACGTTTGACCGGCAACTTTTTTTCGGCCGATCTGGATGCGGCGCGGGCGGCTTTCATCAAGTTGCCGTGGGTGCGCGATGCGAGCGTGCGTCGGCAATGGCCGGATGGTCTGGTGGTGAAGCTGGAGGAGCATCAGCCGCTGGCGCGCTGGAATGATGATGCATTGCTGAACAGCTACGGCGAAGTATTCAAGGCTGCATGCGATCTGAATTTGCCGCATCTGAGCGGGCCTGCGGGTAGTGAACATGAAGTCGCGCAGGCATGGATGGAGTTTGGCCGCATTCTGACGCCGCTCAAGGCGCGTCCGGTTGCGGTGACATTGAACGATAGACGGAGTTGGCGGGTGACGCTGGATAACGGCATGAACATCGCGCTTGGCCGGGAACATGTGGCTGAGCGTCTGACACGCTGGGTAAACCTGTATCCGACAGCAATGGCGCAGTTGGGCGTGCCTGTGGCCGAGGTCGATCTGCGTTATCCGAAAGGTTTTGCGGTGCGTTTGCTGGCAACCAAGCCGGGCAACAAGGCACCAGCGGTGCAAGGACAGGGGAAATCAGTATGAGCAGGCAAAGAGATGCACGTGAATTAATCGTAGGTCTGGATATCGGCACCTCCAAGGTCATCGCTATCGTGGCGGAGATACTGCCCGAAGGGCGCATGGAAGTGGTCGGGATGGGCAGCCATCCCTCGCGCGGGTTGAAGAAGGGCGTGGTAGTGAATATCGAATCGACCGTCAACGCGATTCAGCGCGCGCTGGAAGAAGCTGAATTAATGGCGGATTGCAAGATTACCGAAGTCTATACCGGCATCGCCGGCAGCCATATCAAGAGCTTTAACTCGCACGGCATGGTGCCTATCAAGGACAAGGAAGTGACGCAGTTCGATGTCGACAAGGTCATCGAAACCGCGCGTGCGGTCAATATACCGACCGATCAGCAGATTCTGCATATTCTGCCGCAGGAATACCTGGTCGACGGTCAGGAGGATGTGCGCGAGCCGCTGGGCATGAGCGGCGTACGTCTGGAAGTCAAGGTGCATATCGTGACCGGCGCGGTATCGGCGGCACAGAACATCATCAAATGCGTGCGCCGCTGCGGACTGGAGGTGAGCGATCTGGTGCTGCAGCCGCTGGCATCCGCGATGGCAGTACTGACCGAAGACGAAAAGGATCTGGGGGTTGCACTGGTGGATATCGGCGGTGGCACTACCGATATCGCGGTGTTTACCCAGGGCGCGATACGCCATACCGCGGTGATACCTATCGCCGGCGATCAGATCACCAATGATATCGGGCTGGCTTTGCGCACGCCGCTGAAAGATGCCGAAGACATCAAGATCGCTCATGGCTGCGCCTTGCGTCAGCTCGCAGGCGCGCATGACATGCTGGAAGTGCCAGGGGTCGGTGAGCGCGGTGCCCGGCAGATGTCGCGGCAGTTGCTGGCAGAGGTCATCGAGCCGCGGGTGCTGGAGTTGTACGAGATGGTGCAGGCGGAATTGCGTCGCAGCGGATTTGAAGAGCTGATGCGTTCCGGCATCGTGATTACAGGGGGCTCTGCAGCGATGCAGGGCATGGTTGAACTGGGTGAGGAGGTCTTTCATATGCCAGTACGTCTGGGTTTGCCGCAATACGAAGGTGGTTTGTCGGAGGTAATGCATAACGCACGCTACGCCACCGGCGTGGGGTTGTTGCTGGCGGGTCTGGACCAGCAGGATCGACGACAACCGATGAAATTGTCCGGGACGTCGATGCAGCAGGTATTCGAGCGCATGAAAGGTTGGTTCAGGAATTTTTAAACTGGTTGGTTAATTGAGCGCATTTTTTGATTTGTACACGGATAAAGGAGATGAGCATGTTTGAAATTATGGATACGTTGACCCAGGATGCAGTAATTAAAGTTATCGGTGTTGGCGGCTGCGGCGGCAATGCGGTCGATCACATGATCGATTGCGGCGTCGAAGGCGTGGAATTTATCAGCATCAATACCGATGCCCAGGCATTGCAACGCAATAAAGCCAAAGTGCAATTGCAGCTGGGTACTGGCGTTACCCGCGGCCTGGGCGCTGGCGCGAATCCTGAAGTCGGCCGCGAAGCCGCGCTGGAAGACCGTGAGCGCATCGCCGAGCTGATCGATGGTGCCGATATGCTGTTTGTCACCGCGGGCATGGGTGGCGGTACCGGTACCGGCGCAGCGCCGGTCGTGGCCGAAGTCGCCAAGGAAATGGGCATACTCACCGTCGCCGTGGTGACCAAGCCATTCCTGTTCGAAGGCAAGCGTGTACGTTTGGCCAACGCCGGTATCGAGGCGTTATCGCGTCATGTGGATTCGCTGATCGTGATTCCGAACGAGAAGCTGATGCAGGTGCTGGGTGAAGACGTCTCGATGCTCGATGCATTCAAGGCTGCCAACAATGTATTGCACGGCGCGGTTGCCGGTATCGCCGAAGTGATAAATTGCCCAGGCATGGTCAACGTTGACTTCGCTGACGTGAAGACGGTGATGTCGGAAATGGGCATGGCGATGATGGGTTCTGCGGCTGCTGTGGGTGCGGATCGCGCTCGTATCGCTGCGCAACAGGCCGTTGCCAGCCCATTGCTGGAAGACGTGAATCTGGCAGGTGCGCGTGGCGTGCTGGTGAACGTGACGGCTTCCACTTCCTTCAAGATGAAGGAATACTACGAAGTCATGAACACCATCAAGGGCTTTACCGCAGAGGAAGCGACCGTGATCGTGGGTACCGTGATCGACGAGAATATCGGCGACGAATTGCGTGTGACCATCGTTGCCACCGGTCTGGGTAGCCCGATAGCGCGTCAGCAGCCGAAACCGGTGATCGTCAAAACCGGTACCGATGATTATTCAGCTGCGACGGTCGATTATCAAACCGCCGAAGCCGAACCTACGGTATTCCGCAGCAATCGGCGCGAGGCTCAAGTGGAGGCGCTGAAACAGTCCGGTATGGAATATCTGGATATCCCGGCATTTCTGCGCAAACAGGCCGACTAAACGATAGCAAAAGGGGAGTTTTTGGGTTTTAATTGATTCAGGCTATAATGCGCTGAATTAATTGATCCATTACGCACATGATTCAGCAACGTACTATAAAAAATACCATAAGCGCCACAGGCGTGGGGCTGCATACCGGTGCAAAAGTCGGCATGGTGCTGCGCCCCGCTGCGCCGAATACGGGGGTGGTGTTTCGACGTCTGGATCTGGCTGAGCCGGTCGACATCGTCGTGGCGGCGGATCACGTGGGTGATACCCGTTTATGTTCGACGCTGGACAATGGTCTGGCTACCGTCGCTACGGTAGAGCATCTGATGTCGGCACTCGCCGGGCTGGGGGTCGATAATATCTATGTCGATCTCGATGGCCCTGAAGTGCCGATCATGGATGGTTCGGCATCGTCTTTTGTGTTCCTGATCCAGTCAGCCGGTATTGAACCGCAGAACGTGGCGAAGCGTTTCGTCAGGATCAGGAAAACGGTTGAAGTGGTGGAAGGGGACAAGCGCGTGCGCTTCGAACCGTTTGACGGATTCAAGATCGAGTTCACCATCGATTTCAAACATCCGGTATTTGAAAAATCGAGTCAGGTAATCAGCCTGGATTTTGCCAAGACTTCCTATGTAAAAGAAGTCAGCCGTGCCCGTACTTTCGGTTTC
Source organism: Sulfuriferula sp. AH1 (assembly GCF_002162035.1). Classification (NCBI taxonomy): domain Bacteria; kingdom Pseudomonadati; phylum Pseudomonadota; class Betaproteobacteria; order Nitrosomonadales; family Sulfuricellaceae; genus Sulfuriferula; species Sulfuriferula sp. AH1. The sequence goes on from NZ_CP021138.1 coordinate 430,482, forward strand.
ATGCAGGAAGTGGAGTGGTTGCGCGCGAATGGACTGGCGCTGGGCGGCAGCCTGGATAATGCGATCGTCATGGACGAATTCCGGGTGTTGAACAGCGATGGCTTGCGTTACGAGGATGAGTTTGTGAAACACAAGGTGCTGGATGCGATTGGCGATCTGTACATTGTCGGGCATCCGATAATAGGCGCTTTCTATGCCTACAAATCCGGTCATGCACTCAATAACCGTCTGCTGCGCACTTTGTTGCAAGACCAGAGCGCATGGGAGTATGTCAGTTTTGACGACGAGAAACTCGCTCCTGCCGGTATCCGCCAGCTGCATCCGCAACTGGCTACCTAGCCTGCGATTCCCATGATCATCATTCGCCTGCTGTTCGTGTTGGCTTGTATTGCGCTTGCACTTTCAGGCGCTTTGTATTTTCTGACCGGCGACAAACGCTATCTGCGTTTTGTCTGGAAGGTGCTCAAGTTCGGGGTGATCCTGATCGTGGTTTTCGGCGCGCTGATTGTTGCAGAACGTCTGGTTTTGATTTGACGGGTGTTATTTGCCCAGATGCTTGCTCAACAGGTTCGCCAGCGCATCCTTTAATTCCCCCGCTTCGAGTTCCGTGTGCAGATTTTTGAGTTCTGTCAGGCCTGCTGTGCTGATGCTGGGCTTATTGGGTTCGCGATAACGGTTGGGAATGGCGTTGGTGCGCACCTTGACCAGGATGGTCTGTCCTAATATGCCTTGTTTTGCCAATGCATTGCTGATGCTGGGGATGAGCTGGCGCAGCTTCGCCGCAGCGGCACCGTGATCGCAGTAAATGCTGACGGTGTCGGCATCGATTTGTCCGATGCGCGATACGCTGGCCAGCCCGCTGGGCACGATGGTGTGCCAGACTTTCTGCAGCCGCAGGATTTCATTGACATGCGTCTGTAACATGCGCAAGCGATTATCCGTACCGATAAAACGATGAGCGCGCTGGGCTTGGGCAGGAAAATTCGTCATCCAGGATACTGTCAATAAAGCGATTCGGAATGATACTGCGAATATGGTAACATGTTCTGATTTTCACGCAACGTAACAAAATATATCCCATTGCCATGATTTCATCTCTGTTGAAAAAAGTATTTGGTAGCCGTAATGACCGTCTGGTTAAGCAGTATGTGGCTAAAGTTCATGCGATCAATGCGTTGGAATCGGGGTTGCAAGCCTTGTCTGATGCTGATTTGCGAGCCAAGACTGATGAATACAAAGCCCGCTTTACAAAAGGTGAAACGCTGGATCAGCTGTTGCCGGAGGCTTTTGCCACAGTGCGCGAAGCAGGGCGGCGTGTACTGGGGTTGCGCCATTACGACGTACAGCTGATAGGCGGCATGGTGCTGCATGACGGCAAGATCGCTGAAATGCGTACCGGTGAGGGCAAGACCCTGATGGCGACCCTGCCGGCTTATCTGAATGCACTGTCCGGCAAAGGCGTGCATATCGTTACCGTCAATGATTATCTGGCGAGCCGCGATGCGGCACAGATGGGTCGGATTCACGGCTTCCTCGGATTGACGGTGGGCGTCAATCTCTCGCAAATGCCGCATGAAGAAAAGCAGGCGGCCTACGGAGCGGATATTACCTACGGCACCAATAACGAATTCGGCTTCGACTATCTGCGCGACAACATGGTGTATCAGACCCATGAAAAAGTGCAGCGCGGGCTGAATTTCGCCATCGTCGATGAAGTGGATTCGATTCTGATCGACGAGGCGCGGACGCCGCTGATCATTTCCGGTCAGGCGGATGACAGTACCGAGTTGTATCTGACAGTCAACAAGGTCATTCCGCATCTTACCCGGCAGGAAAAGGAGGACGGCTCCGGCGATTACTGGGTCGATGAAAAAGCGCATACGGTGCTGCTGTCCGAAGCCGGTCATGAACATGCCGAACAGTTGCTGACCGATGCGGGTTTGTTGCCGGTCGGCTCCAGCCTGTATGAGGCGGCCAATATCGGTCTGATGCATCATGTCTACGCCGGATTGCGCGCGCATGCCTTGTATCATCGCGACCAGCATTATGTGGTGCAGGATAACGAAGTGATCATCGTCGACGAGTTCACCGGCCGTTTGATGTCCGGACGGCGCTGGTCGGAAGGCTTGCATCAGGCGGTGGAAGCCAAGGAAGGCGTGGTGATACAGAAAGAGAACCAGACGCTGGCATCGATCACGTTCCAGAACTATTTCCGCATGTTTACCAAACTGGCAGGCATGACCGGCACGGCAGATACTGAAGCTTACGAATTCCAGCAGATCTACGGCCTGGAAACGGTAGTGATCCCGACGCATCGACCCATGGTGCGGATAGACAAGATGGATCAGGTATTCCGTACCGCACGCGAAAAATACCAGGCCATCATCAACGACATCAGCGATTGCTACCAGCGCGGCCAGCCGGTACTGGTTGGTACGACGTCGATCGAGAATAACGAGTATCTGTCCAGCCTGCTCAAGGCGGCAAAATTGCCGCATGAAGTATTGAATGCCAAGCAGCACGCCCGCGAGGCTGAAATCATCGCGCAAGCGGGTCAGCCCAAGGCGATTACCATTGCAACGAACATGGCCGGTCGCGGTACTGACATCGTGCTGGGCGGTAGCATCGAGCGCGAACTGGATGCGATTCGGCTGGATGAGACATTGTCCGATGCGGAAAAGCTGTCCCGCAGCGATGCGATGAAGACCAAATGGCAAGCTGTGCACGAAACCGTATTGGCGGCAGGCGGTTTGCATATCATTGGCACCGAGCGTCATGAATCGCGGCGCGTGGATAATCAGCTGCGCGGCCGTTCCGGTCGTCAGGGCGATGCCGGTTCCAGCCGTTTCTACCTGTCGCTGGAAGACCCGTTGCTGCGCATTTTTGCGTCCGACCGGGTCGGCGCCATCATGGACAAGCTGAAAATGCCGGAAGGCGAAGCGATTGAACATCCGTGGGTGACGCGCGCAATCGAGAATGCGCAGCGCAAGGTCGAAGCACGCAACTTTGACATGCGCAAGCAACTGCTGGAATACGATGACGTCTCCAACGATCAGCGCAAAGTGATTTATCAGCAGCGCAACGAGTTGCTGGAAACGCAGGACGTGTCGGAAACCATTAACGCCATGCGCGAGGATGTGCTGCGTAGCGTGGTCGGTGAGTATGTCATTCCCGGCAGCATGGCCGAGCAGTGGGATGTGGCCGGGCTGGAGCGGGTTCTGGCAAGCGAATTTCAACTGTCATTGCCTGTGCAGCAATGGCTGGATCAGGATAACGCGCTGGATGAGGCAGGATTGCAGCAGCGCATAGTCGATGCGGCAAATGCGGCTTACGCAGATAAACTGACCGCCGTCGGCGATGCCGGCATGCACCATTTTGAACGCGCGGTCATGCTGCAGAATATTGATACCCACTGGCGCGAGCATTTGGCGGCCCTGGATCATTTGCGCCAGGGCATACATCTGCGCGGTTATGCGCAAAAGAATCCCAAGCAGGAATACAAGCGCGAGGCATTCGATCTGTTCTCGGCGATGCTGGAGACAATCAAGCGCGAAGTCACGCAGATCACGTTGACGGTGCAGATTCATTCCGAAGCCGATATCGAGGCTGTAGAGACGCCAGCATCATTGGCTAACGTCGAATATCATCATGCCGATTATGATGAGGCGTTGGCAGGGGAAGACGAGCCAATCAACGAAAAGGTACCTTCCCAATATGCCAATGTCGGCCGCAATGATCCATGCCCGTGCGGTTCCGGTAAAAAATTCAAGCACTGCCATGGCAAATTGAGCTAATCGCAACCAGGGCGCAGCGCAATTTACTGTAAACACCGATGTGATTGGTCAGCCAGATCAAGCAGTCGGTGTTTTGTTTTTCCTTTCGGTACCTGTCCATGAAACGCATTACCGCATCCCCACGGCTCACTCGTGAATCGACCAAATTGGTCCGGCTTGCGCTGGCTTTGCACACATCGGGCAGCCTGCTGGAAAGCCAGTCATGGCAACAGCAGATCAATAGACTGATCGCGACTTTGTTCCAGAAAAAACAGAACGAAATGCTGGAGCAGTCGCTGGATTATCTGTGGACGGAGAATCCGCCCGCATGCGATGTGCTGGCGCAATTGATCGAAAGCTATGCGGAAAGCATCGTCGATGCGGATGCTGCGGATGCAGTGCTGATCGCGATCCCTTTGCTGGTATGGTCGCGTTACGCCATTCCCACCGGTCAGATCGGCAAGCCGCGCTTGCGGGAATTGCACGAACTGATGATGACGCATGTGCTGGCGGATTCTGCGCGGCTGGCGATTGCCGATGTGTTGTTTAGCCCGGATCAATTGCCGCGCGGATTCACCGAGACCCGGGCGCTGCTGCAGCAACTGGCGCAATGCGCAGCCGATGGACAGGATCTGCATCTGGACAGCTCGGAATTGATCGCCGCAGGAGAATTTGTTGCAGATGTGCGTTATATCTTTGCCGCAGTCGTCGTGGACAAAGGAGCGCCGTTATTCCGCTGGCAGCAGGCCGATATCACTCAGAGTGAAGCGTTGCAGGCCTGGCAGTTGCATACCAAATCCACTTTTGCAGCGATGCTGCCCGGTTGCCATTTTCAAGGGCTATTGCCTAACGCGTTTTTTAGCGCGTGGCGCAAGCTGGAACATGAAGCGCGGGCTTTTTCCCTGCAGGCGGCCATCGCCTATCTGTGCACGATGCTGAATGTTGAACCCGGTGAATTGCGCGCAGTGATTGCGCCATTCTACGATCAGGTGCTGGAAGAGTATCGCATCGGTTTCGGTTTGCTGCGCTCGCCACAGGTGCTGCACGGCGTGGTATGGCCGCTGATCGGCGATGAAAGCGAAGAGAGCGATATTCTCAGTCAAATCGAGCACGAACTGGGCGCGCTGGGCAAGACTGTGGTATTGACGACAGCAATGCCGATGGAATATTGCGATGATTGCGGTACGCCATTGTTTCCGAATGCCGATGCAGAGCTGGTGCATCCGGAAATGCCGGAATCGGACAGCGCATTGCCGCAGTTGCATTGAACCCGCTGGTGTTTACAGCCGGACGCTACGGCCGCCGTCGACGTTAATGACTTGTCCGGTCACATAGTTGGCCTCGGCAACCAGATAATGTACGGCCTTGGCGATGTCGTCCGGATCGCCGGCCTGTTTGAGGATGGTGTGCGAAATAATACGCTGGCGCGATACTTCGTCCAGATCCGGCGCATCTTCCGGCCAGATGATAGGGCCGGGTGCGACAGCATTGACGCGCACTTCGGGCCCCAATTCACGTGCCAGTGAGCGGGTCAGCCCGACCAGCCCGGCTTTGGCGATGCTGTAAATCACGTAATTTTTCATCGGCCGTTCCGCATGAATGTCGGTGATATTGACGATGCAGCCTTGCTGCCGGCGCAATTCGGCAGCGGCAGCCTGAGCCAGAAACAGCGGGGCCTTGAGGTTGGTGCCGATCAAATCCAGCCAGTTGCTTTCGCTGATGGCGCCTATCGGCGAGGCATAAAAACTGGAAGCATTGTTGATGAGTACGTCGAGTTGGCCAAAACTGGAGAGTGTGGTCTGAATCAGATTGGGGAAGCTGTCGCAGTCGAGCAGGTCGGCCTGGATCAGCGTGACGGAGCCTGCGCGGATGGCATTGAGCTCGGTTTGCAGCGCACGCGCTTCGGTCACCGAGGAACGGTAATGCACCATCAGATTGGCGCCGGCCCGATGAAGGCGCCGGCAGATGGCTGCGCCTACGCGTTTTGCGCCTCCGGTGATCAATACTGTTTTGCCTTGCATCATATTTCCTTTATGCTTACGTCATTTTACCATTAGCCAATACGATGTCTCTACCCGCCCCTACCCCTGCTGCGTTAACGATCAGCACGCAGCTTACCCAGCATATTGCGAGTGAAATAGCAGAACATGGCTGGATTTCGTTCGCGCGCTATATGGAGCTTGCGCTCTATGCACCAGGGCTGGGTTATTACAGTGCGGGGGCAGCAAAATTCGGCGCGGCTGGGGATTTTGTAACCGCACCGGAAATCTCGCCGCTGTTTGGACGTAGCCTAGCACAGCAGATCGCTCAGGTGTTGAAGATGACGGGCGGTGATGTACTGGAAGTGGGGGCAGGTAGCGGACGTCTGGCATGCGATGTCATGGCAGAACTGGCGCGTTTGGATAGCATGCCGCAGCGCTATTGCATCCTGGAAGTAAGCGCCGACTTGCGTGAGCGCCAGCAGCGCTTGCTGGCGACCGAGTTGCCCGAGTGGGCGGCGCGCGTAGTGTGGCTGGATCGTTTGCCGAATGCGTTTAACGGCTGCATCATCGGCAATGAGGTACTGGATGCCATGCCGGTCCATGTGCTGCACTGGCATGATGGCGGCATAGCCGAACGTGGCGTGGTCCGGGAGGGCGAGCGATTCGGGTGGGGCGATCGCGTCCTGCCAGCCGGACGCTTGCGCGAGCAGGCAGAAGCGTTGCAGGTGCCTGGCGAGTATATCAGCGAGGTGGGTCTGGCTGCGCAAGGGTTCATCAGCAGCTTGGGCCAATGCCTGACCGCTGGGGCTATTGTCATGATTGACTACGGTTTCGGCGAGAGTGAGTACTACCATCCGCAGCGCGATCAGGGCACCATCATGTGTCATTATCGTCAGCATGCGCATGATGATCCATTCCATTTTCCGGGTTTGCAGGACATCACCGCACATGTCGATTTTACTGCAATGGCGGTGGCCGGCATCGATGCAGGTTTAAGCCTGGCCGGTTATACCAGTCAGGCGCAATTCCTCATCAATTGCGGCATCACTGACCTGCTTGCGCAAACGCCGGCAACCGATGTCGCGGCCTATATTCCTCAAGTCACGGCCGTGCAAAAATTGATGAGCCCTGCGGAAATGGGGGAGCTGTTTAAAGTGATGGCATGGACGCGCGGCCTCGATATACCTCTGCTGGGATTTGCGCAAGGCGATCAGCGCCGGCGTTTGTGAGCACCCACTGCATGCTGTCGCGTTTATTTTATTCGCTGATGCTGGTGCTGGCATTGCCGTACCTGGTGCTGCATCTGCTTTGGCGCGGCTGGCGGCAGCGCGGTTATTGGCGACATTGGGGGGAGCGTTTCGGTTTTTATACCCGGCGCAGCGCCAGACCGGTGATCTGGCTGCATGCGGTGTCCGTGGGCGAGACCCGCGCTGCCGTGCCGCTGGTGCAGTCTTTGCTGGCGCGTTACCCCGGCCACCAGATACTGCTTACCCATACCACTCCTACCGGGCGCGAGACCAGTGAGCAGCTCTTCGGCGATAAGGTATGGCGGGTGTATCTGCCATACGATTATGCTTTTGCGGTACGCCGTTTCGTGCGGCAATTTCGTCCTGTTCTGGGCATGCTGATGGAAACCGAAATCTGGCCGAATCTGATTGCGATCTGCCGCTGCGAAGGGGTGCCGGTCATGCTGGTCAATGCCCGGTTGTCCGAACGTTCGGCGCGACGTTACCGGCGCCTGGCCGGACTGGTGCGATACAGTTTGACTGGCTTGACCGCCATTGCCGCGCAAACGCCGGCAGACGCAGTGCGCTTGCAAGCGCTGGGCGGCCAGCAGATCAAGGTCATGGGCAATCTGAAATTCGACAGTGTGCCGCCGGTGGCGCAATTGCAGCTTGGTCAGCAATGGCGCAGCGCTATCGGCGAACAGCGTCCGGTGTGGCTTGCCGCCAGCACGCGTGAAGGTGAGGAGGCGCTGGTGCTGGATGCGTGGCAGCGGCTCCACGCTGCCGCAGCGTTGCTGATTATCGTGCCGCGGCATCCGCAACGTTTTGACGAAGTGGCCGCCTTGCTGGAAAAGCGCGATATCCGTTATCAGCGACGCAGCAGCGGTCAGCCGGTCGATGCGAGTACGCAAGTATGGCTGGGTGACAGCATGGGCGAGTTGTTCGCCTATTACCGGGCGGCGGATGTGGCTTTGGTTGGCGGCAGCCTGTTGCCGCTGGGTGGCCAGAATCTGATTGAGGCCGCTGCTGTTGGCTGTCCGGTCATCATCGGGCAGCATGTGTGGAATTTTGCCGAAGTTAGCCGTGCCGCCCTTGCCAGCGGCGCGGCGTTACAGGTAAACAGCCCGGAAGCATTGGCGTTGGCTGTCGGGCGACTGCTGAACGACGGCGTGCGACGCGAACAAATGCGCCAGGCGGCACTGGCTTTTGCCCGCAGTCATCAAGGTGCAACCGAACGTTTGCTGACATTGGTGGCCAGTCATCTGGCCGCTTAGTTGACTTCGGCCAGGTCGGCTTCGCGCAGCGTGCCGAGGTCGGCTTTGAGGCGCAGTTTTGCCAGCCAGTAACCATAGCGTGCTGCAGCCAGATCGCGCTGTGCGGCATAGTATTGCTGTTGCGCATTGAGTACATCGATATTGGTGCGTATGCCTACCGTCAGCCCGAGTTTGTTGGACTCAAGCGCTGACAGGCTGGCGTTGACTGCCTGCGTATAAGCCGCTACCTGCGCTGCCTGACTGTTGATGTTGCTGGCGGCCTGCCGGATGTTGAGATCGATCTGGCGGCGGATGACCAGCAGGTTCTGCTGGGCGCGGTCCTTGTTGGCTTCGGCTTCGCGGATGCGTGAACTGACCAGACCGCCTTGGTAGAGCGGCAGGTTGAGAGCAAGCCCGATGCTGGCATTGCGCGTATCGACGAAGGTGTTGCCGAAGAGCTGGTTGGTGTTGTCGGTGTAATTGGCGACGGCGTCCAGTGTAGGCAAGTGACCACTGCGGGCGCGTGCGATCTCCTGCTCTGCAATATTGAAGCTGGCTTGCTCGATCTGGATTTGCGGGTTGTTATCTACGGCATCGGCTATCCAGTTGTTGAGCTGATTCAGCGCTATCGGGTTCAACGGGTAGTGCGTATTGAGTCCGCGAAGTGTGTTCGGCAGTTTGCCCGTCAGAACGGACAAGGCCTGTTGCTTGATGTTGAGATCGTTCTGCGCGGCAATGAGCTGGGCCTGGGTGAGTTCGAAGCGGGCCCGGGCTTCATCGGTGTCGGTAATGGTTGCGGTGCCTGCAGTGAAATTGGCTTTGGCGAGTTCCAGCTGCTGATTGATCGCTGTTTTTTGAGTCTGCAATACATTCAGATTATCTTGCGCCAGCAGCACGTCGAAATACGCGCTGGCAACCCGCAATATCAGCTCTTGCTGTTTGCTGTCGAGTTGCGCGGAGTTGGCGCGGATCAGCTGTTTGGCTTGTTCGTATTGAACCAGACTGGCCTTCCGGTACAGAGGCTGCGTTACATTGACGCCCATGCCGTTGGAGCTGTAGTTTTGTACACCGCCAAACGATGAGTCGGTGCGGTTCTGCTGGACATTGGCATTGAGCTGGATTTGCGGCAGCAGGGCTGAACGTGCTTGCGGCAGTTTTTCCAGACCGGCGCGATAGTTGGCCAAGCTGGCGGCATATTCGGCGTCATGATTCAACGCATCCGCGTAGACGTGGCTTAACTCGCTGGCAAAGCTGGCCGGGTTCCAGACCGCGAGCAACAGCAGCAAAGCGCGAGTTAATTTAGGCATTTGAGGCACCCGGTTAATAGGTCGGCATGTTTTTATCTACTGATTGCGCCCAGGCATCTACGCCGCCCTGCAAATTATAAACATGTTCAAATCCGGAGTATTCCAGGAAACGTGCAATTTGCATGCTGCGTACACCATGATGGCAAATTACAACGATCTCGGTTTGCGCGTCAAGCTTATCCAGCTGGGAGGGTACCGAGTGCATGGGCATCAGTTGCGCGCCGCTGATGTGCGCAATCTGATATTCCCAGGGTTCGCGCACATCGAGCAGCAATGGCGCTACGCGTGAGTCGTCGGCAAGCCATTGCTGCAAATGCTGCGCATTGATGTGTTGCATGCCTTAAAACACAAAGCGCTCGGGCTGCACTGCATTCTTGAGCAGCGGTATATTGGTTTCAAACAGGGTAATCGTGTTATACGCGTCTTCTGCGACACAGGTAATCAGCTGCGCGGTCATTGCCGGCGCATCCCCGGTGATCGCGAACAGGCGCCCGCCAATCTTCAGGTCATGCATGAAAGTTTCCGGCAATACGGGGGTCGAACCGGTGAGCACGATCACATCATACTTGCCATGACGTGACCAGCCCCGGGCTGCATCGCCCACTTCCAGACTGGTATTGGTGTAGCCATGCGCTTGCAGTTTGGCGCTGGCCTGGGTTTTGAATTCAGGAACGATGTCGACGCTGTGCACGTGCTGGCCGAGCTCGGCAAGCAATGCGGTCAGGTAGCCGCTGCCGGTGCCGATTTCCAGAATGATGTCGGATTTTTTGATGGATAGTTCCTGCAGAATGCGTGCCTCGAGTTTCGGTGACATCATGACTTCGCCGTGACCCAGCGGGATCTCCATATCCACGAAGGCCAGAGTGCGATACATCTGCGGGACGAAATCTTCGCGTTTGACCTTGGTTAACAGGTCAAGCACTTGCGGGTTGAGGACATCCCAAGGGCGAATCTGTTGTTCTATCATGTTGAAGCGGGCTTGTTCGATATTCATTTCTACACCTATATCACTAATCTCTTGCGATTATTCCATATTTCCTATAATTTAACACCTCTGCTGGGGGTCTTCATTGTAAAAAATCAATGAAGTGAGATATACCCTTCGAACCTGATACGGGTTATACCGTCGTAGGGAAGCACTCACCTGCTCCTTACGCTTTTCGCTTAAGGAACACACTTATGAATGCCAATCCGGAATTTATTGCCGCCAATGCCCATGTCGATGAGGCTGCGATCCAACCTTTGCCGAATTCCCGCAAGGTCTATGTGCAAGGTTCGCGCCCCGACATTCAGGTACCCATGCGCGAAATCACCCAATCCGACACTTCCGCTTCGTTTGGCGCAGAACCTAATCCGCCTGTTTATGTCTATGACTGTTCAGGTCCTTATTCCGATCCTGCTGCCAGGATTGATATACGCCAGGGGCTGACCGCAGTGCGCGCGGCCTGGATCGAAGAACGCGGCGATACCGAGGCATTGACCGGGCTGAGTTCCGAATATGGCCGCGACCGTTTGCATGATGCGCAGCTACAGGCGATGCGTTTTCCGGGTCTGGCACGTCAGCCGCGTAAAGCCAGGGCGGGGCGAAATGTGACGCAAATGCATTATGCGCGCCAGGGTATCGTTACGCCGGAAATGGAATATGTCGCCATTCGTGAAAACATGCGACGGGAAGAATATCTGGCGTCACTGAAAGCTGCCGGCCCTACCGGTCAGAAGATGTTCGAATTGCTGGGACGCCAGCATCGCGGTCAGGCCTATGGCGCAGCATTGCCGGAGACCATCACCGCCGAATTCGTGCGTGACGAAATCGCGCGGGGCCGTGCGATCATCCCGGCCAATATCAATCATCCGGAAACCGAGCCGATGATCATCGGTCGCAATTTTTTGGTAAAAATCAATGCCAATATCGGTAACTCGGCGCTGGGTTCATCGATCCAGGAAGAAGTGGAAAAAATGACCTGGGCTATCCGCTGGGGCGGTGATACGGTGATGGATTTGTCGACTGGCAAGAATATCCACGAAACCCGTGAATGGATCATCCGCAATTCGCCGGTGCCTATCGGCACTGTACCGATTTATCAGGCGCTGGAAAAGGTCAACGGCAAAGCCGAGGAGCTGACCTGGGAAATGTTCCGCGACACGCTGATCGAGCAGGCTGAACAGGGTGTGGATTATTTCACCATTCATGCCGGTATCCGCTTGGCTCACGTGCCGCTGACTGCGAACCGAATGACCGGCATTGTGTCCCGCGGCGGTTCCATCATGGCAAAATGGTGTCTGGCGCATCATAAGGAAAGCTTCCTGTACACGCATTTTGAAGACATCTGCGAGATCATGAAGAGCTATGACGTCAGTTTCAGTCTGGGTGACGGTTTGCGTCCAGGCTCCATCTATGACGCGAACGACGATGCGCAACTGGCGGAATTGAAAACCCTGGGCGAATTGACTCAGGTGGCATGGAAGCACGACTGCCAGGTGATGATCGAAGGTCCGGGTCATGTGCCGATGCAGTTGATCAAGGAAAACATGGATCTGCAGCTGGACTGGTGCGACGAAGCGCCGTTCTACACACTGGGGCCGCTGACCACGGATATCGCACCGGGCTATGACCATATTACCAGCGCGATTGGCGCGGCGCAGATCGGCTGGTACGGTACGGCGATGCTGTGTTACGTCACGCCCAAAGAGCATCTGGGGTTGCCGGACAAGAATGACGTGAAGGATGGCATCATGGCGTACAAGGTGGCCGCCCATGCCGCCGATCTGGCCAAGGGGCATCCCGGTGCGCAGATTCGCGATAATGCGTTGTCCAAGGCACGTTTCGAGTTCCGCTGGGACGATCAGTTCAATCTCGGCCTGGATCCCGATAAAGCGCGCGAGTTCCATGACGAAACCTTGCCGAAAGACTCTGCCAAGGTCGCGCATTTCTGCTCCATGTGCGGGCCGCATTTCTGTTCGATGAAAATCACGCAGGACGTGCGTGATTATGCGGCACAGCAGGGCTTGTCGGATCAGGATGCCTTGCTGCAGGGTATGGAAGTGAAGGCCGTTGAATTCGTGAAGCAGGGCGCCGAGATTTATCGCAAGGCATAGACAACATTTGGGAATTGTATGCTTCCGCAGTTGTCATGGAAGTGGCAACTGCGTTTTTTTGTGCCTGCGTTACGTAAATCGTTAAGCAGAGTGTCATGCTGCTTTGTTAAGCTGTTTTTATTTTGGGTGATTCGATCATGGATATGGTATTGGCATTAAAAGCATTGATACTCGGGCTGGTTGAAGGTTTGACTGAATTTCTGCCGATTTCGAGTACCGGACATTTGATATTGGCAGGCGATTTGCTGAATTTTAACGATGAGCGCGGCAAGGCTTTTGAAATCATTATTCAGGCGGGAGCGATCCTCGCGGTATGCTGGGAGTATCGCGTCAAGCTGATCGCCGTGACTCGCGGGCTGGGGCAGCCCGATGCCAACCGTTTTGTCCTGAATCTGTTCATTGCTTTCCTGCCTGCAGCAGTGCTCGGTTTGCTGTTCGCGCATAAAATCAAGGAATATCTGTTCCAGCCGGTACCGGTTGCCATGGCCTTTATCATCGGCGGTTTGCTGATTTTATGGGCAGAGAAGCGCCAGCATGTTATCCGGGTGGAAAGTGTCGATGCGATGAACTGGAAAGATGCACTTAAAGTAGGTCTCGCCCAGACGCTGGCGCTGATTCCGGGGACTTCGCGTTCCGGCGCAACTATCATCGGCGGCTTGCTGTTCGGCATGTCGCGGCGTACAGCGACCGAGTTTTCTTTTTTCCTGGCGATTCCGACCCTGCTGGCGGCAACCTTCTATGAAGCATTCAAGCATCGCGATATCTTATTGCGCTCGGAAGGCGATTTGATGTTGTTCGTAATCGGTTTTGTGATGTCGTTCGTGAGCGCGATGTTTGCCATACGTGCATTGCTGCGCTTTATCAGCAACCACGATTTTACGGTGTTTGCATGGTATCGGATCGTGTTTGGCATTGTGGTGCTGGTGACAGCCTATAGCGGCGTGGTGGACTGGTCGGCTAACTGAGTAGGTCTTTTTTCCAAACGACAATGCCCGCGAAAAGCGGGCATTGTCGTTTGCTTCGCCTGGATCAGGCTGCGTAAGCTTTGTCGGTGAGCTCCACGATCTTGGCAAGTACCACATCTTCCTGGAACGGTTTGCCCAAATACGCATTCACCCCGAGATTCATTGCGTGTTCGCGATGCTTGTCTGCGGTGCGCGAAGTGATCATGATGATGGGAATATGCGCCAGTCTGTGATCGGCACGCATTACTTTGGTAAGCTCGAAACCATCCATGCGCGGCATTTCGATGTCGAGCAACATCAGATCAGGCAGGGTATTTTGCAGTATCTGCAAGGCATCCACGCCGTCCTTGGCGGTAATGACTTCGTAGCCTTCGCGGACGAGCATGCGGGTAGTGATTTTGCGCACGGTCAGCGAGTCATCGACTACCATCACGGTTTTCGCTGTGGTCATCTGGTCTACGGCTGCCATTGGCGTACGGCTGATACGTTGCCGTACTTGTGCGCCCTGACGTTGCGCCAGTTGTACCGGATTGAGGATCAGGACGATTTGACCGTTACCCATCACGGTTGCACCGGCGATGCCGAGTACGCCGGCCAGTTGCGGCCCTATGTTTTTAATCACGATCTCACGGTTGCCGGTGAGGTGATCTACCAGTATGGCGACGCGCTGGTTACCGCTCTTCAATAACAGTACAGGACTGTATTGCTGTTGTATTGGCTGCGAGCCGATGTCGCCTAATAGATGCGGCAGATAGAAGAAATCGTAGTGATTGCCTTGCCAGTCAATGCTGCCTTGTCCGAGCAGTTCATCGAGTTGGGTGGTTTTGTATTCCTGCACTTGTTCTACCATGGACGAAGAGATCGCATACAGGCGGTCGCCTACAGTGACCATGACCGTTTGGGTAACTGCCAGCGTAAGCGGCAAATACACGGAGAACTGTACTCCTTTGCCCATTTCCGATGCGATATCAATGCGTCCGCCGAGCTGGCTGATCTCGTTTTTAACCACGTCCATGCCCACGCCGCGGCCGGATAACGTAGTGATGGATTCCGCAGTGGAGAAGCCGCTGGCAAAAATCAATTGCATTAGTTCGTCGGCAGTCAATTCTGCATCGGGCGAGATTAATTCACGACTGATCGCTTTGGCCCGGATAGCCTGCAAATCAAGGCCACGGCCATCGTCGCGCAGTGCGATGACAACCTCGTTACCTTCTTGCCGGGCGTACAGCACGATCTCGCCGTATTCGGACTTTCCTGCTGCCAGCCGCTCGCCAGGCATTTCGATGCCATGAGCAACTGAATTGCGCAGCAGGTGTTCCAGCGGTGCGACCATTTTATCGAGTACGCTACGGTCGAATTCAACGTGTTCCCCAATCAGTTGCAGACTGGCTTTCTTGCCCAGATCCTTGGCAGCAAGGCGAACGGTTCTATGCAGACGGTCGGAAATGCTGGATAAGGGCACCATGCGAATATGCATCAGCGCTTGCTGCAAATCTTTCGCCAGACGGCCTTGCTGGTTGATGGCTGCGTCGGTTTCATTCAATCCGACGGTCAGGTTTTGTTGCACAGTGCCGATGTCATTGACGCTTTCCGCAATCATGCGGGTAAGTTCCTGCAGGCGGGTAAAACGGTCGAATTCGAGCGGATCGAATTCTGCATCTTCATTGCGCATGAGGGACAATGTCGACTGCATCTGACTTTCGGCCTGGATTTCCAGTTCGCGCAATTGCGCGCGCAGGCGGCTGATGTTTTCGTTCAGTTCCAGCGTGCCGGTTTTGATATTGGCTACGCTGCTTTCCAGCCGCGAACGGGCAATATTTATTTCGCCGGCCTCGTTGACCAAACGGTCGACCGTATCGGCGCGCACGCGCAGCGTTTGAGCGTTGGCTTCGGCGTCAACCGAGGCAATCTGATTATTTTGCATCATGACAGCTTGAGGCGCAGTAACCATGCCGTCTTTAGACGCGTGATCTGCGGTTACCGCGGGCGCTTGGTCTGGATTGCGTAATTGTTCGACCGCTATGTTCAGCTGGTCTATCTGAGCCTCAAAACGTTCGAAGTCATGTGCGCCAAAGTTTTGCTTGGTGATGGCATCGATGATTTCTGTTTCCAGCACATGGGTAAGTTCACCCAGACGCATGGCACCTGCCATCCGCGCGCTGCCTTTGAGCGTGTGCAATAGTCGCTGCAGATTGGCTTGTTCTTCGCCTTGGGGCAGCTGTTGCCAATTGCGAATGGACTTTTCGATTGCCGGCATCAGATCAGCGGCTTCTTCGAGGAAGATTGGCAGGAGCTGCTCGTCCACATCGTCCGTAACCGTGATGTGGTGATGCGATGGTTCGTCGCTAGGCAGTAATAATTTTTCCAGAGTCGAGGTGATATGTGGGGATTGCGCTTCGGCCTCCACTGCCCCCACCTCGTCGCGGGCAAGGTCGCTATTGTCGTCAGAAGTCGACTCGGCAACGTCGGATTCACTGGCTAGCAGCGTATCGTCAGATGACGGATGACTGAGTTGCGCCTGGGCTTTGTCGAGCAGGGCGACCAGCTCAGGCGCAGCTTGCGGAGCCTCCTGTTTGCGGATGCTATGGAGCATGCTGGCGATATGCGTGATCGCGAGGTCGGCGGCATTCTCATGGTGGGGGAGCGGTGCAGCGTTGACATGCAGACGATTCAGCCAGCCTTCCAGCGCATGGGCAAGTTCTGCAATGGGCTTGAATCCGGTCAAACCGGCAATGCCCGCCAGGGTGTGGGCAGCCCGCATGAATTCGTAACTGACGGCTTCATGGGGGTGATTTTGCAAGCGGGTAAATTCCTCGCGCAGGGTATGGTAATGCTGATCGGCTTCACGCAGGAAAATATCGAGCAGCATTGGCGAGATCAGGTTGGTGCCAATCGCTATGCGCTCATCTGCCGGTTCATGCGTGAGCGTGTCGTCTGTCGGAGGCAGTATCTGTTCCGTGGCATGAATCGGCTCTGCCGGTTCGGCGGCAATATCGCTGACGTCATCGCTTGCGATTGCGCTGTCAGCGGTATCATGTGACGGATTTTCTCCATCACTGTCGCCGGCCATGGCAGTATCATCGCTTGTGTGGGCTTCTGGGGCGCTTGTGTCGATCGCGGAAACCGGCGTTTCTTCATGGAGCACCGCGATTTCCGGGAGTCCGGAATCCATTGCATCAGGTGCGCTCGGCGTTTCGGCAGCGATTTCTGCAAAATCGGTATCCGTGTGTTCGGTTACCTGCTTGACTGGCGGGGTGTGCGTCATTACCTCTGCATCAGTGGGTTCGGTTTTTGCAGCACTCGGCATTATTTCGACTGCCTGCTCAGCAAGATCAGGGTGGTCGACAGTTTCCGGGGTTAATGATGTGCGCAATTGATCGGCTTGCGTACTCAGGGCTGCATAATCGACGCTTACCGGCTCGCCGGTTTTGAGCGCATCGACCCAGCTGGAGAATAACTGGTGAGCGCGGTTGAGGAATGAAGTTAATTCCGGTGTCGCATTTTTTTCTTCATGCAGCCATTGGTTGAGCAGTTGTTCAACCGACCAGGCTGTTTCGCCGAGTTCATGGAGTTCTACCATGCGGCCGCTACCCTTCAGCGTATGGAAGCTGCGGCGCACAGTACGCAATGATTCGCCATCATGCGGTTGCTGGGCCAGGGTTTGCAATTCATGCTGAATGGTTGACAGCACTTCGGTGGCTTCTTCCAGAAATATTTCCAGCAGCTCTGCGTCGATTTCATGTGCAGCGATTTCAGCCGGTCTGGATTCGTCGTGTCCTTGCGACTCTCCTGCCATATGGCTGGCCAGCTCGTTTAATGCTTGCGCGCTTTGGCCGGCGTTGATCTGTTGCAGGACTTCGGCAGTTTGCAGTTTAAGGGCCTGATCTCCTACCAGTTCGGCATCCTGATTGATTTCGCGCAGGGTTTCAACGAGCTTTTTTTTTGCATCCTCCTCATCAGGATTCTGTTGCCAGGCGTCCAGTTGATGATGCAAGTCAGCCTTGAGTGAATCGAGCTCATCCTCGACTCGTTCTTCATCAGGGTGCGCTGTGACATCATCCGCGATCAGGCCAAACTGTTTGAGGATGGGTTGCAGGATGCTGGCAGCATCCTGGCGCTGATAACGTTGTGCATCGACATACAGGCTAATGCTGCTGATGGCATCGGCAATAACGGGAAATTGCGATTCATCAACGGCAATCGCCGGGTCGCGCAATTGCCGTATTATTTCCTGAGTGCGTTCCAGCACCTGATTCGCAGCATCGAGTTGCATGATGCTGAGTGCGCCGTGAATCTCGGTTAACGGACGATCCAGTTCTGCAATGAGCTGTCTGTTATGGAAGTTGTCGCGGAAGAAATTATCCAGCGCTTCTTCGATTTTCTGCACGTTGATTTGAATTTCCTGAGCGACTTGGGCCATGAGCAGTTTTTCTTGCGCTTGCCGGGAGAATTCATCAAGTAACGGCACTTCCGCAATGTCGGCTATGTCGGTTTCGGCATAGGCTGCTGCACGCAATCGCTGGCTTTGTACTTCCGCCTGGTGAACCAGTTCGCCGCTGATGTTTTCGTAATGCTCCAGATTATTCTGGATGAGCAGCAACGCCGTCGCTACTTCCAGGCTAATGGCTTCATAGCGCTGTTTGGGTAACTGCATGTAATCGCACGCAACGTTGCTGATTTCGGCTACCAGTTGCGAAATCGGGGTATTGTTCAGGGTGTCGGTCAGATCCTTTAACTCGTTCAGCTGAATCTGAAATTGGCTCAAACTGTCCTGATTGCCGGAGACGAATTTGATCCAGGCTTCCTTGGCGCTGCCAACCGTGGCTAACAGTTGTTTGAGAAGCGGGCGCAGCGCACTGATTTCATCAATCGAGCCGGTTTGCTGCGGAATCAGATGCGACAGATTGAAAGTGTTTTTGACTTCGGCAATGTGCTCATTGATGTCACGGCTTTGTGCGACAAAGTACAGCAAATCCCGCAGCAGGCGTTCAGCAATCTTGTGCGATCCTTCGATGTGACGCCGCATTTGCAAATCGATACGCCCGCATAGCTGTTTGACCGCAAAGGTTGGCTCGATGGAATGATTGAGCAGACAATCGACAAACGCGCTGGCACCCCACCAGAAAGTCCGGCTCGCAGGTATGCTCATTCCGGTTTCTATGGCATGTACAGCCGAGCGCATGGTTGTCAGGCCTTGCTCGGTATTTTGTTGGCGCAGGAAATCCAGCAAGCCGCGTTGAAAGGCTGTTCGCGATTTTTTAATCAGCTGTGTCAGTTCTTCCGGGGAGAGATTCTGCTGGTCGACAGTGCGCGGTGCGCGATTAGCCATATCGGGAAAGAACAGGTCGCTGGCCGATGTTTGTGTAATGCCTTGTGCAGTTCTTAATTGCTGATAGATGGGGAGCAGTTGTAATTCAAGGTTGGGTTTGCCGTTGAGCAGTTCATCCAGGTAGTGTTCAATCTCATGGCAGGCATTGCCAACCAGATCAAGCATGGGCCGGTCGATAGCGAGATGGCCTGTTTCAAGTGCGCCCACCAGTTTCTCGATTTCCTGACATACCAAAGTGACGCCTTGTAAACCGACCATTGCGATTGCGCCGGTTACCTGATGCAGGTAGGTGCGCGCCTGGCGCAGTTTGGCGGGATCGTCTTCAGCCAGCTTGTATTGTTCCAAGATTTCGCTGGCTTGTCGCAAGGCGCGATCTATTTCATCTTTGACCCAGCTGAGAGGTCCGATATCGTATTCTGGCGTCAAGCTCATGGTTTTTCCTGTTTAGTTCGCTGAATGCGCTTTAAGCGATTTACTGTACGCTAACGTGTAAAAGGATGTTTTTCAAGATCTGCTATGAAAAACACCCTTTATAAACAACGTTATGCTAATTTGAAACCGGAAATGGATTTTTTCAAATCAGCCGCGAGTGCTGTCAACTCACCAATTGAGGATGCGGTTTGTTGCGTACCGGCGGTGGTCTGCTCGGTAATTTGCTGGATATCCTGCATGGCCTGGGCAACCCTGGTTGCAGCAATGGCCTGGCTGTCCGTCACGGTCGAGATATTTTCGATCAGACTGGCGAGGTTACGTGACACCTGACCGATTTCGTTCAGCGCCTGACCTGCCGCATCGGAAAGTTTGGCACCTTCCACTACCCCCTGGGTACTGGTTTCCATGGCGGACACCGCATCCTGGGTATCGGATTGAATGGTCTTTACAATCGCAGCAATCTGCTTTGTTGCTTGTCCGGAACGTTCAGCAAGGCGTTGCACCTCTTCTGCAACCACGGAGAAACCGCGGCCGGCTTCTCCGGCCGCTGCCGCCTGAATAGCCGCATTAAGCGCCAGCACGTTGGTTTGTTCGGTAATGTCGGAAATCAGTTCCACAATTTCACCGATCTCTTGTGAGGATTCGCCCAGACGTTTAATGCGTTTTGAAGTTTCCTGGATGTTTTCACGGATGCTGTTCATGCCGCTAATGGAGTTTTCTACCGCCTTGGTACCTTTTTCCGCTGATTCCAGAGATTGAGTTGCCACTTGTGCGGATTGAGTCGCGCTAGCCGACACTTCATTAATGGACTGGGAGATACCCAGAATAGCGGCCGATGTTTCTTCGATTTCCTGCGACTGGCGCTGAGCAGCAGCCAGCAGCTCTTCGGAAATGGCTTGGGCTTGCAGCGTAGTGTTGGTCACCTTTTCCGTTGCGCGGTTAATCCCGGATACCAGGCCACGCAATTCGTCGATCGTGAAATTGATCGAGTCGGCAATAGCGCCGGTAATGTCTTCGGTCACAGTGGCGTTGGTGGTGAGGTCGCCGTCAGCCAGATCGCCCAGTTCGTTCAGCAGACGCAAAATGGCTTCCTGGTTGCGCTTGTTCTCGGCTTCGCTCAATTGCACGCGGCGTTTGGACTCATTGATGTTCACAAAACCGAACAGCACCAGACTCGCCAGAGCCATCAAGCCGGATACGACAGCAATCATGTTGCCGATCGAGCCCAGGCTTTCATAGGCCTTGGCTGCGACTTGACTGTCTTTCAGGATTTCGTCACTGGATTTGAAAATGGCCAGACTGGCCTGCTTGGTTTCAACCAGAGGCTGCATATTGCTCAGAATGCTGGTGACCGAGGCTTCGAACGGCTTGAATGCGGCAGTCAGCTCGCCTAATTTGTTGTGGGCATCGGTATCAGACAATGCTGCAATGTGCATACGTTCGCTGCCATCACGCAGGCCACGCAATGTTTCCTGGAACGTTGTCGTGTCTTTCCCCAGCTGGAAAGCCACATCCTGGTCGATCGCGTCAGATGCGGCAAGGGCGTTGGCATTTTTTGCCATGCGCTGGGTCAGCATGACCATCTGGCTGGCGAGCGTGGTTTCACGCTGGCCCAGATTGGCGTCCGTCATGCGGCCAACGAGCTGTTCCGAAATTTCCAGCAAGTCGTTAGTGCTGGAGTTGATGTTTTCAACGCTGCTATGCAATTCGACTAACGCTTTTTCCTGTTTCAGGATCTGATTGATCTGATTTTCAACCGGAGTCCAGTCCTTCTTCAAGTCGGCGAGCAGGGGCTGAATCGATTTGGGTGAGGCGGGCAGGCTGATGCTGCCTTTGGTTATGGCGGTGAAGTCGTCTATGAATTGTTTTTCGCTGTCCTTGAGCTGGGCGAAAGCTTCACGGTTACCTGCGACAGCCTGTTGCGCACCTTTCGCAATCCGCTGTGAAAGCATCTGCATTTCAGTTGCTTTGGTGATGTATTCCGTTTTGTTGCCAACCTGTATGCCGTTATAAACCAGCAGCACACCAGCCAGCACCAGGAAACCCAAGCCCGAGACCATGGTCAGGATATATTGTTTCTCGATCGGCAAATGTCCGATCAATGGTGTTTCAGCGGCGGCGCTGTTGGACATTTTCTTCAGGCCGCTCATGATCAGTGTGGTGTTTTCCTGCTTCGATGCCTCCCTGCCGGATTTTCTGGGTTGGTGTTTCGGATTGATTAAGCTAAGCAGGTTAAAAGCCATCGTGTGTCTCCGCTGAATATTTTATTAGATTGGTTGAATTTGAATTAAATGCCAACGGCAAGGAACTTGGGGTCGGTTACTAAAGCAGCCATATTCAGATTGTGCCAGATATCCCCGTTATCATCGCGATGAGTGCTGGAACACCAGGCTGATTGGTCATTGCCGGTTTCCGCTTGCATCTTGTTGATGTTGCGCAAACCCAGCGCCTGATCAATAAGTAGTGCAGCATTGGTGGCAAAGCGCGGGTGCACAATCAGCAGCCTGTTATCCAGATTGCGCTGGATATTGCTTTGCCCGGCAAAACCCGGCAGATCTATCACGCTAAATAATTTTCCGCGTATATTGGTTACGCCGAGAAACCATGTTTGTGTAAGCGGGACGCTGGCAAATGGGGATGGCGTGATTACTTCGCTTATTTCGGCCAGATCTATCAACCAGTTTTGCGTGCCAACCCGAATTGCAAGCCGGCTGTTGGCGGTTGATTGACTTGTTGCTATTTGCAATCGATCGCTTAGGTCCTGCTGAAACTGTTTGAGACTGACACGTTTTGACATGGTCGTAATTTAGTGAGGTAGGGGGATTTGCTTACAGCGAACGAATTTTTTGCAATAGCGCATTACCATCGACCGGTTTGATGATGTATTCAATCGCGCCTTGACGTAATCCCCAGATTTTGTCGGTTTCCTGATCCTTGGTCGTGCACAGGATGACAGGGATATGTTTCAGTTCTTCGTCCTTCGATAATGCACGTGTTGCCTGGAAGCCGTTAAGGCCGGGCATAACCACATCCATAAGAATCAGATCGGGCATGATTTGCTTGGCTTTTTCCAGCGCTTCGGTACCGTTTTCTGCCAAATTGATCTGATAGCCTTGTTTGCTTAATAGGTCGGCAAGAAAAAAACGTTCGGTAGGGGAATCATCGACGATAAGTATTTTGTGTACTGCCATGGTTTACCTCAGTATTAAATATTCGATTCATTAGTCGTTGGTGCATAACGCTGCACAGCCGTTAATAATGTATCTTTAGTAAAAGGTTTGGTAAGGTATTCGTTGGACCCCACGATGCGGCCGCGGGCCTTGTCAAAGAGGCCGTCCTTGCTGGAAAGCATAATGACCGGCGTGGCTTTGAAACGACTGTTTTTTTTGATGAGAGCGCAAGTTTGATAACCGTCCAGGCGTGGCATCATCACATCTACGAAGATGACATCAGGCTGCCGGTCGGTGATTTTGGCAAGGGCGTCAAAGCCATCCTCGGCGAGGATAATTTCGCAGCCAGCCTGTTGCAGAAATATTTCTGCGCTTCTGCGTATGGTGTTGCTGTCATCGATCACCATTACTTTAACGCCGTTCAGATTTTTAGTGTCGGTCACACTGCCCCCAGTAATGATTTTTCAAATTTCTTGTAATTGGTATGGATGATTAAGTTAGGGCCAGACCCGGTTTCATGATGTTTTTCGATTTTCATCATCTGATTAATCATAATTGCATTTTTAATCTTATTTTGCCATGCTGGCAAGTATTTATTATGAATTTTCCCGGGTCAGAAGGGTTTTATCTAAACGGCTACCATTTCGAAGTCATCTTTACGGGCGCCGCATTCGGGGCAGGTCCAGTTAAGAGGCACATCTTCCCAGCGGGTACCGGCGGGAATGCCATCGGCAGGGCTACCTTGCGATTCGTCGTAAATATAACCGCAGACCACGCACATATAGCAATTGTAGGCTGATTCCATCATTTCTTCGCTTTTCAGTTAAAATACTCATTCTAATCCAGTTATACGCTTTTATGGCGTGGTTTTTTAAAATGACAAATGATCCACCTCCAGTTGTTCTGACTTTTGCCGCATCTGACCCAACCGGCGGTGCAGGGATACAGGCGGACATATTGACACTCACCAGTATGGGATGTCATGCCTTGTCGGTGCTGACGGCGATTACGGTTCAGGATACCGTGGGAGTAGAAGACTATCTGCCGCTAGATGCCGAGTGGATTGCCGATCAGGCACGCTGTGTATTGGAAGATATGCCGGTAGCAGCATTCAAGATCGGCATGCTGGGCAGTATCGAAGCGATAGCGGCGATTGCGGCCATCGTGGCCGATTATCCGGATGTCCCCCTGGTGCTGGATCCGGTGTTGGCATCCGGCCGTGGCGACGAGTTGGCGAATGAGGACATGCGTGCCGCTTTGGTGGATATGCTGATCCCGCAGACCACTATCTTGACGCCGAACAGTGTGGAGGCGCGAAGCCTTGTGCAGGATGACATGGACGGTGCAGACGAGGCGAGCCTGGAAGAATGCGCGCGGCATCTGTTGAGCACCGGATGCGAGTATGTGCTGATTACCGGCACGCATGAGAATACCGTGCAAGTGATCAATACGCTGTATGACAATACGGGAGTGGTACGTTCTGATGCGTGGACACGGCTGCCTGGCAGTTATCATGGTTCCGGCTGCACGCTGGCTTCGGCCATTGCTGCTACGCTTGCGCATACAATGAGTCTGCCTGAAGCGGTGCGCGAAGCGCAGGAATTTACCTACGAGAGTTTGCGTGCAGGATTCAGGCCAGGCATGGGGCAATATATCCCGGATCGATTGTTCTGGGCGCGATCCGGGGATGAGCAATGATTGCCGGCTTGTATGCAATCACACGTGAGACCGACGATACGGGCTATTTGCTGACTTCGGTCGAGGCTGCGTTGCGTGGCGGTGCCGCAGTGGTGCAGTATCGGGACAAGAGTGGCGACATAGCGCGGCAGCATGAGCAGGCGAGCGAATTGCTGATAGTGTGTCGGCGCTATCATGTGCCGCTGATTATTAACGACAGTTTGCGTCTGGCCGATCTGACCGGTGCAGATGGTGTCCATCTCGGACGGGATGACGGTGCCATTCATGAGGCGAGAATTGTGCTTGGCCACGACAAGATCATCGGCGTGTCGTGTTATCAATCACTGGAACTGGCGATGGCGGCGCAGGCGGCTGGTGCCGATTACGTTGCTTTCGGCAGTTTCTTTCCGTCGCCTACCAAGCCGGATGCAGTGCACGCGGAACTGGATTTGCTGCGCGAGGCTGCTCGGATTATCCATTTGCCGATGGTGGCGATAGGCGGCATTACATTGAGCAATGCCACCAGCCTGATTGATGCGGGGGCTGATGCCGTTGCAGTGATCAGCGCCTTGTTCGGCAGCAAGGATATTGAAGATACAGCGCGGCAATTTGCCGATTTGTTTGTGGATGAAACTGAAGACTAGATTATGACCAAAAACCAAATGTTGTTTGAGCGGGCGCTGCGCCATATTCCTGGCGGCGTCAATTCGCCGGTGCGGGCATTTCGTGCCGTGGGCGGAACTCCCTGTTTCTTCGAGCGCGCCAAGGGTGCCCGGGTCTGGGATGCGGACGGACGCGAGTTTATCGACTATGTGGGCTCCTGGGGCCGATGATAGTCGGACATAGTCATCCGGACGTGTTGCAGGCGGTTTGTGATGCTGCGGCCAATGGGTTGAGTTTCGGTGCGCCTACTGCACGCGAAGTCGAAATGGCCGATTTGCTCACCGAGCTGATTCCAAGTATGGATATGGTGCGGCTGACCAGTTCCGGTACCGAGGCGACCATGAGCGCGATACGGCTGGCACGAGGTTATACCGGACGTTCCAAGATCATCAAATTTGAAGGTTGTTATCACGGGCATAGCGATTCGCTGCTGGTGAAGGCCGGGTCAGGCGCTTTGACCTTCGGGCAGCCCAGTTCTGCCGGCGTGCCGCCGGAGCTGGCAGCGTATACGATCGTGCTGGAATACAATGCGCCGCAACCGCTGGTGGATACATTTGCGCAATGGGGCGATCAGATAGCCGCGGTTATTGTAGAACCTGTGGTCGGCAACATGAATCTGATTGCGCCGCGTACCGAATTTCTGCAAACCATGCGCGAGGTATGTACCCGGTATGGTGCCGTACTGATTTTTGACGAGGTAATGACGGGATTCCGTGTTGCGTTGGGCGGGGCGCAGGCTTTGTATGAGATCACACCGGACATTTCGACCTTCGGCAAGGTGATCGGCGGCGGCATGCCGGTGGGTGCATTTGGCGGGCGTCGCGATATCATGGAGCAGCTTGCGCCATTGGGACCGGTTTATCAGGCGGGTACGTTGTCAGGTAATCCGGTAGCGGTTGCTGCCGGTCTGGCGACCTTGAAATTGATACAGGTGCCAGGTTTCCATCAGCGCCTGGATGACACTGCCCGGCAGCTGACCGAAGGATTGGTGGCGATGGCTGGAAAACACGGTATAAGCTTCTCCGCGCAGCATGTCGGCGGTATGTTCGGTTTGTATTTCCGTGCACAGGTGCCGCAGACTTATGATGAAGTCACGGAATGTGACAAAGAGGCGTTCAATCGTTTCTTCCATGCGATGCTGGATGAGGGGATTTATTTCGCGCCATCGGCATTCGAGGCCGGATTCGTATCTGCTGCGCACGGGACGACGGAAATAGAGGCGACGCTGGCAGCCGCAGATCGCGTGTTTGTAAAAATGGCTGCTTGAGTTACTGGCGGAGGTGGGAAACAGAAAGGGCGGACTGGTTAAACCAGTCCGCCCTTTCTGTTTGAGATTATCTGCTGCAGTTAGAGGGTGCCGTAGGAATGCAACCCGGACAGGAACATATTGACGCCGAGGAAAGCGAATACGGTAACGAACAGTCCGACTACTGCCCACCAGGCCAGCAGCGGGCCGCGCAAGCCTTTAACCAGGCGGATATGCAGCCATGCGGCGTAATTCAGCCATACGATCAATGCCCAGGTTTCCTTGGGATCCCAGGACCAGTAGCCGCCCCATGCCTCGGCTGCCCACATGGCGCCCAGAATTGTCGCAAGGGTAAAAAAGCCGAAGCCGACAGCGATGGATTTGTACATGACGTCATCCAGCACTTCCAGCTTGGGTAAACGCGAAGTCAGAATGCCTTTGGATGAGAGCAGGTAAGCGACACCTATCATGGCGGCAAGCGAGAATGAGCCATAGCCGATGAAGTTGGCCGGGACGTGTATTTTCATCCAGTATGACTGCAAGGCTGGCACGAGCGGCTGGATGCTTTGTGCCTGGCGGTCGAATGTGTACCACAGCAAAAAACCTACCGCCGCACTGATTACCGGTAATACGAATGCGCCCATCTGACGATTGGCATAGCGGTTCTCGTAATGCAGGTAGAGTAACGCGGTAATGATCGAGAACAGGATAAACACTTCATACAGGTTGGAGATGGGAATATGGCCCACATCAGGGCTGATCAAATAGGATTCATACCAGCGTACCATGAGACCGACCAGGCCCATGGTCAGTGCGCTCCAGGTCAGCGCTGTACCCACTTTGGCGACGAAGTCGGAGCGGGATGCCAGACTGATCCAGTAGGTGATCGTGGCCAGCACAAAGAGCACGCTCATCCACATGATGGCCGACTGGCTGGCGAGCAGGTATTTAAGGAAGAAAGCCTGCTCTGCGCGGCCAAGATCAGCATGATAATCGGAGATGCCGAACAGGCTGAGCGCAGCAACTACCAGAATCAGGGTGCGTATGGGTTTCCAGAGCCAGCCTAAAATCGAAAAACCCGTAGCCGCACCGAACAGAAAGCCTTTTTCATACACATCCATGTAGTTGCCATATAAGTTGAAGGCATAGATTGCGCCCGACCATAATAGAACGGCAAATAGCCAATCCAGTATGTTGAGTTGTTTGACAAGCGCGGGGCGCGGCATAGTTTGGGTGAGTTGCATTTAAGTTTCCTTTACGATTTCGGCAATATGCTGCTGATGTTGCGTAAATTCATTTTCAAAATCCAGCGTTTTCCGATTGCTGGACATTGCAAATAATACTTGATCTGATTTGATCAGTAACCACAATCTGCGTTCGCGAATAAAGAACATGGCAAACACGCCCAGAATTAACAGCGCGGAGCCGGCATATACGATATTTTTACCCGGCGATCGGGTTAACTGCAGACCGGTTGCTTGGACCTCATCAAAGGTGGCAAGTTGCAAATAAACCGGGGCGCCATAAAAGAAAATATCGCTAAAGCTGTTTAGGCTGTCCCGGATAAACCAGCCGGTTTCGTCATCCTTTTTCGGCGCAGACTGATTTGCTCTCGCTTCGGTGATGCTGTAAGCCTCGAATGCCGACATTTCCAGTATCTTGAGATAGGTTTGCGCCGCCTTGTCGCGTTCAGCAGCCGGGATGCGGCTTTCGATAAAGTCGGACAAGGCTTTGTAGCCGCCCTTGGCAAAGATGTTCAGTACCTTGACCGTGCTGTCTGCCAGTTTGAGCTGGGCATCGGGATTGGCGTCGGGTATCGCGCTTTTGGCAAAGCGCCGCGCGATCTCGGGATAAAGTGTCGCATCCAGCAAAGCACCGCGCAAGCGCATGAATCCTGCCAATGTCCGGTTCGGGTCAAGCGGGAAGCGGATGTAGTGGAAAGGCTCGTTTGGCGCTTCGCGCATTCCTGACATCATGTACCAGCGGCCATCGATCTGAAGAGGCAGCATGTAATTGCTGTATTCCCGCGCCTGTCCGTCCGGGTTGCGGATTTTGTACTGGAAGCTCGGACCTACATTATGCAGATCCTTGTGGTCAGCGACGGCATTGCCGCCAATGACGGCACGAGTATCGCGGGACAGCTCGGTGGTCGGTTCGCCCGTGTTCTCGATGTTGAAGGGGCGGAAATCGGTAAATTCCACTGTGTACTGGGTGCTGTCGGCGGCCAGTCTGGATTCGTCATGAATCGCACCGCTTACCGGGAATGACTCGCCACCGTGGTCGAACAGGTTCCAGCCATCCATGTTCAGGCGGGTGCCGCCATCGCCGAAGCTGGCCTGGTAAATGGCTACGCCATCGTAGATCAGGGGATGGTTGACCGTTACTGTGTGCGTCAATACCGGCTTGCCGGTATCCTTGTCGATGATGACAATGTCGCTGGCAAAGGATTTGGGTTGCCCGGTACTGTAATGTTCGATATGAAATTTGTTAAGTGCGATCTTGAATGGCAGGTCTTGCACCATGTAGCCATCGCCAATATTGAGGAAAACGACATCCGCACTGGTGCCTTCCGGAATTGTGACGTTGCCGCGAAACGACAGGTTGTCGGGAGTCAGGCGACTGATGGCGGGTACTTGGCTTTCCGGTATGTCGCGTGTTTCAATGCGTTTCATGCCAAAAGCCTGTTCCAGTTTAAGCGGAATATTGCTGTCTATCAGGCCGCCGATGCAGATGAATACGATGGCGCTATGGGTAAGGATGTAGCCCAGGCGATTGGTGCTGCCGCGCTTTGCGGCCAGCAGTAAATTCCCGTCGTTTTGTTGCTGTTTGTAATGATAGCCTTGTACATCGAGATATTGCATCAATGCCGATGCCGGATTGCCTGTGCGGGTGAATTCGGCAAAATGCTGGAAATGGCGTAACGATTGCTCATTCGCATGTTCGCGATAACTGCGCATCTCTCGCAGCATGGATGGCAGGTTGCGATAAATGCAAGTACTCGTGGAAAGCACCAGGAAGGTAAGGATGACGACAAACCAGGGGCTGTGATAAACATCGTAGAGCCCCAGCCATTTGAATACGGTAAACCAGTATTGGCCGAATTGGATGATGTAGTTTGCGTACGGTTCGTTCTGCTTGAGTACGGTGCCGATGATGGAAGCAATGGCAAGCAGGCTTAGCAGGCTGATGGCGAAGCGCATTGAGCTAAGCAACTCATAAAACGAGCGGGAAAATGTGGCAGACGATTTGTTCATTTTGGTAGTTGAGTGCATACCCTGAAAAATAAAGGGGTGACAATCGCCACCCCTTTATGGACTGCTAAAATGTCGTCAGGTTCCGACGGCAGGATTAATGCAAGCCTGAGATGTACTCGGCAACAGCTTTCATTTCTTGATCAGTCATTTTTGCTGCGATCATACGCATCATTTTGCCACCGTCGTTAGCGCGGTCGCCCATACGGAAGTTATTTAATTGCGAGTAGATGTATTCTTTATGCTGACTGGCCAGACGCGGGAACTGTACTGGGATGCCGGCACCTGCAGGGCCATGGCATGCTGCACAGGCAGGTACGCCGCTACCGGGGTTGCCGCCTTTGAAAATCTTTTCACCGGCTTCTACCAGAGTTTTATCTTTGGCAGCGCCAGGTTTGGGTGTCTGGCTGGCGAAATAGGCGCCCAGATTTTTCATGTCATCAGGTGTAAGGTTGTTGCTAGTAACAATACCTTGCATGATCGCGTTTTTACGATCGCCTGATTTGAAGTTGGTTAACTGCTTAGTGATATACTCTGCATGCTGGCCAGCAAGATTGGGGTTGGCTGGAGCAGTGCTATTACCATCCGCGCCGTGGCAGGCTGCACAAACCGCAGTCACCAGTTGTTGTGCTTTGGCTGGGTCACCTTTCGCTACCGCTTCATCTGCGTGAGCAGGAGAAAATGCGGTTAAAGCAGCGAGTGCCGCGAACGCCATAGTATTTTTCATCGTGAGCTCCTCTTACCGTAACATGCTAAAAAGTAATTATTTTATCCCTGTTTTATTTTTCACGCTAGCCCGAATCTGATGGGATGTGTTTTTTTGGAACTAAATTTATGAATTTTTTTCAACCGGCTGTGTTTTATACCACAGTGAATCACTTGCGTGACCTGCCTGTGGAGAGTCATGCCGAAGTCGCTTTTGCGGGCCGCTCGAACGCCGGTAAGTCAAGTGCAATCAATACGTTGGCAAACAGGACGCGGCTGGCGTTCGTAAGTAAAACGCCCGGACGGACGCAGCATATTAACTATTTCAGTTTGGGTGGCCAGCGCTACCTGGTGGATTTGCCTGGCTATGGCTATGCCAAAGTACCCGGAGCAATAAAAGATCATTGGCGTGATTTGCTGAGTGATTATTTGACGCAGCGTCCTCAGTTGCGTGGTTTGATCCTGATCATGGATTCGCGTCACCCGCTGACGGAACTGGATCGAAATATGCTGCAATGGTTTCTGCCTACCGGCAAGCCGGTGCATTGCCTGCTGACCAAAAGCGATAAGCTGAACCGCAGTGAATCTGTAGCTGTGTTGCGTCTGGTTAAGCAGGAGCTGGAAAAATTATCGCCTTCATACAGTGCGCAACTATTTTCCAGTTCCAAGAAGCTGGGTATGGCCGAAGTGGAGACAGTGGTGTCGAAATGGTTTGCGCAAGACGAGCAGGCAGAAAAAAACCTCGGTTAAAGGGGAGAATAACCGAGGTCAAAACGTCCCGACTAGCATCAGGACACCCGCTCAGGGAGGAGAAGCGGGAGACAGCAACAAATGCTATCTGGATGGTAAGATGATCGTGTTTTAAGAAAGTTCAATATTTTTTGAGTGGCTGAAAAATTATGAGTAATTTTAATTTGGGTTATCCCCATACCCGTTTGCGTCGGATGCGGCATGATGACTTTTCCAGGCGCTTGATGCAGGAAAATGTCCTGACCGTTAATGATCTTATTTATCCGGTGTTCGTTCTTCCCGGTACCAATCGTAGCGAGGCTGTGGCATCCATGCCGGAAGTGCTGCGTTTGTCGTTGGACCGGTTATTGCCAGTCGCGGCCAGATGCGTGGAATTGGGTATTCCCGCCATGGCAATTTTCCCTGTGATAGATGCTGCGCTGAAATCATTGGATGCCGCTGAAGCTTACAATCCGGATGGTCTGGTTCCGAATACGGTACGAGCCCTGAAGCAGGCCTTCCCGCAGCTCGGCATAATTACTGATATTGCGCTCGACCCTTATACCAGCCATGGCCAGGATGGTTTGATTGATGCGAATGGTTATGTATTGAATGATGAAACCGTGGCTGTGCTGGTGCGTCAGGCGCAAACACACGCTGCTGCCGGCGCCGATGTGGTCGCCCCTTCCGATATGATGGACGGCAGAATCGCTGCGATACGTCATGGTCTGGATGAGCGCGAATTTATTTATACCCGTATTCTGGCTTATTCGGCAAAATATGCATCCGGGTTTTATGGACCGTTCCGCGATGCAGTAGGTTCGGCAGCCAATCTGGGAGTGAGCAGCAAGGAAACCTATCAAATGGATCCTGCGAATAGCGACGAAGCGCTGCGTGAAGTGGCGATGGATCTGCAGGAAGGCGCGGATATGGTCATGGTCAAGCCCGGTATGCCTTATCTGGACATCGTTCGCAGGGTGAAAGACACGTTTGCCGCACCTACTTACGTATATCAGGTGAGTGGTGAGTATGCGATGCTTAAAGCGGCTGCGCAGAATGGCTGGCTGGACGAGAAGAAGTGCGTACTGGAATCGCTGGTTGCATTCAAGCGTGCCGGCGCGGATGGCATTCTTACCTATTTTGCGATGGACGCCGCAGAATGGTTGCGGGATCCGCTATGCTAATCGCCGGTGGCGAGCGCCTGCACCTGGCTGAGTGACGCGCGCTTAAGCGGTTCATTCGCGCTTGCGCGCGGTGCATTGCGTATCCGGCTCGGGCGTGGATGCTAATGTAGATATCGCAGGCCTGGGCATTCAGGATGAAACAGGGGATTTGCTTGCGGTTGCCTTGATGGGTGATTTGACGTTGCCCTTGTTTAAACTGGATGCCTTGATTCAGTAGATACAGCTCGACTTCTTTCTCGTTATCGGTATACAGCTCGATCTGGATATCCGAGTGCTCGTTTGCGGTGCCATTGAGCACCGCACCCGTGAGGTACGGATTGAAATCCCTGAGCATCTCCATGGTTTCAATCGCGATTTCCCTGAGTTGCCGAAGTACTGCCGGATGCGTATCGTGATGAAATAAGGCCAGATAATCTTTCAAGGCGGTTTCGATCTCGATATTGCCAGGCAGATGATGGGCTTCGGCAATGCCCAGTTGGCGCGCCGCCTTGCGTTTGGCCAGTGCAAAGTCCTGTATCCCGTGCTCGTGCATTAATTGTGCCGCCAGTTGGGCGACACGTTCTCTGATCGGGTTGGCTTTCATGATCATCAAATTAAATTAAGGGATTTCCCGCTCCGGTGGTGTCAGGACTGCTGGGATCAGCCGGAGTTTCTCCGCTGTTGTCCGGCGCAGGCGTGCTGACGGCAGGCATCGGTACCGCCTCCTGATAGAAATATTCAGGCGTTCCCTGTTCTCCATCGGGAACAGGCAGTCCGGTCAAAGGATTGATGGGGACGGTAACGACGCCCTTGGGTGCTGTGAAAGGGGCCTGCGGTACGCCTTTCAGTATTTCGCCCATGTATTTCATCCACATTGGCAGCGCGGCTTGCGCGCCTGTTTCGCCTCTGCCGAGAGTGCGCGGCTGATCGAAACCTATCCAGGCAACGGCGACCAGAGAAGGCTGGAAACCCGCAAACCATGCATCGACCTGGTCATTGGTTGTTCCGGTTTTGCCGGCCAAATCGTTGCGGCCCAGCTGCGCCACTTTGGCCGCTGTGCCTCGTCTGACGACATCCTGCATGAGACTGGTAATAATGAATGCATTGCGTGGGTCAATGGCCGGTTTGGCTGCTTCCGGAATCGTCTTCATAATGGTTTTTCCATTTTGGTCAACGATGTGGTCGATTAAATACGGCTTGGTTTGCTGGCCGGCATTGGCAAATACCGCATAAGCCGAAGCCAGTTGAATTGGTGTCACCGACCCTGCGCCGAGCGCCAGCGTCAGATAAGGGGGTTGACGTGAAGCATCGAATCCAAAGCGTTGGACGTAGTCCCGGGCGTAAGCCGGGGTAATGGCTTGCAGAATACGTATGGTCGGCAAATTGAGCGACTTGGTCAATGCCTGTCTGACGCTGACAATGCCGGAGTAATCGCCTTCATAATTCTTGGGTTCCCATAATACGCCGCCGGTTTCTGCGGGGCTGATGGTGATGGGTTCATCTTCTACCAGTGTTGCGGCGGTAAAGCCTTTTTCCAGCGCTGCAGAGTAGATGAATGGCTTGAATGTCGAGCCGGGTTGACGCCATGCTTGCGTGACATGATTGAATTTATTCTTGTTGTAGTCGATTCCGCCCACTAAAGACCTGATGGCGCCTGTTTTGGGATCCAGTGAAACGAAAGCTGCTTCAACTTGCGGCAGTTGGGTAATGCGCCATTTGTCGGTGCCGGCGATTTTTTGCACGCGGATCAATGAGCCCGTGTGCAACGCGAGTTTGTTCTGTGACGGACTGGTCAATAAACGCTGGGCGAATTTCAAGCCGTCCCCGCGTACATCAATCTCGCCAACGTCCTTGACGTATGCATGCACACGCTTGGCATTGGCGGCCAAAACGACGGCAGGAACCAGGTCGTGGACTGGCTGAGTGTCCTGCAAAGCGTTATCCAGATCATTTTGCAGGGATTGCGGGTCGGCAGGCAAGGGAATGTTGCCTTCTGCGCCGCGATATCCATGACGATGGTCATATTCCTCTACCCCCTGCCAAAGAGCGAGGTTGGCGACATCCTGATCACGTTTGCGCAGCGTAGTGTAGACCTTTATCCCATTGGTGTAGATCGCGTCCTGATATCGGTCATACATTGCCTGGCGTATCATTTCTGCAACATAGTCGGCGTCAACTTCATTGCCGGCTTCTTTCGCATTGCGGATTATCAGCGGCTGGCTGATTGCGGCCTGATATTGGGCGTCATCAATATAATGCAGCTCCAGCATGCGGTGCAGCACATAGTGCTGACGAGCCTGTGCTCGAGGTAGATTCACTACCGGGTTATAGCGCGATGGGGCTTTAGGCAATCCTGCCAGCATGGCCGCCTCGGCCAGATTGATCTTTTCCAGCGGTTTGCCGAAGTAAGCCATGGAGGCAGCACCGAAGCCATACGCGCGCTGGCCCAGATAAATCTGGTTGATATACAGCGTGAGAATCTGATCCTTGCTTAAGGTGTGTTCGATTTTGATCGCGAGCAGGGCTTCATTCAATTTGCGCGTAAGCGTTTTCTCGCTCGACAGAAAGAAATTGCGTGCCACCTGCATGGTAATGGTGGATGCGCCTTCTTTTGCACCGCCGGCAGTGAGGTTGCTTAATGCCGCGCGCAATACTCCCATGGTATCGACGCCGCCATGTTGATAGAATCTGTCATCTTCTGCTGCCAGAATGGCATGCTGCAGGACTTTTGGTGTTTTTGCCAAATCGACCACTGCTCGATGCTCGGCACCAAATTCGGCGATCAATGCGCCGTCAGCCGTGTATATCCGCATCGGTATTTTGGGTTGATAGTCGGTGAGCGTATCCAGGCTTGGTAATTTAGGGTAGATTAATGCGACAGTTAATAGCGCTAACGAAACTGCGAGAACAATAAAGCCAACAAGTATGGCTACAATATAACGCCAGTGCGATTTGAGCATGAAGGATAATCCAATTTTAGAACGTTCTGAACGACATTATAGATGCGAAATCCATGCGATTAGCAAAATGATGAATAGTTCGAAATCGTAATAAAAAAATAGTTTACACTCTAGTAAGTTGCTGATAGTCTTTAACGTGAATTGTTGATTTGTTTCCTAACCATTAAATAAAAAAGGGATTTCTGTTGCAGTTCGACTTCCTCAAAATAAAATCCCCACCCATGATAGGCGTCGATATCAGTTCGTCCGCTATCAAAATGGTGGAATTAAGCGATGCTGGTCGCAATCAGCGTTGTATCGAACGATATGTCATCGAGCCTTTATCCAAAGATGCGGTAGTGGAGGGAAACATCGCAAAAATGGACGAGGTGGTGGAAGCGATGAAGCGCGCCTGGGCAAGCATGGGTACGCGTACCCGGCATGTGGCATTGGCTTTGCCGGCTGCGGCGGTGATCACCAAGAAAATCATTTTGCCTGTAACCCTGTCTGAAACGGATATGGAAATCCAGGTTGAGGCGGAAGCCAATCAGGCGATACCGTTTGCGCTGGATGAAGTAAACCTGGATTTCCAGGTGTTGGGGCCGTCCGCTAATTCGCCGGAAGATGTGGAAGTATTGATCGTCGCCAGTCGCAAGGAAAAAGTGGAAGATCGTGTGGCGGTGGCCGAATCGGCCGGATTGAAAGTCCTGGTCATGGATGCGGAATTTAATGCCAGCCAGACCGCTTACGAAGGCATGGCGCACGTGTTGCCGGATGGCGGGGACGGACAATCGGTTGCATTGATAGATATCGGTGCGACAACCATGCATATCATGGTGTTTGTTAACAATGTGATGGTTTACTCGCGCGAGCAATCATTCGGGGGGAACCAGCTGACGCAGGAAATACAGCGTCGATACGGGATGTCCTCCGAAGAAGCAGAAAAGGCAAAACGCAAAGGGAAATTGCCCGAGAATTACGCCCTGGAAGTATTGCAGCCTTTTACCGAGACCCTAGCCCTGGAAATAAGCAGGGCATTGCAGTTGTTTTTCTCCTCAACCTCTTATATCAAAGTTGATCATGTGGTGCTGGCAGGCGGTTGCGCAGTGATTCCCGGATTGGATGAAGCCGTCGCCAATCGCACCGAAGCCAGTACTCTGGTTGCCAATCCATTTGTCGGCATGGTTCTGTCGTCTCGCGTTCTGGCTGCCAAATTGGCCGTCGATGCCCCTGCCCTGATGGTGGCTTGCGGATTAGCAATGCGGAGGTTTGATCCAGCATGATACGTATCAATTTACTTCCTTATCGCGAAATGCAGCGTGCCGCACGCTTGCGGCATTTTACTCTGATGCTGGGTGCAGTTGCTGCATTGGGTCTGGCCATAGTCATATTGGGTTATCTGACCTTGGAGGCGCGGATCGCAAATCAGCAGGCACGGAATGAGTATCTTAAAAGCGAAATTGCCAAGCTGGATAAAGACATTGCCGATATTAAGAAACTTAAAGAGCAGACTCAGGCTTTGCTGGCACGTAAGCAGGTCGTTGAAACTTTGCAGACCAATCGTTCCGAATCGGTTCATTTGCTGGATCAGTTGGTCAGGCAATTGCCTGAGGGCGTTTATCTGAAATCCATCAAGCAGACTGGAAATTCGGTCAATTTGCAAGGCTACGCTCAGTCCAGTGCGCGGGTATCTACGCTGATGCGTAATCTGGATGCTTCACCATGGCTGGATGGTTCGACATTGGTCGAAATCAAGGCGGCGACAGTACAAGGTCTGCGCGCAAATGAATTCAGCTTGAATGTACAGTTGGTGCAACCCGGTACTGAAAACACAGAGACTAATAATAAGCAGGCAGCCGGAGGTAAGTCATGAATTTCAATGATTTAAATAACCTCAATTTGAAAGATCTGGCAAATGCGCCCATGTCGATCAAGACGATTGTCCTGGCTGTTGCGCTAGCCGTGATTGTGTTCTTTGGATACTGGTTTTTATGGAGTGGACAGCTGGATAGTGTGAATGCCGCACAGCAAGAAGAAATGACTTTGCGCGACAGCTTCATGAATAAGAAACGTCAGGCAGTTAATCTGGATATTTACAAGCAACAACTCAACGATATCGACCACTCTTTTGGCGCTTTGCTGAAGCAGCTCCCCAATAAATCCCAAATGGATGCCTTGTTAAGCGACATTAACCAGGCAGGACTGGGGCGTGGATTGCAGTTTGAGTTATTCAGGCCGGGCACCGAGACGCCGAAGGATTTTTATGCTGAATTGCCTATCAGTATTCGTGTAACCGGCGCATATCACGACTTCGGCGCTTTTGCGAGCGACATTTCTCAACTGTCGCGCATAGTTACCCTGCATGACCTGGATATCGGTCCGGATAAGGATGGCAATCTTTACATGAATGCGACAATCAAGACTTATCGCTATCTGGATGAAGACGAACTTGCGGCCCAAAATAAAAGCAATAAAAAGGGGGACGTTAAAAAATGAAACAGCTGATAACTGTTGCTGCGTTATTGAGTTTGGCCGCCTGCTCGGGGAGCGGTCATGATGATTTGACTCAATTCGTGAAGGAATCGGGAGCCAATTTGCGGGGTAAGGTGGAAGCGTTGCCGGAAATGCGGCCTTACCAGCCTTTCGCGTATAACGCTTTTGAATTGCCGGATCCATTCAAGCCGCGCAAATTGAAGCCGAGCGCTGGCGGTGGCGGCGGTGCGCAACCGGATATGACCAGGCCAAAAGAGCCGTTGGAATCCTTTGCGTTGGAAACATTGAAGATGGTCGGTGTTTTGAAACAAAAGAATGCTATCTATGCAGTGATTAAAACACCTGAGAACACTATTTATCGGGTTCGGACAGGCAATTATCTGGGGCAGAATTTTGGCAAGGTGGTTGCGATAACCGATACCGAAGTGAAATTAAAAGAAATTGTGCAAGACAGTACTGGTGATTGGGCGGAGCGCGATAGCACGCTGACGTTGCAAGAACAATAAGGAGTATGACCAAATGAAAACAAAAATCGTGCAAATGAGCCATCGTTTAACAATATATATCGCCATGATGCTGGTCATGCTACTGAATGTACAGCTGGCAAATGCCGAGACAACGAATAGTGTGGACACCGTTGATTTCTCTACATTGGAGGGTGGCAAACTGTTAGTGAAAGTGGGTCTAAAACAGAATCTGCAAAATACGCCAGCGGGCTTTACGGTAAACAATCCCCCGCGTGTGGCGCTCGATCTTGCAAACACGGCTAACGGTTTGGGTAAAAATACGGTTAATGTCAATCAGGGGCCGTTGCGCTCCATTAATGTGGTTCAGGCGGGAGAGCGGACACGTCTGGTACTGAATCTTTCCAAACCGGCGCAATATGAAACCCGAATTGACGGGAATGCACTATTCATTACCTTGCAAGAGTCCGATAGCCAAACTACCAGCAACGTGACCCCACGATTTGCCGAACCGGTTGTGGGTGCGGGCAAGCACACTATAAAAGACATAGATTTCCGTCGCGGGGCAGGTGGTGAAGGCCGTGTGATTGCGACTCTTTCGGACAGTTCGACCGGTATCGACATCCGTAAACAGGGCAACGGTTTGTCAGTCGATTTTATGAGTACCGATATTGCGCGTAATTTGCAGCGGCGCCTTGATGTTACCGATTTCGGTACGCCTGTTCAGTTTGTGGAAACCGAAGGCCGCGGCAATAACGTCAAGATGACGATCACGCCCAAGGGAGAGTACGAATATTCAGCTTATCAGGCTGATAATCAGTTCATTATCGAGGTGCGAGCCAAGGTCGAGGATACTGCAGGCAAGGCTGCGGGCGTTCGGCCAAAATATGTAGGCGAGAAACTTTCGTTGAATTTCCAGAACGTCGAAGTCCGTTCGGTATTGCAGGTGATTGCCGACTTTACCGGCAAGAATATCATTACCAGCGATACGGTAACTGGAAACCTGACTTTGCGTCTTAAGGACGTGCCATGGGATCAGGCGCTTGACATCATCTTGCAGAGCAAAGGTCTGGATAAGCGTGAAAATGGCAATGTGATTTGGGTCGCGCCCAAAGATGAGTTGATCGCCAAAGAAAAGAGTGAACTGGAATCCCGCCAGAGCATGGAAGCCCTGGAGCCATTAGTGGTGCGCCAGTATCAGTTGAATTACAAGAAGGCTGATCAGGCTGCACGTGTCTTGCTGGGATTGCCACCCGCCCCCGGTGATACAGGCGAGGATGTGAGCTGTTCCGCCCAGGCGCAAGGGGTAAAAGCGGACAAGCCGATATTAACTGCGGTTACTCCCACAACGACAGTTGCCAATCCTAATCGCATTTTGTCAGCAAGAGGTAGTGCAACTTCTGAATCGCAAACCAATACGCTGATTGTGAATGACATTCCAAGCAAACAGGCTGAAGTGGCCGAAATGCTGAAGCTGATCGATACACCGGCGAAGCAGGTAATGATAGAAGCGCGTGTGGTGGTTGCCAATGATACTTTCAGTCGCCAATTGGGTGCGCGATTTGGCGTGCAGCAAGGGATACTGGCTGGAAATCGTATCGGCTACGCGAACACTGCAGCCAATGCATCTGCCGCGACAACTTCCGGTGCGGTTGGCACTGCGCCCTTCAACGTTGACTTGCCAGCTGCGAATGTCGGCAATGGCACACCAGGTACTTTGGGCCTCTCATTGTTGAACTTGGGTAGTGGTGCTCTGTTAAGCCTGGAGCTTTCGGCTTTGGAGGCCGATAACCGCGGGAAAATCATTTCCAGTCCGCGGATTATTACTGCAAATCAGAAACCGGCAGTGATTCTGCAGGGTATACAGATTCCTAACGTGACCCCGGGTACTGCTAATTCGCCAGCGACAGTGACATTCAAGGACGCATTCCTGTGCCTGCTGGTTAATCCGCAGATTCTGAATAATGATTCGGTAATTCTGACTGTCGAAGTGCAAAAGGATGCTCAGGGCCAAGCTGTGCAGCTAGGTGGCGGTGGTGTGGCTTATCCGATTGACACCAAGCGGGTGAAGACTCAGATTCGTATTAATAACGGGGAAACTGCAGTATTAGGCGGTATTTATGAACAGCAAACTGTGAATAACGTTTCTAAAATACCGCTTTTGGGTGACATTCCTGTGCTGGGTAATTTATTCAAGACCTCCAACAAGCAGAATAATAAGACCGAATTGTTGGTATTCCTGACGCCACGCATCGTTAAAGAGGATTTGAGCTTTAAATAAATTTTTTGCAGCAAATAAAAAGGCGGGTAATCCCCGCCTTTTTATTTGTTAAGTACAGGGCTTGCGCTACAATCTTCGTATGAACAACCAAAATAACAATATTTATCTTGTTGGCCTGATGGGGTCGGGCAAGACCACTGTCGGTAAATTGCTATCCAAACAGCTGCGCCGTCCATTCTATGATACTGATCATGAGATCGTGCGCCGTACCGGCGTGACTATTCCCATGATATTCGAAGTAGAGGGTGAGGCCGGCTTCCGCAAGCGGGAAGAGCAAATGATTGCCGAACTGACCCGGCTTGATGGAGTGATATTGGCGACAGGCGGTGGGGCGATCATCAGTCCGGCTAATCGCGAGCAATTAAAGCAGCACGGCACAGTGGTTTATTTGCGTGGTACGGTGGATGAGTTGTGGCAGCGTACTCGACATGATCGTAATCGTCCGTTATTGCAAACCCAGGATCCCAAGGCGCGTTTGCGTGAGCTGTATGCGCAGCGGGACCCCTTGTACCGGGAGATAGCCGATGTCATCGTCGATACCGGCCGGCAGAATGTCAATGTGCTGGTACAGCAGCTGGTGCAATATTTAACTGCGAAATCAGTTTCTGCCAAATAAGGCCAGAAACGCGGCGGTCCAAGGGTCATGCACCGATCCTCGCTCGGAAATTCAACCAGCCAGAGCAGCATATGCACCGACTCCGGCTGGTGCACGACTATAACAATACGCGTTCTATGCCGCCGTGATTGGCTTGCTCGATATAATTTTCCATCCAGTTGTCACCTAACAGCTTTTTGGCCATTTCGACCACGATGTAATCCGTAGTAGTGTCAGCATCATTGTCGTAGCGCGCCAGGCCCTGCAGGCAGGAAGGACAGGCGGTTAGTATTTTCACGGGTGTTGCCGCGCCGGAATCGGCACGGATTTCCCCGACGGCTTTGCGGATTTCTTCTTCCTTGCGGAAGCGAACCTGTGTGGAAATGTCTGGGCGGGTGACCGCGAGCGTGCCTGATTCGCCACAGCAGCGGTCGGATAGCGTGACGGGTTCGCCCATGAGCTGATTCACGACTTTCAGCGGTTGATATGTCTTCATGGGAGTATGGCAAGGATCATGATACATATAGCGCGTGCCGGAAACACCATCGAGTTTCAATCCTTTTTCCATCAAATATTCGTGGATGTCAAGCAGACGGCAGCCGGGGAATATTTTCTCGAACTGGTACTTGAGTAATTGATCCATGCAGGTGCCGCACGATACGA
Organism: Sulfuriferula sp. AH1; assembly: GCF_002162035.1. Classification (NCBI taxonomy): domain Bacteria; kingdom Pseudomonadati; phylum Pseudomonadota; class Betaproteobacteria; order Nitrosomonadales; family Sulfuricellaceae; genus Sulfuriferula; species Sulfuriferula sp. AH1. Next base: position 471,884 of record NZ_CP021138.1, read on the forward strand.
TTACTGTTTTGATATCCAGATAATTGAGCGTATTGGCAACACGATGGAACAGCACGCGATTTTCTGTGGTGATCGCCTCCCCTTTATCCGCCTGACCGCCAGAAGTTTGCGGATAACCGCAGCACAGATATCCGGGCGGCAGGACGGTTTGCGCACCCAGTTCAAACAGCATGGCCTGTGTTGCCAGCCCTACCTGCGAAAACAGACGTTCCGAACCGCAGCCGGGGAAATAGAATACCGCATCCGAATCCTCGGTGACTTTTGCCGGATTGCGAATGACCGGCACAATCTTGGCATCTTCCAGCCCTAATAAGGCGCGGCTGGTTTTCTTTGGCAGACCGCCGGGCATGGGCTTGTTGATGAAATGAATCACTTGTGCCTTAATCGGTGCTTTGCCTAAAGTGGCCGGCGGATGTGCGGTTTGCGCCTTAATCAGGCCGATTCTTTTACCGAATTGGTAACCCAGACGCTGTGCTTTGTAGCCCCATTCTATCATGATCTTGCGGGTCAGCTTGATCGTAGTCGGATCGGTGGCATTGAGGAAGAACATGCTAGCAGACGTCCCGGGATTGAATTTCTTCTTCCCCTGCTTGCGCAGGAAATTGCGCATCGCAATGGAAACATCGCCAAAATCGATATTCACCGGGCACGGATTGAGACATTTATGGCATACCGTGCAATGATCGGCAACATCGCCGAATTCGTCGAAATGCTTGATCGATATGCCGCGCCGGGTCTGTTCCTCGTACAGGAACGCCTCGATCAGCAACGAGGTGGCCAGAATCTTGTTGCGCGGCGAATAAAGCAAATTTGCACGCGGGATATGGGTATTGCAAACCGGCTTGCATTTGCCGCAACGCAAGCAATCCTTGATCGAGTCGGCGATTTCGCCGATCTCGGATTTTTCCATGATCAGCGATTCGGTTTCCAGCAGCGAAAAGCTCGGGGTATAGGCGTTGCGCAGGTCGGCGCCGGGCAGCAGTTTGCCTTTGTTAAAACGGCCTTCCGGGTCTACCTTGTTTTTATATTGGACAAAACTGTCTATGGCAGCCTCTTCCAGATACTCCATTTTGGTCAGGCCGATGCCATGCTCGCCGGAAATCACGCCACCAAGATCGCCGGCCAGTTGCATGATGCGCGCCACGGCAGCGTTCGCAGTTTGCAGCATGGCATAATCATCGGAATTGACCGGCAGATTGGTATGCACATTGCCATCGCCGGCATGCATGTGTAACGCCACGAATACCCGGCTCTTGCGTATCGCCAGATGAATCTCGTCGCATTTGTCCAGAATAGGCTGGTATTCGCGGCCGACAAAAATCTGATGTATCTCACGGCGTACTTCGCGTTTCCACGATACGCGGATGGTGTGGTCCTGCAACGCATGGAATACGCTTGTGTGGGTATTGGCCCCGATCATTTCGGTGGTGGCGATGCCGAGCTCTGCAGTCGCCGGCGAGTCGTCGAGATGGGCAAGCAGCCACTTCCAGCGCGTGCGTGTCTTGTTCAGCATCTCAAGTGTGCGGGCCCGGCGCTGTTCCGTCATTTGCGGGTCGGCGACGGTATCTTCGTCGCTGAATAACGGTAATTCGCTCTGGAAGAATTCGAGCAGGGCATCAATCAATGCCAGCTTGTTCCGGGTGGACAGCTCGATGTTGATGCGTTCTATGCCATCTGAATAGTCAGCCAGTCGCGGCAGCGGAATGACCACATCCTCATTGATCTTGAAAGCATTGGTGTGAGCGGCAATGGCGGCAGTACGCGCGCGATCCAGCCAGAATTTCCGCCGAGCCTCGACGCTGACAGCCACGAACCCTTCGCCGCCGCGGGCGTTGGCAAGCTGCACAATATGGGCGGCAGCTTCACCGCAAGCGGTTTCACTGTCCGATACGACATCGGCCAGCAATACCATGTTGGGCCGATGATTGCGGTTAGCCTTGGTCGCATAGCCGACAGCCTTGATGTAACGCGCATCCAGATGTTCCAGTCCCGCCAGGATGGCATCGGGATGGGCGTCCAGATAATCCTTGATCTCGACGATGGCAGGCACCGCGTCACGGACCTGGCCAAAGAATTCCAGGCAAACGGTGCGTGTGTGTGCGGGCAGCTTGTGCAGGATGAAGCGGGCCGAGGTGATGATGCCGTCGCAGCCTTCTTTCTGTATGCCAGGAAGGCCGGCCAGAAACTTGTCGGTGACATCCTTGCCCAGGCCGACCTTGCGGAAATGCTGGCCCGGTATCGCGAGTATTTCCGGTTCGGCAACGGGTGTTACGCCATCAATGGCATAACGGCGCACTTCGAAACGTGCCATTTCCGCATCGTGGATCTTGCCGAAATTATGGCCGATGCGGGTAATTTCCAGCCATTCGGCATCGGGCGTCACCATGCGCCAGGACACCAGATTGTCAAGCGCAGTGCCCCACAATACGGCCTTTTTACCACCGGCGTTCATTGCAACATTACCGCCTATGCACGACGCATCTGCCGAGGTGGGATCAACTGCGAATACCAGTCCTGCCGCATCGGCGGCTTCCATTACGCGCCGGGTCACTACCCCTGCGCCGCAATGGATGGTGGCGTAATCGCGGTCAGCTCCGGCCAGACGCAATACTTCCACGCTGGAAAGCGCCTCCAGTTTTTCGGTGTTGATCACAGCCGAGTATTTGTCGAGCGGGATGGCACCGCCGGTATAACCCGTGCCGCCACCACGAGGAATGATGGTCAATCCTAATTCAATGCAGCCTTTTACCAGATGAGCGATTTCGGCTTCGGTATCGGGATTGAGTACGACAAACGGGTATTCGACTCGCCAGTCGGTTGCATCGGTGACGTGGGATACGCGCGCCAGGCCATCGAACTGGATGTTGTCACGGCGGGTATGACGCGCAAGTTTCTTGATGACATCGCGGCGCAATTGCAGCGTGCGCGCAAAGCCGGCCTCGAAATCGACGATGGCCTGCCGCGCGGCGGACAGCACAGGGGCTACCAGCGCATTATCCTGGCGTCTGGATTCGATTTCGTTGAGTCGATGATTGAGGGCTTCGATGAGTGCTGCAAGCCGTTTGGGATTGGCGAGCAAGTCATCTTGCAGGTAGGGGTTGCGTGACACCACCCAGATATCGCCCAGCACCTCGAATAACATGCGCGCTGAACGACCGGTACGGCGTTCGTCGCGGAGCTGATTGAGTATGGTCCATGCGTCATTTCCCAACAGGCGAATGACGATCTCGCGGTCGGAAAACGAAGTGTAGTTATAGGGAATTTCGCGTAAGCGTGGGCTGTTCATGAGCACGAGCGGTGATTACCAAAGTGCTATTTTAACAGCAACTCGCGCGATATATAACCATTTCAATGTGCAGGTTAAATGCGGTACGCCTATGCTTTCAAGCAACAAAAGTAGTTTGATACTGTTTTTGACGAAGCAGGCAGCGGATTTATGCTTCCCCTAATCACAGGGTGCATCGCATGCATTCTTGTTCAACGAGCCCATTTTCTTAAGCCGTCGCGCCATGTGATAAGCCAGCTTATCGGCCGAGGCAGGATTCTGTCCGGTATAAAGCTGGCGGTCGATGACGACATGTTCGGTACCGGGCGCGGCGAAACTCAGTTTGCCGCCCAGAGCAGCCAATTGGTCTGCCAGCAGGTCGGGCAGGCGCTGGCTTAATCCCGCGAGCTGCTCTTCTTCAGGACTGAAACAGGTGAGCTGGTAACCTGCAAACAGCCAGTGGCCTTCATGCTGGGCAGGGATCAGGCCGGCGGGGCCATGGCAGATGGCGCCGATCAGTCCATGATTGGCCAGAGTGCGCTTCACCAGCGTGCCGGCAGCTGCGGAATCAATCAGATCGACCATGGGGCCGTGTCCGCCCGGGAAAAAGACCGCATCGTATTTCACGCCGGTAAGGGCGATGCGTTCCAGCGACAACGGCGTACGCCAGGCGTCGATCTCGTCCAGCTGCTCGCGCAGATTAAGGATGCGTCCCATGTCGTGGCCATGGAATTCGGGGGCAAAGCAGTTTTCATCCAGCATCGCAGGCTTGCCTTTGGGTGTGGCGATGCTGATCTGGTGGCCGTGTTCCAGGAATAAATGGTGCGCAGGGACAAATTCCTGTGCCCAGAAACCGGTGGCCATCATGGTACCGTCATTGAGCGGCAGACTGTCGGCCGCGGTGAGGATGAAAAGAACATGTGCCATAGGTTATTGCTGTAACGCGCCGAATACTGTTTTTAAAAGAGTGCTGCTGTATTTGCTTGCGATGTTGCTGGTGTATTGTACCGGATCGGCGCGCAAGGATTTTTCCTCATTGCCGATCGTCAGATACAGGCCATCGAGCGCTTTTTGGGTAATATAACGCTCTATATTGGCATCCTGCTGATTAACCAGTCCGACCTGGGCGGCTTGCCCTGCCAGCTGGTTATACTGTTGCGCCAATCCGAGTTTTCGGGTGTAACGGCTTACGATGGGCAGGAATGTCTGCTGCAGCCTGGTCTCCGAATTTCGGCGGAAATATTCGGTTCCTGCGGTGTCGCCGCCAGTGAGGATGCCCTTCGCATCGGTCAGCGTCATATTCTTGACAGCATTTATGAGTAAAGTCCTGGCAGCGGGGACTGCCGCTTCCGCGGCGCGGTTCATCGCAACGTTCAGATCGTCAAAGGCCTGGCCCTGCCCCAGCATGCGCATGACGCCTTCCGCTTTCTGCAGGCCCGGCGGCAACGGGATTTTGACTTGCGGATTGTCCAGAAAGCCGCCATTACGGCCAAGCTGGCTGACGGCGTTATTGGCGCCTTGTATCAGCGCCTGTTTTAAACCGGTATTGGCCTGGGCATCGGTGATATTGTCGACGCCGGCTGCCAATGTGGCTGTGCTGATGACAAGTCCGATAAAAAAGATGACAATTGCAGGAATTCGCCGCACTTGATTCGCCGCACATGCAGTGCCGTTTTGCGGAGTGGTGCAAAGCGCAAGGCAAATCCGATTCGGCAGGCCTTTAAGCATATGGAAATTCCTCAAGGATATAAACGAGATGGGTAACAAACAATATCACAAGTTATTCGTATTTGCTGCTCTGGGCATCGTGCTCGCGGTGATGTTGTATCTGGGGCTGACGCAGAAACCTGCGGCACCGGCCTTGACCATGACCGATTTGTCGGGGAAACCGGTCGCTTTGGCGCAATTGCGCGGCAAAACGGTGCTGGTTAATTTTTGGGCGACGAGTTGCCCGGGATGCGTCAAGGAAATGCCGCAATTGGTTGATACCTATACCCGTTACCACGATAAAGGATTCGAGTTGGTGGCCGTATCCATGAGTTACGATCCTGCCGATCATGTGCGGCAGTTCGCGGCTGAACGCGGTCTGCCCTTCCCGGTGGTGATGGATAGCCGGGGCGATATTGCGCATGCGTTCGGCGATGTCAAATTGACACCGACGTCGTTCCTGATCGATGCAGATGGGCATATTGTCGAGCAGACCATAGGCGATCTGGATTTTGTGAAACTGCGGCAATATCTTGACGGCATAGGCAAACACTCATGAGTGCGAATGCGCCGTATGCATGGAAAAGTTATTTTGTCGTGCAGGCCGATTATCAGCAGTGGGCGAATGACAGGCTGTTTGCCGCTTTGGGACGAGTGGATGCCGATTTGCTGACGAGCGCTCAGGGCTTGTATTTCGATAGCATACATCACACCGTCGACCACATATTGCTGGTCAACCGGCTTTGGTTTGCGCGTTTGCGCGGCGAGAGGTTTGTTGCGGATTTCGCCAAAATAACCCACACGGACTGGAATCAGCTGATAGAAGTCACCCAGGCCCAAGCGCGAGAATTACAGCTTTGGCTGGAGCAATGCGATGATGCGTTTTTTGAGCGTCAATTGGCCTATTTCACGACCAAGGGAGAGCCGCAGCAAATGTGGATGCGGGATGTCCTTACCCATATGATGACGCATCAGGTGCATCATCGCGGACAGATTTCGGCGGTCATCACGCGTTTGGGTTATCGCAGTCTGGAAATGGACTATGTCTATTACAAGCGCCAGATGGATGCGTACCGGAGCGAAGTGGCTGCTATTCCTTGAGTAAAGGCGTCACCAGGTTTTCGAGCCGGCCGTAATATACCTGACCGCTGATTTTATGGCGGATCACTCCCTTTTTATCAATGACGAACGACATCGGGACTTTTTTGATCTCGCCGAACGCCTGCTGTGTGGCGGCATCGGCTAGCCCTGCCGGAAAAGTATAAGCCTGCTGTTGCATAAACTGGGCAACCAGTTTCGGGTCGTCTTCAATCGACAGCGCCAAAATTTCGACGCCTTTCGCATGCCAGTCGCGGTAGAATGCCTGCATGCCGGGCATTTCATGGCGGCAATACGGGCACCAGGTCGCCCAGAAATTCACTACCACGACTTTGCCGCGCAAGGAGGCGAGCGGGATCACCCGCCCATCGGTGGTGGTGATCGCCACATTGGCGACGGGGCGATCTTCATCCGATACCCAGGCCGGTGGCCGGAACCAGAAATACACGATCAGAATCAGTAAAATCAGGGTGAATGGGCTGGGAGTGAGTTTCCTGACCCAGGGATGGCTGGCAAATTGTTTAAGCATGTAGGGGTTCAAATGTTGTGGATTAAGGCGTTACATATCATTTTCGTAACCAGCTGGTTCGCCGGGCTGTTCTATTTGCCGCGGTTGTTCGTTAACCACGCCATGGTTAATGACACTGCAACGGTTGCCCAGTTCAAATTGATGGAACGCAAATTGTATCGGTTTATGACGCCGTTAGGGGTGTTGGCATTGGTCTTCGGCACCTGGCTCTGGCTCGGATACGGTTATACAGGCACATGGTTGCATATTAAACTGGCTCTGGTCGGGGGGCTTGTTGTCTATCATTTGTATTGCGGGCATCTGGTAAAAGTGTTCGCAGCAGACGGGAATAAGCGTAGCCACGTGTTTTACCGCTGGTTTAATGAATTGCCGGTATTGGTCTTGTTTGTAGTGGTGTTGTTGGTGGTATTGAAACCGGAGTTTGCATGACAAAAAAATTGGAACAGTTTTTCGCTACCTGCCCGCGCGGGCTTGAAGGTCTGCTTGGCGACGAATTGCGCGAGCAGGGCGCTGAGGCGATTGCGCCGACTTACGGCGGGGTGGCATTTTCGGGTGGATTCGAACTGTGTTACCGGGTGAATCTGTATTCGCGTCTGGCGAGCCGGGTGTTATGGCGGGTAGGCGGCGGCGAATATCGGGACGAGGAGGATATTTACCAGGGCGCATTGTCGTTCGACTGGCCTGCGCTGTTCAGCGTCGAGCGCACGATCGTGGTGAAGATGACGGCGCAGAAATCGCCATTGAAGAGTCTGGAGTTCACGACATTACGCATCAAGGATGCGGTTTGTGACCGTTTTCGCGATGCGACCGGCAAGCGCCCCGATGTGGATATCCGCGAGCCGGATGTGCGCATCCATGCCTTTCTGACGGCGACGACATGTACGCTGTATCTGGATACGTCGGGTGCCTCGCTGTTCAAGCGCGGCCTGCGCAAACAGGCCGGCGCGGCACCGCTGAACGAGAATCTGGCGGCGGGCATGATCAAGCTGTCGGGCTGGCAACCTGGCGTACCGTTTTTTGACCCGATGTGCGGCAGCGGCACCATCCTGATGGAAGCCGCGCAGGTGGCGCTGAATATCGCGCCGGGCAGTCATCGCGATTTCGGCTTCGAAAAATTGACCCGTTTCGACCCCGGGGTATGGCTGCCGATCAAGCAAGCCGCCGTCGATGCGCAATTGCCGGCCACGCCGCAACCGATTTATGGCAGGGACATGTTCGGTGATTCATTGCGCGACGCGCGCGTGAATCTGGAAGCGGCCGGGCTGGGAAATGTGATCGAGCTGAAGCAGGGGAACGTGCTGGAAGTGCCGGCACCGGCTGAATCCGGCATCATTGTGACCAATCCGCCGTATGGCATCCGCATCGGCGAACAGGCTGAGCTGGCTGAATTCTATCCCAGGCTGGGCGACTGGCTGAAACGCAGATGTGCGGGGTGGAATGCCTACATCCTGTCGGCGGACATGAATCTGCCCAAGCTGATACGGCTCAATGCGAGCAAACGCACGCCGTTGTTCAACGGTGCGCTGGAGTGCCGCTTGTTCGAATACAAGATTGTAGCGGGGTCGGCGCGGAAATAAATGAGCGACGCCGCAGCGCCGCAAATTCAATTTCAAACGATATTGAGATTGTTGATCCCGGACATGATGTCGCGGTCCTTGGATTCCTGACCCTGCAATTTGATCTTGAGCCGGAGATCATTGAGCGAGTCGGCATTGCGCAATGCGTCTTCGTAGGTAATCAGGCCGGCTTCGTACAAGTCGAATAACGACTGGTCGAAAGTCTGCATGCCCAGTTCGCGCGACTTGGCCATGATCTCCTTGATTTCGTGTACCTGTCCCTTGAAGATCAGATCGGCGATAAGCGGCGAATTGAGCAGCACTTCGACCGCCGCGATACGGCCGGTCGTGCCCTTGCGCGCAACCAGGCGCTGCGAGATGAAAGCCTTGAGGTTGAGCGACAAATCCATCAGTAATTGCTGACGGCGATCATCCGGGAAGAAATTGATGATACGGTCCAGTGCCTGGTTGGCCGAGTTGGCGTGCAGCGTGGTCAGACACAGGTGCCCGGTTTCTGCGAAAGCAATCGCGTATTCCATGGTTTCGCGGTCGCGTACCTCGCCGATGAGGATGACGTCGGGGGCCTGGCGCAAGGTGTTTTTCAGCGCGGCAAACCAGTTTTCCGTATCGACGCCTACTTCACGCTGAGTGACGATGGATTTTTTGTGTTCGTGTACGTACTCGACCGGATCTTCGATGGTAATGATATGGTCTTGCGCATTCTCGTTGCGATGGCCGACCATGGCTGCCAGCGAAGTGGATTTGCCGGAACCGGTACCGCCGACAAAAATGACCAGACCGCGTTTTACCATGGCGACATCGCGTAATACCGGCGGCAGATTGAGCTGGTCCAGTTTGGGTATCTGGGTAGTGATGGTCCGCATGACGACGCCGATGCGTCCCTGCTGCACGAAGGCGTTGACCCGGAAGCGTCCGATTTCTGCCGGTGAGATGGCGAAGTTGGCTTCGTGATGGGCCTCGAAATCCTTCCATTGCTTCTCGTTCATGATGCTGCGCGCGAGTTCGCGGGTATGCGAAGGCGTCAGCGTCTGATTGGAAACCGGAGCGATTTTGCCGTCGACCTTGATGGCAGGCGGAAACCCGGCAGTGATGAACAGGTCGGATGCGCGTTTACTCAGCATCAGGCGCAGCAGGTCGTGTATGGTATTCAGTGCGTCCATTGGTTTATCCCAGGAACATGTCTTTGTTAGCGGCGCGTGAACGGGCTTCGCCGACGGAAATGACGTTGCGTTTAACCAAATCCTGCAAACATTGATCCAGTGTCTGCATGCCGACATTCTGGCCGGTCTGGATGGAGGAATACATCTGGGCGATCTTGTTTTCGCGGATCAGGTTGCGAATTGCAGGTGTGCCTATCATGATTTCATGAGCGGCCACGCGGCCTGTGCCTTCCTTGTTCTTGAGCAGCGTTTGCGAAATGACCGCACGGATGGATTCGGACAGCATGGAACGCACCATCTCCTTTTCGGCTGCAGGAAAAACGTCCACGATCCGGTCTATGGTCTTGGCTGCCGAGCTGGTGTGCAGGGTGCCGAACACCAGGTGACCGGTCTCCGCCGCGGTAAGGGCAAGGCGGATGGTTTCAAGGTCACGCATTTCGCCGACGAGGATGACGTCCGGATCTTCACGCAGCGCCGAGCGCAGTGCGTTGGCAAACGACAAGGTATGCGGCCCGACTTCGCGCTGGTTGATCACGCATTTTTTGCTTTGATGTACGAATTCGATCGGGTCTTCGACGGTGAGGATGTGGCCATATTCGTTTTCATTGACGTAATCCACCATGGCCGCAAGTGTCGTCGATTTGCCCGAGCCGGTAGGTCCGGTAACGAGTACAATGCCGCGAGGGGTATCGGCGATGTCCTTGAATATCTTGGGCGCATTCAGCTCTTCCAGCGTCAGTACCTTGCTGGGAATGGTACGGAATACCGCGCCTGCGCCGCGATTCTGGTTGAACGCATTGACGCGGAAACGTGCCAGCGTGGGGACCTCGAACGAAAAGTCCACTTCCAGGGTTTCTTCGTATATTTTGCGTTGGCCATCGTTCATAATGTCGTACACCATGTCGTGTACGGTTTGATGATTCATGTCCGGCAGATTGATGCGGCGGATATCGCCGTGGACGCGTATCATCGGCGGCAAGCCGGCCGAGAGATGCAAGTCGGATGCCTTGTTTTTGACTGCGAAAGCCAGCAGTTCGGATATTTCCATTTGTTATAATTCCCCAATTTACTTTCGGCTATTATGGACACAGTGAAAAGCACATTGCAAGCAGTTCAAACACGAATTGCAGCTGCCGCCGAATTGGCAGGTCGTGTGGCGCAGGATGTGACGTTATTGGCGGTGAGTAAAAACTGTACGGCGGATGCGGTGCGTGCGCTGGCAGAGGCCGGACAGAAGGCATTCGGCGAGAGCTACGTGCAGGAAGCGGTGGCTAAAATAGCCGCATTGGCAGATATGCATTTGTGCTGGCATTTTATCGGGCCTATCCAGCGTAACAAGACCGGCCAGATCGCTGCCAGTTTCGACTGGGTACATGGCGTGGATCGTGCGATTATTGCCCAGCGTTTATCGGCGGCGCGTGCGCCCGATCAGGCACCGCTGAATATCTGCTTGCAGGTCAATGTGAGCGGTGAAGCGAGCAAAAGCGGCGTGACGCCGGAACAACTGGTGGAGCTGGTTGCCGAGGTGCGCGATTTGCCGGGATTGCGGTTGCGTGGCTTAATGGCGATTCCCCGTGCAACCGCTGATGTGGCGGAGCAGCGGGCGCAATTTGCGCTGTTGCGCCAGTGCTTTGAGCAAATGAATGCGCAGGGTGCGGGCATGGATACCCTGTCGATGGGCATGTCGGGCGACCTGGAGGCCGCAATTGCTGAAGGGGCTACCATAGTGCGTGTGGGGACGGCCCTGTTTGGAACCAGAATAAGAGGATGAAATTTATGCATATTGCATTTGTTGGTGGCGGCAACATGGCTTCAGCCCTGATTGCAGGCTTGTTGCGCGAAGGCTTCGGCGCCGAGCGTATCACGGTGATTGAGCACAACGTCGATGCGCAGCGTCATCTGCATACCGAATTCCGGGTCAGCGTGAGTAGCGGACTCGATGCAGCTGCTGTAGCCGCTGATGTGGTGGTGCTGGCGGTCAAGCCGCAGCAATTGCAGGCAGTCGCCGAGCAATTGGCGCCTTTGCTGGATCAGCAGCTGGTGGTTTCCATCGCCGCTGGGGTGCGTGCCGGTACCTTGTCCGCATGGCTGGGCAATTATGAACGGGTGGTGCGCACCATGCCGAATACGCCCGCGATGGTAGGCGCCGGAGTGACCGCGCTGTTTGCGCTGCCCGCGGTGACGGCGTTGCAACGCAAGCAGGCCGAAGTGGTGATGGAGGCAGCAGGCAGCGTGCTGTGGCTGGAAGATGAGGTGTTGATGGATGCCGTTACCGCCGTGTCGGGCAGCGGCCCGGCGTATGTGTTCTATTTTATGGAAGCCATGCAACAGGCCGGGATGGATCAGGGGCTGAGCGCAGCTGCCGCGCGCCAATTGACGCTGGAAACGTTTCTGGGGGCGGCCAAGCTGGCTGAAAGCAGCCCCGAGGATGTTGCCCAGCTGCGGGCGCGGGTGACATCCAAAGGTGGTACGACCGAACAGGCCATTTTGAGTATGCAGGCAGCGGGTGTGCAGGCAGCCATCGTCGAGGCGGTTTATGCAGCGGCACGCCGTTCCAAAGAACTGGGGGATGCGCTGGCGTAAATGCCGCGTAACAAATCATGCTGAATCAAGCTTTTGCCTTTATTTTACAAAATGTGACGAACCTGTTCCTGATCGCGCTGTTATTGCGCGTTTATATGCAATGGATGAGAGTGCCGTTTCAAAACCCGTTCGCACAGTTCGTGGTGAAGTTTACTGATTTTGTCGTGCGTCCGTTGCGCCGCGTTATTCCCGGACTGTTTGGATTGGATCTGGCAACCCTGCTGCTTGCGGTGGTCTTGCAGTTTGTCCTGACATTGGTGTTGTACGCGTTGCAGGGGTTTCCCTTTGCGGTTGCAGGGATAGGCGTGCTGTCAGGATTCCTGCTGTTAGCCCTGGTCGATTTGCTGGTGCTGGCATGTTATGTGCTTATGGGTTTGGTATTGGTAACGGCGGTCTTGTCGCTGGTGAACCCGTTTTCGCCATTCATGGTGGTCTTCGATTCGCTGACAGCCCCATTGCTGCGCCCTTTCAGACGTATCGTGCCATTGGTGGGTAACGTCGATTTGTCACCCATGATATTTCTGCTGTTGTGTCAATTTGTTGTCACATTTCCGTTGGCATGGTTGGGTGCCTGGGCGCGGCACTTGCTGTGATTCGTCACCGAAGCGCAGGAATACTTCCGACTGCAGACGGAAATTATATAAATAATAATCAAGGAATTTGGAGCGCTACAAAATGGACAGCAGGCTCGATCAGGGAATAGCGCAGTACCAGCGCCAGCGTGGCGAGATTCTGGCAACTCTGGAATCTTACCGCGCGTGGCTGGAGCGTTATACCGACGTCGAGTCCGGGCAGAGTCTGCGCCTGTATGATCTGGCCGAAAGCCTTAAGCGCGATAAATTATTGCTGGCTTTCGTGGCTGAATTTTCGCGCGGCAAATCCGAGCTGATTAATGCCTTGTTCTTTGCCGATCTGAAACAGCGCTTGCTGCCGTCCGATGTCGGCCGTACCACCATGTGTCCGACCGAATTGTTCTACGACGCCGATAGCGAACCTTACCTGCGCCTGCTGCCGATAGAAACGCGGCTGCGTGATGATTCGATTTCACGCCTGAAGCGTTTGTCCATCGAGTGGAGCAGTATTCGCCTGGATCCCGCCGATCCTCAGCAAATGAGCGCAGCCTTGCGTTCACTGGCTGATGTGAAAAGAGTCGCTGTTGCCGAGGCTCAGGCAATGGGGCTGTGCGATGCCGGCGATATCGTCAAATCCCACGATGGCATGGTTGAAATCCCGGTCTGGCGTTATGCGATGATTAATTTCCCTCATCCGTTGCTGAAAAGCGGTCTGGCGATACTGGATACGCCGGGTTTGAATGCGCTCGGTTCCGAACCGGAATTAACCCTGAATACGATCCCTAACGCGCACGGCGTATTGTTTTTGCTGGCGACAGACACCGGCGTGACGCGTTCCGATCTGGAGATATGGGAAAACAGTGTGCGCCATCATGCCAACCATCACGTGGCGATTCTGAACAAGGTCGATATGTTATGGGATGAGCTCAAATCCGAGGCGGAAATCGAGCAGAGCATACATAAACAGAAGCAGCACACGGCGCAGCAATTGCAGTTGGCGGAAGATCAGGTTTTGGCCTTGTCTGCGCAAAAGGCGTTGCTGGGGAAAATCCGCGGCGATCAGGCCCTGATCCAGCGTTCCGGCATCGGCGCGCTGGAAAGCCTGCTGGCGGACAAGATCATTCCCGACCGTCAGGTGATACTCTACAAGTCGGTATGCAACGAAGTGCAAACGATGGCTGGCGCGTCCCGCCAGAGCGTGAACATGCAGCTCGAAGGCGTGCGCCAGGATCTGGAACAGCTCAGCGCATTCTCGGGCAAGAATTGCGAAATCGTGACTAATTTGCGCGACAAGCTGATCAAGGAAAAGTCGGCATACGATGCCACTACCATGAATTTCAAAATAACCCGCACGCTGATACAGGAACAAGGCCGTTTGCTGCTGGATGCGCTGGCTGAGGAAGTGCTGGATGAAATGCTGGTTGCCGGACGTGCCCGTCTGGAGGATTGCTGGACGACTCCCGGACTGGTGCAGGGAATGAATGATTTGTTTGCACAAATCATTCAGCGTTTCCATGAAGTCGAAGACCGGGCAACCAGAATCGTGGAACTGCTTGACGCCGCTTATCTGCGTTTTCACCAGGAACATGGTTTCCCGCTGTTGAGCCCGCCACAATTGACGATGGATAATTGCCGGCAAAAACTCGCCGTACTCATGTTGCAGGTGGATCAGTTCGGGCATGATCCGGTCAATCTGATCATGGAAAAACGTTTCATGGTCAAAAAGTTCTACCTGAGTCTGGTGGCAGAGGCGCGCGGCATGTTCATGCTCGCCAAAACCGAGGCCGATAGCTGGTTGCGGCGCAGCCTTGACCCTGTGGTCATGCGTATTCGCGATCATAAAAAACAGCTGGAAATCCGTATCGAGAATATCAAGCAAGTGCATGACAATCTGGATAACCTGCAAGCCAGAACGCTTGCATTGAAAAGCCAGCAAGCCACGCTGGAGCAGCAGCAGGCTGAAATTGGCGTGATCCTGCAAGGGTCGGCCTGTCTGTCGGCAACTGTGGCAAGCCAGATTTGAGCCCGGGTGCGCGGATGCATCAGCGCATATCCCGAACCATCCTGCTGGTTGCAGCCATGACTGCAACCGGCGTTACTGCGGCCATGGGGTTCGGAGCGGCTCGGGTCAGATCCGGCTAGGGGCAGCCGCTCGATGTGATGATCCCTGTGTTAAGCGACGATGCAGGTGAGTTGGCCGATAATTGTTTTGTGCTGACACAGCCTGGCCAGGCTGATGACAGTTTGCCTTCGTTAAAGAAAGCCAGGCTGACAGTGAAAAATATGGCGGGCATCCCTTATCTGGCATTGACGACCCAATACGCGGTCAATGACCCTGTGCTCGTATTCGCGATAGAAACACGCTGTTCAGGCCTGGTGCGACGCGAATATACCTTGTTGCTGGATGTGGCAAGCAATGCAAGTAATGCCGCTGTTGTTGTCAGCCCAGTAATCGTCCCGCCAGTGGTAGCCAGACCGCGAGTGGCACAACCTGCTCCCAAAACCGACGCTGAACTGTTCAGCAGCAAGCAGGGCCTTGTGGCCAAGCGCAAACTTCCGGCCTCTGACAGGCATCCTGCGGCTGTGGCGAGACCGGCTGTGATTCAGCCCGCTTTCGCTGTGAACCTGCATCTGAGTACATCTCTGTCCAGTTTGCCCGGGCAGTACCCGTTATCGGCGGAGCAGTTGATTGCGTTGAAGCGCATGCGCGGCATGCTGTCGATAGACGCAGGCAGACCCGCATCGGAAATCGACCGGCTGCGCGATGATCTCGTCGCCAGTCAGCAGCAACTGGCTCAGGCAAAACACGCTTTGGTGCTGTTAAGAGCGCAGACGGTCAAGCCAGCTCAGCCTCAGCCGGCACTCCAGCCGACAGCTGCCAGAAATGCAGCCGCAAGCTGGCGGCGGTCTGGTTGGCTGTGGATCGGTCTGGCATTGCTGGTATTGGTTGCGGGTTATGTGCTGGATCGCCGCCGGAAATTGTCGAATCTGATGTTTACCGTACCATCGCCCGACGATCAGGCCGACAAAGGCCAAATTAAATTGGGTGCCATTGCGCAGGTAGATTCGGCGACGAATGACTTGTGGGCGCATGTGGATGATGTTGCTGCGCCGTCTTCGCAACAGCATCCGGATATCGAGTTCGCGGTAGATAAATTGCCGGGGCATGATCTGCTTGCCCGGCCCGCGGAACGACATAATACGGTGCAGTCAGAGGCGCTGTCGGTCTCCAGTTTGATGCGCGTAACCGAAGAAGCCGAGGTGTTTCTGGGGCTGGGCTATAAGGACAGGGCGATTGCCGTGTTGTCGGAAGATATTGCCGGGCATCCGCGTAATCATCCGGCGGTGTGGTTCATGCTGTTAGGCATCTATCGTGAACTGGGTGACCATGAATCGTTCGATCGGACGGTAGCCGGATTCAAACAGCGCTTTAACCTGATTGTGCCGACCTGGAATTTGATTATGCCGGCAGAGCAAAAGGGGGAGGGTGTGCTGGCAATGACGCACATCATGACCAGAATCATATCCTTGTGGCCTGACCATGAATGCTACGATTATCTGAGCGAGCTGCTCTACGACGACAGGCAGGGGAGCCGCCAGGGATTCAGTCTGGACGTCTATCGCGATATTATCTGGTTGAAGGAAGTTCTGGATATTCTGAGCAAACCGGAAACAAAGATCGCCGAAGAAGTGGCGGCTGAAGATAATCTGGATTGGGATTTTCAATAAGTCCGATCGCTGCCCATGCCAGTCGGACCCGGATCATTTTTCTAGATTAGAATAATATCGTACTGCTCCTGGGTATAAAAAGTCTCGACCTGCAAGGACACGGGCTTGGCGATAAAGTCGCCCAATTGCGCCAGACTCTGCGATTCCTCCTCCAGAAACAAGTCGATTACCAGTTGCGATGCCAGAATGCGGTATTCCTTGGCATTGAACTGACGGGCTTCGCGCACGATTTCCCGCAATATTTCGTAGCATACGGTCTTCGCGGTTTTTACCTGGCCGCGTCCCTGACAGGTAGGGCACGGCTCGCACAGGATATGCGCCAGGCTTTCTCGGGTGCGTTTGCGCGTCATTTCCACCAGGCCTAGCGGAGAGAAGTCGTGTACCGACATGCGGGTATTGTCGCGCGACAGCGCTTTTTTGAATTCCAGAAACACTTCCTGCTGGTGGTCGCGGTTATCCATGTCGATGAAATCGACGATGATCATGCCGCCCAGATTGCGTAACCGCAATTGCCGTGCGATGGCTTGTGCCGCCTCCAGATTGGTTTTGAAAATGGTGTCGTCAAAATTGCGGACACCGACAAAGCCGCCGGTGTTGACGTCAACCGTGGTCAGGGCTTCGGTCTGGTCGATGATCAGATAGCCGCCGGATTTGAGATCGACACGGCGCGCGAGCGCTTTTTCGATTTCCGCTTCGACGGCGTACAGGTCGAACAAGGGGCGTTCCGCAGCGTAATGCTGTAATTTTTCGATTACTCCTTGCGTGTAATTCTGGGCGAACTCAAACATCTTTTGATAGGTTTCGCGCGAATCCACCAGTATCCGGCTGGTTTCATCGTTGGCAAAGTCGCGCAGTACCCGTAATGCCAGATTCAGATCCTGATAGAGCAGGGTTTTCACTGCTGCGACCTTGGCGCGGCTCTGGATGTCTGCCCACAACCGGCGCAGGTAATCCACATCGGCCTGCAGTTCGGCGGTTTGCGCCTGTTCGGCCATGGTGCGGATAATAAAGCCGCCAGGTTCGCCTTCGGGAATGATGAGCTGAAGTTTTTGGCGTAACTGTTCGCGTTCGGCCTCATCCTCGATCTTTTGGGAAATGCCGATGTGCGAGTCTTGCGGCAAATACACCAGGAAGCGGCCCGCAAAGCTGATCTGGGTAGAAAGGCGGGCGCCTTTGGTGCCGATAGGGTCCTTGATGACCTGCACCATGATGCTCTGGCCTTCGAACAGGATGCGTTCGATCGGACGTTCTTCGCCGATGTGCTGGCGTTCTTCCCAGATATCGGCGACATGCAGAAAAGCGGCACGTTCCAGGCCGATATCGATGAACGCGGATTGCATGCCCGGCAATACGCGACACACCTTGCCGAAATAAATATTGCCTACCAGGCCGCGCTGACTGCTGCGTTCTATATGCAGCTCTTGCACTACGCCCAGATGCATGACAGCTACACGGGTTTCCTGCGGAGTGACGTTGATCAGTATTTCTTCGCTCATGATGGGGTATCGGTCAGCTGTGCGGTAGGGGAATTATAGCGGTTTAACAGTTCGGCAGTTTCGAATATCGGCAGACCCATGACGCCGGAATAACTTCCGTTCAGATGACGGACGAAAATCGCGCCGCGGCCTTGTATGGCATAACCGCCAGCCTTGTCCAGCGGTTCGCCGCTGATGGCATACTGTTCGATTTCATGGGAAGACAAATGTTTGAAAGTCACTTCGGAAACGCTGGTAAGCTGATGAACCCGGTTCTGATAGGCCAGCGCAACCGACGTCATCACCTGATGGGTGCGTCCAGACAGTTTGGCTAGCATGGCGACAGCGCGTTCGACGCTGCCGGGTTTGCCGAGGATTTCGTTATCCAGCGTGACCGTGGTATCCGCGCCGAGCACAGGATGGCGCAGGATGCCACGTTGGCAGGCACGTTGCCAGCCCAGCTCGGCTTTGGCCAGCGCGATGCGCGCAACATAATCATGGGGTAATTCGTTTTCCTTCGGCGTTTCATCGACGTCGCAGCGGCCGCTCGTTTCGCGCAGCAGCAATACGTCGTAATTTACCCCCATCTGTGCCAGCAATTCACGGCGGCGGGGGGAACGGGAAGCCAGATAAATGCGGGGCGGGAAATTATTCACGATGGTAGGGATGGTTCTGGGTAATGCTCCAGGCGCGGTACAGCTGTTCTGCGAGCAGTACGCGTACCATGCCGTGCGGGAGGGTGAGCCGGGAAAGTGCGAATAGCTTGTCGCCGCGTTGTTTCACGTCGTCGTGCAAGCCGTCCGCACCGCCAATAATAAAACAGGTATCGCGCCCGGCACCTTGCCATTCGCGTAAATGGCCGGCCAGGGCAAGGGTGGTGAGCTGTTCGCCGCGTTCATCCAGCGCCCACACCGTGGCGTCGCGTGGAATGGCGGCGAGGATGCGGTCGCGTTCGGCGATTTTGATTTGCTCGCCGGTCTTGCCGCTGGCGCGTTTTTCGGGCTTGAGCTCGAGCAGATGGATAGCCGTTTCTCTGGGCATGCGTTTGGCATACTCGTCAAAGCCGGCACTGATCCAGTCCGGCATTTTCTGCCCTACTGCGATGATGTACAGTTTCATGGCACGCTACGATCAATGCTCGGGTTTCAGGCTTCGCTCTGGCGGCGGCTGCGCTGATCGGCGGCGGCGCTCCATAAGGCTTCCAGGTTGTAATACTGGCGCACGGCCGGCTGCATCACGTGCACGATGACGCTGCCGAGGTCGAGCAACACCCATTCACCTGAAGCCAGTCCTTCGATGCCCTGATCGGGTATGCCGGCTTCCTTGAGTTTTTCCTGCACGTTATGGGCAATGGCTTTGGTCTGGCGCGTGGAGTCGGCGCTGGCAATCACCATGCGTTCGAACAGCGAACTTTGTGCCGAAACGTCCAGCACAACGATGTCCTGGCCTTTGATATCTTCAATGGCCTCAACAACGGCGGCGGTAATCTGATCTGTATTCATGCGGTTTCCGGTAAGTAAAGTTGATGGGCGTTAATGTAATCAAGCACCGCATCGGGGAGTAAATAGCGCGGGTTGCGCCCAGCGCGTAAGGTATCACGAATATGCGTGGCTGAAATGTCCAGCGCCGTGATCGGGCGCGTCACGATCAATCCGGCCGGACAGGTATTGAGATCCTCCGGATTGGCCATGCGCGTCTCGATCGCATCACGCAGGATGTCCGCCATGGCGTCTTTCCAGGTGCTTTGCGGGAATCCGGGGCGATGGGCGATGGCGATGTGGGCGAGATCGAACAGTTCCTGCCAGTTATGCCAGCTGGACAGCCCGAGGAAAGCGTCCGCGCCAAGCAGCAAACACAATGGTTGATTACTGCCCAGCTCGGCGCGCAGCGAATGCAGGGTGTCTACCGTATAGGATAAACGCGGCAGCTGGACTTCACGCTGATCGACGACGAAACGCGGATTGTTGGCGGTGGCAATCTTCACCATCGCCAGTCGATGGGGAGCGTCGGTGCGCGGCCGGCTGCGATGCGGCGGCGTACCGGCGGGGACGAAGCGGACATGGTCCAGCTCCAATGCCTCGGCCATTTCTTCGGCCAGGCGCAGATGCCCGAAATGGATCGGGTCGAAGGTGCCGCCGAAGATGCCGATAGGCCGCAAATTACGTGGATTACCCACGTATGTGCCCGTCGCCGAGTACTACCCATTTTTGCGAAGTGAGGCCTTCCAGACCAACCGGGCCGCGGGCATGGATCTTGTCAGTGGAAATGCCGATTTCGGCACCCAAACCATATTCGAAACCGTCGGCGAAACGGGTCGAGGCATTTACCATGACGCTGCTGGAGTCGACCTCGCGCAGGAAGCGGCGCGCGCGCGTGTAATTCTCGGTAACGATGGCATCGGTGTGTTGCGAGCCGTAGTGATTGATGTGGCTGATCGCCGCATCCATGTCGTCGACCACGCGGATGGAAATGATCGGCGCCAGGTACTCGGTGAACCAGTCTTCATCAGTCGCCGGGTTAATGCCATTGAGTATGCTCTGGGTGATGGCGCAGCCGCGCATTTCCACTCCCTTGGCGATATAAATCGCGGCAATCTCGGGCAATACCTGAGCGGCCACGCCTTGCGCTACCAGCAAGGTCTCCGTGGTGTTGCAGGTGCCGTAGCGGCTGGTTTTGGCGTTGTCGGCGATACGCACTGCCTTGGTCAGATCGGCATGATCGTCGATATACACGTGGCACACGCCATGCAAATGCTTGATGACCGGAATACGCGCTTCGTTCATCAGGCGCTCGATCAGGCCTTTGCCGCCACGCGGAACGATGACGTCGACAAATTCGCGCATGGTAATCAGTTCGGCCACCGCGGTGCGATCCGTGGTATTGATGACTTGTACTGCGGTTTCCGGCAGACCGGCTGCAGCGAGTCCTTCGCGCACACAGACTGCAATGGCCTGGTTGCTGTGCAGCGCCTCGGAGCCGCCGCGCAGGATCGCTGCATTGCTGGATTTCAGACACAGCCCGGCGGCATCGGCGGTCACGTTCGGCCGCGCTTCGTAAATAATGCCGATGACGCCCAGCGGTACGCGCATTTTCCCGACCTGGATACCTGACGGGCGATATTTGAGATCGGTGATCTCGCCGACCGGATCTGGCAACGCGGCGATCTGGCGCAGGCCTTCGGCCATGCCGGTGATGGATTTGGCGTTCAACGCCAACCGGTCGAGCAACGCCGCGTCCAGTCCGTTGGCGCGCGCTGCAGCCATGTCCTGGCCATTCGCGGCCTGTAAAATTTCCGTGTCGCGTTCGATAGCGTCAGCGATTGCCAGCAGCGCACGATCCTTGGCAAGTGTGTCAGCGCGTGCCAGGGCGCGGGAAGCCGTGCGTGCTGCTTGCCCAATCTGGTGCATATAGGTTTTAATATCCATCTTTAACCACTGCGTTGAAAATTAAAACTTAATTTTAACCTAAAAATGAAAATATCGAATTTTTTAATCGGTCTCGGTTTGCTGCTGTCCAGCCATGTGCCGGCGCTGGCTGGCGGGCTGGATGACGCCAAACAATTGGCTGACGCCGGTTCGCCGCAATTGGCATTGTTGCAGCTGGATCAGGGGTTGGCACATGCCAGTCAGGATGCGCGTCCGGACTGGCTGCGCTGGCAATGGCAGTTACTGGGGAAAGTCGGCCAGACCGATGATGTGCTCAAACGTGCCGCCGCTTTGCCGGAAGATGCTCCGGATGATGTCAAGCATACGGCTGCGTTACTGGCGGCGCGGGCAGCTATAAAGAAAGGCGATGGCAGTCTGGCGCGAGGCTATCTGGCTAAGCTGCTATGGGTGCTGCCGAGCGACAAGGTCGAGTATCAGGAGTTGCGTAATCTGGCCGTACAAAGTCATCTGCTGCCGCAGCCGGATGGCGAAGCGGCCAGCGTGATGTTGCGCTATCAGCAGGATTTTGGCGTGGATGTGGCATTGCTGCATATCTATGCGCTGGCGATGCTGCAGGCGGGGCGTGCAACCGACGTCAATTGGGTGCGGACGCAATTGGTCAATAATGACCCGATGGCGGCGTTGATCGATGCGGCTGGCGGCCAATTGAGTGACGATGACAGCAAACAGCGTTTGCAGGCGGTACTCGGCAGCGATGCCAGTGCACCGATGCTGTTAGTGGCACGCAAGATCGCGGCACAAATGAACGCCCCCGAGTTGCAGATACAGATCAGCGAGCATTTGCTCAATCTGACTGCCGCGCCTGATGAAGCGAGTGCACCCGCCTTGTGGAAGGCCTATCGCGACCTGACCCAGAGTTTTGGCAATGTCAGGTTGCTGCTGTTTGGTTCCGATGCCGGCTGGGCCGATCTGGCGCGGGAGTCGGCGTCGACCGATCCGGTGATGGCGCGGGCTATCTGGGCGTACCTGGCACGCGATGGCAAAGACCCGGCATTGCGCAGTTCGGCGCAACAGCAATTCCTGGAGCAATTGCTGGCGCAACATCTCGATCGTGCTGCATTGCGTCTGTTCGTATCGGTGTGGCCCGGATTGCCGGCGTCGGCATTCAACGCGACGGTGCGCTATCGTCTGGGCAAGCTGGCGCTGGATGCAGGCGAATTCGAGCTGGCCGCAGGCCTGTGGCATGACCTGGATGCGCCAGCGGAAGGCGTCGATGCGGCGGATTGGCAAGCACGTCGCGCGGCCTTGTACGCACGCCTTCATGACTGGCCATCCGCTGCCAAGGCGGTGTCGGCGTGGCTGACAGGATTGTCGGCAGTGCCGTCCGCTTCCGGCTGGCAGATGCTGGCAGTGGTGCAGCAGTTATCCCGGCAGGCATCTGAGGCAGCGTCGGCACGCGACTTGCTCACACGCTTGTTACCTGTCGTCGAGCCGTTGCAACGGCGTGCCGTGCTGTATCGGCTGGGGCAGCTAGCCGCTGCCGACAAACAGCCGGCAGCGGCCGCACAATGGTATTTGCAGGCGGCGACGGAAATGCCGCAGGCTGATGCCATGACCGTGCAATCCCGCCTCGATGCGGCAGCCAGCCTGGAGCAGGCAGGTTTGCATGAAGATGCCGGCATGCAGTATCAATGGGTGTTGAAAAACAGTACGGACGCGGCACAACAAGCGGCGGCCAGTTATGCGCTCAGCCTCCGCTGAACCGCATTACGATGCGGTGCTTGCTGCGCCGTTTGCGCATCTGGGCGTAATGGCGGATGCGCAAGGAGTGCGGCGGATAGATTTTTTGCCGGCCGATTTCCCGCTTCAGGCAGGCTCGACTCCGCATGTGCAGCGTCTGGTGCAGGGGCTGGCGCACTATTGGCGTGATCCTGTGCAAACATTCGACGTACCTCTGTCGTACCAGGGTAGCGAGCATCAACTGCGGGTGTGGCAGGCGTTGCTCGCCATCCCCGTCGGACAGACACGCAGTTATGGCGATATTGCCAGGGAGATCGGTTCCAGTCCGCGTGCTGTCGGCCAGGCATGCGGCGCCAATCCGCTGCCTATTCTGATCCCGTGCCACCGCGTAGTGGCCAGGGCCGGCCCTGGAGGGTTCATGCACCGCAGGGATGATGCCGCACTGGCCTACAAGGACTGGCTGCTGCGGCATGAGTCCGGCGCCGCCCGCAGATGAATCCGGATACCCGGCAACTCATAGACGGATTTTGTGATCTGGTCTGGCTGGAAGACGGGCTGGCTGCCAATACCATGCAGAGTTATCGCCGCGATCTGATGCAATTGGCCACCTGGCTGGCGGGAAAATCGTTACTTGCGGTGACGCAGACCGACCTGGAAAGCTATCTGCATTATCGTTATGCGCAACGTGCCAGTCCGCGCAGTACCGCACGCCAGCTGTCGGCATTCAAACGCTTTTACCGGCTAGCGCTGCGCGACGGGCGCATTGCGCAAGATCCGACGTTGAAAATCGACACGCCCAAGCTGCCGCGCACACTGCCAAAGTCCATGAGCGAAGCCGAAGTCGAAGCCCTGCTGGCTGCGCCGGTCGGTGAAGAGCCGCTGGCGGTACGGGATCGGGCGATGCTGGAAATTCTTTATGCCAGCGGTTTGCGTGTATCCGAGTTAGTCGGCTTGCACCTGCGCAGCGTGAATATCGATATGGGCGTGGTGCAGGTCATCGGCAAGGGCAGTAAGGAGCGTCTGGTGCCGCTGGGAGAAGTCGCGGTGGATGCGCTGCTGCAGTACATCCGGCACGCGCGGCCGCAGCTGTTGCACGGGCGGGTGAGCGATGCCTTGTTCGTGACCCAGCGCGGGGAAGCGATGACGCGCCAGGCTTTCTGGTATCTGATCAAACGCCGTGCACGGCAGGTAGGATTGACGAAACTGCCGTCGCCGCATGTGATGCGCCATGCCTTTGCGACCCATCTGCTGAATCATGGCGCGGACTTGCGTGTGGTGCAATTGTTGCTGGGGCATGCCGATATCGCTACGACCCAGATCTATACGCATGTCGCCCGTGAACGTCTCAAGCAGCTGCATGCCAGGCATCATCCGCGTGGCTAGGATTGTGCGGCGAAAGCCTTGACCATCAGGCTGATACTGCTGCCAAGCAACAACAAGCCGATCAGCCGCATCATCTGCTCGCGACTCAGGCCAACATGGGCGCGATGTCCCAACGTCAAGCCGAGGGCGACCACGGGCATGGCGGCGAGGTAGGAAAACAGCAGGCGCGTGTCCGAAAACAGGCCAGCGTAGGCAAAACTGCTGATGCGTAATGAGCCTTCAATTAGAATCAATCCGGAAAAAGTGGCGCGCAATGCGGTCTTGTCGCTGATGCGATGTCCCAGATAAATGATGTAAGGCGGGCCGCCGGTGCCGAATAACGAGCCGACTGTGCCGCCGCCCAATCCCGCAGGAATGGCCCATTTGCGCGAGATGGGCTTGTCGCCGTGTAGATTGAACAGCGAGCGAAACCCGAAAATGGCGACGAAAACCGACAGCGTGATGAGCATGGGCTGCATCGGCAGACTCGTCAGCAAGTGAGTGCCGAGCAATATACCGATAATGCTGAACGGAATCAGCGTGCGGATTTCGCGCCAGTTAACCTGACGCAAATTGACTCCGCTCAACATCACCGAGGCGGAAAAATCCAGTAGCAGCATCAGCGGTACGACAAAAGTCAGCGGCAGCCATAACGCCATGATGGGAATGGCGACCAGACCGGAACCGAAACCGGATGTGCCGCGGATGAAATAAGCTGCGAGCAGGATGAGGCCGGAGAGCGCGATGAGTTCCGCGCTCAAGCTTTTTGCCCGCGTTCGATGCAGATGCCCAGCTGTTTGATGCCGCGGACCACGGCCAGTTTGGTCACGCATACCTTGACCCATGGCGAGCCGAATTCGGTCAATATCACTTGTGCCACATGTTCGGCCAGTGCTTCCACCAGATTGAAATTGCGCTGTGCTACGGTATCGCGGATGCGTTGCGCGACATCGGCATAATTGATGGAGTCGGCGACATCGTCGGTTTGGCAGGCACGGCTGTGCGGCAAGCCGATCTCGAGATCGAGCTGTACGGTTTGCGGTACTTTGCGTTCCCACTCGTAAATGCCGATAATCATTTGCAATCTGAAATCACGCAAAAACAGCGTATCCATGAGGTTTTGCCTTAGCATTAAAAGACATCATTTTAACCCTATTAGGATGTTGTGTGATGGCGCAGTTACGCTACGCGGTTACAATGCCGTCTGTTTGCCGCTTTTTAAGAAAGAAACAAAATGTTCGCAATCCCTGAAATCAGGCCCGGTCAATCCATAGAACTGCTCAAGGCTTTGCATATCCTCACGCGGGACGGCAAGCTGAATCAGGATAGCCGACGCAAGCTGAAGCAGGTCTACCACCTGTATCAGTTCATCGAGCCGCTGTTGCAGGAGATAGGCGGGAATGTGCAACTGGTGGATCACGGCGCGGGCAAATCGTATCTGGGTTTTATTCTTTACGACCTGTTCTTCAAGCAGCGCAATGACGCGTCGCACATCTACGGCATCGAAACGCGCGAAGCATTGGTGCAAAGCTCGGTCGAGCTGGCCCAGCAATTGGGTTTTGCCGGCATGTCATTCCTCAACCTGTCGGTGGCGGATTCGATCACATCGGCCCTGTTGCCGGAAAAGATCGATGTTGTCACGGCCTTGCATGCCTGCGATACCGCTACCGATGATGCCATCCGTTTCGGATTGGAGAAGCAAGCCAGGTTCATGGTGCTGGTGCCGTGCTGCCAGGCCGAAGTTGCGGCGGCCCTGCGGCAGGGCAAGGCACAGGCGTTAGCGCGCGGAGCGCTGGCCGAAGTTTGGCGGCATCCGATCCATACCAGGGAATTCGGCAGTCATCTGACCAATGTATTGCGCTGTCTGCAGCTGGAAGCGCATGGCTATCAGGTCACGGTGACAGAGCTGGTGGGGTGGGAGCATTCGATGAAGAATGAGTTAATTGTGGCAAATTATAAAAATTTGCCACGTCGCCGTGCGGCAGAACGTTTGCGTGAGTTGTTGATTATGTTTGGTTTAGAAGAACTTGAGTCGCGATTCTTCATCAGCCCTTTTGACTGAGATGTCAGGAAAGTGTTGACAAGCGGCGCGTAATCATTACAATACGCATCTCATTAACGCGGGAATAGCTCAGCTGGTAGAGCGATACCTTGCCAAGGTATAGGTCGCGAGTTCGAATCTCGTTTCCCGCTCCAGATTATGGAGAAGTCCCGATCGCAAGGGAAGGTCCAAAAGAAAAGGGAAAGCTTGGTGCTTTCCCTTTTTAGTTACTGGGTGTTTTGGTTAATGTTGCGCTGAGCGATTGGCGGGGTGGCAGAGTGGTTATGCAGCGGCCTGCAAAGCCGTGGACGCCGGTTCGATTCCGACCCCCGCCTCCAACCGCCCGGGTGGTGGAATAGGTAGACACAAGGGACTTAAAATCCCTCGCTGAGAAATCGGCGTGCCGGTTCGATTCCGGCTCCGGGCACCAGTTTGGTATCGACGGATTATATTTTTGTCTTGGGTTTTTAGGGCCGCAAGATGTTTATGGGCTTATAGCCCATTTTTTGTTTGTGGAACGCGAATGTCGTTAGAATCGTTAATAGAAGCTACCCTGGCAGGTCTGGGTTATGAACTGGTCGATATGTCGATGTCGGCCAAAAGCGGCCTGCTGCGTGTTTTTATTGACAAGCCGGAAGGTATCACGCTGGATGACTGTACGCTGGTCAGCAATCATTTGAGCAACTGGCTGGTAGTAGAGAATATAGAATACGAGCGATTGGAAGTGTCGTCGCCGGGTATGGACAGACCGCTGAAAAAGCTGGCGGACTATCAGCGTTTCATGGGTGAAAAGGCGCAGGTCAAATTGCGCGTGGCGCTGGCAGGACAGCGCCGTTTTGTCGGCGTGATACATGGCGCGAGCGATACCCAAATTGAATTGGATGTAGATGGGCAGATCATCAAGCTGGATGTTGCCAATATTGATGCCGCACGTTTGGTTCCTAATCTGTAATTGCTAAAAATGGCCGGAGGTTTTCGAGAATGAGCCGCGAGATTTTACTGTTGGTTGATGCATTAGCCAGAGAAAAAAATGTAAACAAGGAAATCGTGTTTGGTGCATTGGAGCAGGCTTTGGCTTCGGCTACCAAAAAACGCTTCCAGGAAGATGCTGATATCCGCGTGGTAATCAATCGTGATACCGGCGATTATCATGCGTTCCGCTGCTGGGAAGTGGTGGCCGATAACGATCACGAGTTTCCGGAAAGCCAGATTGCGTGGACTGACGCGCAGATATCGCACCCTGATTTGCAAATCGGCGACTTTGTCGAAGAGCCGCTGGAAGCTGTCGAGTTTGGCCGCATAGGCGCACAGGCGGCAAAGCAGGTGATCCTGCAGCGCATACGCGATGCCGAGCGTGAGCAGATACTGACCGACTTTCTGGAACGCAAGGAATATCTGGTAACCGGTACTGTCAAACGCATGGAGCGCGGCAGTGCGATCATCGAATCCGGCCGGGTGGAAGGTTTGCTGCCGCGGGACCAGATGATTCCGAAGGAAAATCTGCGAGTAGGCGATCGGGTGCGCGCCTATCTGTTGCGCGTTGAACGCAGCGGTCGCGGCCCACAGCTGATTCTGTCGCGTACCGCGCCGGAATTTATCGCCAAATTGTTCGAACTCGAAGTGCCCGAAATCGAAGAAGGATTGCTGGAAATCAAAGGCGCTGCACGCGACCCCGGCGCGCGCGCTAAAATTGCAGTAAAATCAAACGATCAGCGTCTGGATCCAATCGGTACTTGCGTCGGCATGCGCGGTTCGCGCGTACAGGCCGTTACCGGTGAATTGGCGGGTGAGCGTGTCGATATCATTCTGTGGTCGCCCGAAGCCGCGCAGTTCGTCATTAATGCGCTGGCGCCGGCTGAAGTGAGCAGCATCGTGGTCGACGAAGAAAAGCACAGCATGGATGTGGTACTGGAAGAAGATCAGCTGGCTCAGGCGATCGGCCGCAGCGGGCAGAATGTGCGTCTGGCTTCGGAATTGACGGGGTGGGAACTGAACATCTTGACCGTTGAAGAAGCGCAGAAAAAGAACGAAACTGAAGCCTTGGCGATGCGTGCCTTGTTTGTCGAGAAACTTGACGTCGATGAAGAGATCGCCGACATGCTGGTGCAGGAAGGTTTCAGCAGCGTGGAAGAAGTGGCTTATGTGCCTATCGGCGAAATGCTGGAAATCGAAGGTTTCGATGAAGAGCTGGTCAACGAATTGCGTGCACGTGCCCGCAACGTATTATTGACGGATGCGATTGCCAGCGAAGAAAAAGTGGAAAATGTAACAAACGATCTGGCATCATTAGACGGTATGGATAGTGAAATGCTGCGCTTGCTGGCCGAGCATGGCATTACCAGTTCAGAAGATCTGGCTGAATTGGGCGTGGATGAACTGGTAGAAATGACGGGTGTGGATGCTGAGCGTGCTTCTACACTGATTATGGCGGCGCGTGCGCCGTGGTTTGCCTAAATAAATTAGTAGAGAAAGCCTCGACAGCCCTGATATGAATGTAGAACAATTTGCCCAAGAACTAAAGCTCTCCACCGGATTATTGCTGGAGCAGTTGCGTGCAGCCGGCGTAGAAAAGTCTGCGGCTGTGGATGCTATCACCGAGCAGGATAAAGCGCGCTTGCTGGATTACTTAAGCAAAAAGCACGGCGCTACAGACGTGAAAAGTAAAATCACGCTGACACGCAAAGAAACCTCGGAAATCAAAAAAGCCGACAGCACCGGCAAGGCGCGGACCATTCAGGTCGAAGTGCGTAAAAAACGAGTGCTGGTAAAACGTGAAACCCCGGTGGCCCATGAAGCGGCTGCAGAGGCGGAATCTGAGCCAGTCGACACCGGCTTGTCTGTTGCCCCGGAGGTTGAAATGCATGCACAACCGGTGGAAGAGGCAGTCATTTCCGCTGAATCTGCCGAAGCGGTTATCGAAAAAGCCCCGGCAGAGATTGCAGCCGAAGCCACGCCGGTAGAGGAACAATATGGCGCAGAAGAAGCGCCTGCAGAACATATTACGGAAGAAACGCCTGAAACTGAAGCAGCAACCGCAGCCGAACCGGAAGCGGTTGCTGCAGAGCAACCAGTATTGCAGCGTCGGCGTATCGTAAAACCGGTACTGGATGAGCAGGAATTGGCTCGTCGAGCCGACGAAGCGCGCCGGCATTCGGCATTACACGAACGTCAGGCCGAGGAAATACGCCTGAAGCAGGAACGCGAATCGAAACGCAAGCAAGCGCTGGAAGAACAGGCGCAAGCCGCCGAAGCTGCCAAGACTGTTGCAGCTGCCAAACCGGCTGTAACCGAAGGCACTTTGCACAAGGCGCCAGCGAAACCGGGTGAAAAAGCCAAACCGGTTGATAAAAAGGCCAAACTGGCGCCGGCCAAGACCAAAGATACCGCATGGAATGACATGCAGGCCAAAAAACGCGGCATCAAGTCGCGTGGCGATACCGGTGGGGATGCATGGCGTAATCGCAAAGGTGGCAAGCAGCATAAATCCGAGAGCGAATCGGCAAATTCCTTCAGCGCTCCGACCGAGCCCATAGTCCAGGAAGTGCTGGTGCCGGAAACGATTACCGTCGCCGAGTTGTCGCACAAGATGTCGGTTAAAGCCGCAGAAGTCATCAAGGCACTGATGAAAATGGGCAGCATGGTGACCATTAACCAGGTGCTGGATCAGGAAACTGCGATGATCGTGGTCGAGGAAATGGGGCACATCGCCAAACCGGCACCATTGGATACGCCCGAATCGTTCCTGGAAGAATCTGAAAAGCATGAAGTGGAGTTATTGCCGCGCGCGCCGGTGGTTACCGTTATGGGCCACGTCGATCACGGCAAGACCTCGCTGTTGGACGCGATCCGCCGTGCCCGTGTCGCCAGCGGCGAAGCCGGCGGCATTACCCAGCATATCGGCGCATACCACGTCGAGACCGATCATGGTATGGTGACGTTCCTCGATACCCCGGGTCACGAGGCATTTACCGCGATGCGTGCACGCGGTGCCAAAGTAACCGATCTGGTGGTATTGGTAGTGGCAGCTGACGATGGCGTCATGCCGCAAACGATAGAAGCGATCCATCATGCTAAAGCGGCCAATGTGCCGATGGTGGTTGCAGTGAACAAGATCGACAAGCCTGAAGCCAATGCGGAGCGTATCCGCCAGGAGCTGGTGGCTCAGGGCGTCGTGCCTGAAGACTGGGGTGGCGATACTCAGTTTGTTGAAGTGTCTGCCAAAAAAGGCCTCAATATCGACGGCCTGATCGAAGCGATCCTGTTGCAAGCCGAAGTGCTGGAACTGAAAGCGGCGAAAACCGTTCCGGCCAAGGGTGTGATTATCGAAGCGCGTCTGGATAAGGGCCGCGGCCCGGTAGCAACGCTCCTGGTGCAGTCCGGTACGCTAAAGCGTGGCGATGTGGTGCTGGCCGGTGCGGTATATGGCCGTGTGCGTGCGATGCTGGATGAAGATGGCAAGCCTGTGCTGGAAGCCGGCCCGTCTATTCCTGTGGAAATCCAGGGTTTGTCCGATGTGCCTAAAGCAGGTGAAGACGCGATGGTCTTGCAGGATGAACGCAAGGCGCGCGAAATCGCATTGTTCCGCCAGGGCAAGTTCCGTGATGTGCAACTGGCCAAGCGTCAGGCGGCGAAGCTCGAAAGCATCATGGAGCAAATGGGCGAAGGCGAAGCGAAACGTCTGCCGCTCATTATCAAGGCTGACGTCCAGGGTTCTGCGGAAGCCTTGTCCAGTTCGCTGCAGAAAATCTCGACCAGTGAAGTCAAGGTCGATATCCTGCATAATGCGGTCGGTACCATTTCCGAATCCGACGTCAACCTGGCCATGGCTTCCAAGGCGGTCATCATCGGCTTTAATACCCGTGCCGACGCGGCCGCACGCAAATTGGCCGAGTCGCTGGGCGTGGATATCCGTTACTACAATATCATTTATGAAGTCGTGGATCTGGTCAAGGCAGCATTGTCCGGGATGTTGACCCCGGATCTGAAAGAAAATGTCACCGGTATGGCGGAAGTGCGCGAAGTCTATGTGATTTCCAAAGTCGGTACGGTGTTGGGCTGCCATGTGCTGGACGGCGTTATCAAGCGTGGTCAGCGCGTGCGTGTGCTGCGTAACGACGAAATCATCCATGACGGTGAGCTGGATTCGCTGAAGCGCTTCAAGGACGACGTCAAGGAAGTGAAATTCGGCTACGATTGCGGTTTGTCGATCAAGAACTTCAATGCGCTGGAAGTCGGCGACAAGATTGAAGGTTACGAAGTCGTGCAGGTTGCACGCAGCTTATAATGGCCAAGGATTTTCCGCGTTCACGTCGTGTCGCTGAACAGATTCAGCGCGAGCTGGCTGATATCATACGCAGTGAAATCCATGATCCTCGCGTGGGCATGATTACGATCACCGAGGTGGTGGTCACGCACGATCTGGAACACGCCAAAGTGTATTTCACTGTGTTTGAAAGTCAGGAACGGGCGCAGGCAGCGGCGCGTGCCCTGAATCATGCGGCCGGATTTATCCGCGCACAACTGGGGCCGCGCATGCGTCTGCGCATCGTGCCGCAAATCACTTTTGTGTACGATACTTCGGTCGCGCGCGGTGCTGAACTGTCGCGTCTGATAGATGAAGCAGTTGCTGACGATAACGCTCGTCCCGGCGACGATAACGCGTGATCCAGTGACTCAGGTTAAACGCATTAAACGCCCCATTGACGGGGTTTTATTGCTGAATAAACCGGTCGGTATTACTTCCAATACGGCTTTGCAGATCGCCAAACGTCTGTATCAGGCTGAAAAGGCCGGCCACACCGGTACGCTCGACCCCTTTGCCGATGGTCTGCTGCCCCTGTGTTTCGGTGAGGCCACCAAATTCTCCCAATATCAGCTTGAAGCGGATAAGCGCTATCGTGCAGTCTTGCAGCTCGGGGTAACCACGACTACCGGCGATCCCGAAGGGGAAGTGCTGGAAACCTGCGCAGTGGATGTAATGGCCGATCAGGTTACGCATGTGGTTGCCGGTTTCGTCGGTAATATCATGCAAACTCCACCCATGTATTCTGCATTGAAACATCAAGGCAAGCCCTTGTATGAATATGCACGCGCCGGCATTACCATCGAGCGCCCGGCCCGGCCTGTCCTCATACGCAGCATCGATATCCTGGAATTTGGCGGGAATACGCTGGTCATTGACGTGACTTGCAGTGCGGGAACTTATATTCGCACTTTGGCAGAAGATATTGGTCATATGCTGGGTTGCGGCGCACATTTGACCCGATTGACGCGGCTGGCGAGCGGGGGGTCGATTTGGCCGATGCCGTTACGCTGGCCCAGTTGGAGCAGGACGCTGCTGCACAGCGTGATGCGCGATTACTTCCGGCGGACGGCCTGGTCGGTTATTTGCCGCGACTGGAAATCGACGCAGCGGCTGCAAAATCCCTGTTGCAGGGGCAGCGTCCATACTGCCGGGAAGATATCGTTGAAACAGGACTGATGCGCGTTTATCATCATGGGCTATTTCTGGGATTGGTGAACCTGGAGTCTGATGGCGCGATTGTGCCGCGGCGTTTAATGCGGTTTAAGCCGTTTTGAGGAGCAGGCATGAAATTTTGTTGTGAATGCGGCAGCCCGGTAAATGAAAGTGTGCCGGCTGGAGATAATCGTTTGCGTTTCGTATGCTCGGACTGCAATACCATTCATTATCAGAATCCCAAAATGGTGGTCGGCTGTTTGCCGGAGTGGGGGAACAAGATACTGTTATGCAAACGCGCCATCGAACCGCAGTACGGTAAATGGACATTGCCCGCCGGCTTTATGGAAAACGGTGAGACCACGTTGCAAGGCGCCATGCGTGAAACGCTGGAAGAAGCTGGCGCACGCGTGGAAATCTCGCATTTGTTTACGCTTTATAATTTGCCTTACATCAGTCAGGTATATCTGATGTTCCGCGCCAGGTTGCTGGATCTGGATTTCGCTGCTGGTGAGGAAAGCCTGGAAGTCGCGCTATTCAGCGAAGAGGAAATTCCCTGGGACGAGATCGCTTTCCTGACCATAGAAAAGACGCTGCGGCAATATTTCGAAGATCGCCGCAAGGGCGAGTTCGGATTCCATATCGGCGACGTGGAACGGCGCAACCGCTAAATCATTCAGGTTGGAAGCGCCGTGTCAGTCGGACAAACTGGACGCGTAGCCATTCCGGCTTTTGCTCCAGCAAATTCTGGATACGGATGCGATAGATATAGCTGCCTTCACGCATATCGAAATATTTATGCTGCATCGGCTCGAAACTCACCAGCGTCGAACCGTGTGTCTCGGCGATTCCCGTGAATCCGGATTCAACTGCCGGATCCAGGGCAGGACTCATGCCGGCGGCATCCTGAACAGGGTATAGCCGGACGAGCTGCGGGGCAAATCCCAGGCGTTCCATCCCCAGTGTAATGGTCGAGCTGGCTGATTCTTCCAGCCAGCGTATTGCCGCCAGTGTCTGCACCTGCTTTATGTTTTCGTCGTAGCTGATTAATAGACCATGCGCCCTGATTTCGCGATTGAAGCGGCCGGTAGTTATGCTCAGCCGATAATAGGCTTCGCTGGGATGCCCCGTGGCCTGATAATAGGCGGTAATAGGCGCACCTGTGCCGGGATTGCGTAGTCCATCGGTGATGTTTTTTCTTCCGTAACTGACATTTACTGTGGCCGGCATGTCGAAAACCAGGGTGTCACCCAGCGTTGTATTGCTCGCCAGTTTGCTGTGGATATGTTGCAATAGCGCATCCGGGTTGTCCTCAAATGGTATGCCATACAGCTTGATGAGCCTGGAATGGCCATTGGAATCTGGAGGAATCCCCTGCATAAGGGCAAGCACGCCATTGATTGACCAGTAACGCACGGAGTCCGGCATAACGGTCTGGCCATTGAGTGGCTGCGGCGGCAGGCTGTCCGATAAGGCAACGCAATGGGTGTGCTGACTGGGATCGAGAGTCTTGCTCAGGCTGATGGATTCCCTCCATTTCCACGCCCAGTAGGCGGCAAGTTCGATTTCGTTCGGCGTCAGACCAACGGGGCGCATCAGATGCAGAAGCAGTATGCGTGCATAAGCCTGTTCGCAGCTGCAATAGGCGCTGCCCTTAAGCACCATGCTTTGCGACGCAAAGCCGTGCTGTTCAGCAAGTCTGTAGAGTTTGTGCAACGTATGCCAGATTTGCGGTGTGGGCAACTCATAGCGCAAATAACGCCATTGAATCAGTTTTCCTTGATAATGTAATGCTCGCAGAACCAGGGTTGGCAGCACAGAAGCCAGGGGTTTTTTCTGCAGTAGAACCGAGCTGGTCAAATCGTGGTAAGCCTGGGCAAGTTGCCAATAAAACGCCACGATTTCCTGCCACAGCGACTTGCCTGCATATTTGTAATCGGCGTGATTTTTCAGAAACTGGGTAATGAGACCGTGTTGCAGCTTGGAACCGAAATGTTCTATGGCGGCGAGTATGTGCAAGCGCTGAACGTCGAATGGCGTTTTTGACCGATTGTAGGCGCCCAATAAGGTGACGACGTGCTGGTGTGCTTCGTATTCATGCATTCCCTGCAATTGCTCAACCCATTTATGGGTCGCGCTTAGGCTGTCCAGTGGTGCAATGGCAGCTGGAGCAATTTTTATGCGGAATTTGTCGAATAATTCATTTAGCATTCGCGGTGGCATTGTTTTTTTGCATGTGCTGTCTGAGCACATATCATACCAGCCATGATGGATATGATTTATTGATGTTTCTTGCGATGCGTAGCCCATTTTCCCTTGCGATGCTGACAAAGATGAGTATAAAGTGACGAAATACGCATCATGAATGTGGTAGTGGAATCATTAATTTTGGGTTAAAATGCGCGTCTGTCGTAACAGACATGGAGGTTTGGGTGAGTGGTTTAAACCAGCAGTCTTGAAAACTGCCGAAGGGCAACCTTCCGTGAGTTCGAATCTCACAGCCTCCGCCAGGACTGGTATTTGATCGTTTTCAAACGGTTTCAAACAGTATCAAAAAACTAATTAAACCCGCTATCTGTAAGGATTTGCGGGTTTTTTTACATTCATTCGTTGTCAAATGGTGTCATTGAATCCCACGGCAAATGACGGTATATTTCCATTTGTACCGTCACGGTATAAGGGAATATACCGTCAAATTGAAATATACCGTCATAAAAGGGATATTAATGACACTCACTGCGGTTAAGGTAAGTAAAACTAAGGCAACCGATAAACCGCAGAAATTGAGTGATGGCGGTGGTTTGTATCTACTCATTCATCCGAATGGCGGTAAATACTGGCGACTTGATTACCGTTTTGATGGCAAGCGCAAAACTTTAGCCCTTGGTGTTTACCCTGATGTGGTTTTGGTTGAAGCCAGAGAGCGGCGTGAAGAGGCACGCAAGCAGATAAAAAATGGTGTTGATCCTTGCGGAACCAAGAAAGCCGCCAGGCAAACTACAATAGCGGAAGTTACAAACAGCTTTAAGAGTATCGCGTTGGAGTATCACCCAATCAAAGTGCCAACATGGACGGAAGGTCACGCCAAGCAGTGGTTACTTAATTTAGAGCGCTATGCTTTTCCAAAGCTTGGTGATAGGCCGATCAGTGAGATTGAGCCTCTGGATGTCGTTGCTGTATTGCGCGATTTGGAAGAACGTAAGAATTACGAAACCCGTGACAGGTTAGGGCAATCAATCGGCGCAGTATTCAAGTACGCGATCGCGACAGGGCGAGCTAAATACAATCCTGTTGCAGATATTAGAATCGCGTTGGTCGAGCGCCCAAAGACAATAAATTTTAAATGTATTGCTCCTGCGGAATTGCCCGTTTTCTTGCGTGCGGTTGCGACCTATGAGAGTTTGGACAAAGTATCACCAATTGCAATATCGGCTTTCAAGCTGGTTATGTTGACCGCAACCCGTACCAGTGAAGTGCGCTTTGCCAAATGGTGCGATTTTGACCTTGATGCAGGGTTGTGGGTGATCCCTGAAGAACAGCAGGGGCGCAAAGGCAAGCATGGCAAGCGCAAGGCTCACACCGTACCGCTATCATCTCAAGTTATAGCGATATTGCGCACACTCTTCCCAATTACTGGCGGTGGTGATTTTGTATTTCCGAATCGAAATACGCACGGGAGGGTTATCAGTGAAAATACGATATTGAAAATTATTGAAACCATCGGCTATAAGGGCAGGATGACGGGGCATGGATTTCGAAGTCTAGCGCGTACTATTTTGGGTGAAATGGGATACCGGCGCGAGGTGCTGGAAGCGATGCTATCACATGCGATTGAAAATCAGACTGAGGCGGCTTACGTCCGCACTAACTACCTGGAAGAACGGCGTGGCATTATGCAGAAATGGGCGGACTATTTGGACATGGTTAGATCGAGTGCGGATATTGTGGAATTGAAGCGGGCTTAATGGTTATTTT
The DNA here is from genome assembly GCF_002162035.1 of Sulfuriferula sp. AH1. NCBI lineage: Bacteria > Pseudomonadati > Pseudomonadota > Betaproteobacteria > Nitrosomonadales > Sulfuricellaceae > Sulfuriferula > Sulfuriferula sp. AH1. The sequence goes on from NZ_CP021138.1 coordinate 508,540, forward strand.
GAAGTGAATGGCATGTCAATGGCGAAAGCAGAAGCCGCACGCGGAGCGCAACGCAGTGAGCACCGAACGGGTGAGCATTTCGGCGTAGCGCACCATTGATAGGGCAGTAACGGCATAAGCTCAGGCAAGGGGTGGGGTTGGTGTTTACCCCGCCCCATGCCTATCGGCGAGATTGGGGTTTGGGGCAACGCCCCAAGGTCTTTGTTCTTGGTGGTCGGCATTTCTTGGGGGTATAAGATATGCCGACCATGCTTGCTGCTTGGTGGTGGCGTTCTGCGGCCTTTTGCAGTACGTCGCCATATCCATATACCATTCATTAGTTTTGAGTCCAGCGCGGTTAATTACTATACTAATAATATACTAAACAAATCATATATTATTCATATACTAAATCAGTTCACCTGCACAAGAAAAAAGCCCGTCATTTCTGGCGGGCTTAATGCTCTTGAAAACCGCCAATCCATTTTCTGCATAGGGTTGGCGGGTAGATTGTGTATTACAGCAGATTGTTGCTTGAGATGATTGCGCGAATACTTGCAAGATACCGCTCATCCATTGTGTACTGGTCTGGAATACACCCCTTCATTGATTTCGGTGCTGCATCAAGCGCAAAACGTTTCAACTCTCCAGCGGTCAACTGACCAGCGTCTTGAAGATATTCGATCACGCACTCCAAGAAATTTTGCGTAGCATTTATCCAGTGGTTTTCATTCGTATCCTTTAGTGAGTCGGGAACGATTGATTTAACCAGGTCGGCAGTCAAATTCAGTGCGATTTTTTTCTTTGTGATGTAATCGGTAATTGCGTTTTCTATGTTTTCCATTTTGTATATCCTTTAGATGGGTAAGGCAGATTGCCTTACCCTATATGTACAAGCTGCGAAATTTGGCTGTTAATGCGTCACCCGCGCCACGCCTCCCCACATGCCACCGATTACCTGCACACGATCACCGACACGGAAGGTTTCGGCGTCAACAGCTTGGCTAATGGCTCTTAGCTGTCCATTGTCCATGCGTACGGTGATTTCAATCCCGCGCTGATTGCTAATCTGGTGTTCTGCGGCATTGCCCGCTAAACCACCACCAACTGCACCTAGTGCGCTGGCAATGGTTTTGCCGTTACCACTGCCTACCTGAGAGCCTAGCACGCCGCCTAACAGTGCACCCACGCCAGTACCAACACCCGCGCTTGTGGTCGTGCTGGTGTTGATGGTGACATAACGGAAGCTGGTGACAGTGCCAGTCTCCACCTGCTGCGCTTGTCGCGCCTGCTGGCTGTTATAGTCACCGCTGCCTACGGCATTTGTGCCATAAGTGCCTGCGCATCCTGCGGTTAGTGCGGTTGCGGTCAGCAATGCCAAAACCGCGAATGATTTTTTTGTTGGGAACATTTTATTTACCCTCCAGAATTGCACGATGATGTTTTACGCTTACGCATCCATTTTGGTAGCGCTCTTTCTCACACTGCCAAAAATCTGGCAATATGACCGCATCCCCAATTTTCGGCTGAGTGTTTTTCCCCAGCGTCACAAGGACTGCTTGTTCCGTATTGGGTTTAAACACATACGGTACAACATCAACCAATGAATACCCGTCCATTTGATGAATCGCGGTAATCTTCGCCTCTTCTGGCGCGTAGGTGATGTTTGCCTGAAAAGCCTGCCCAGCAACAAAGCCCGCCCCTGCTGCCAGAATAAAGACGGCAAAAAATAGCGCCACTTTTAGACGCGGGTTGGGGGTTTTGGGAGCTGTAGCTGGTGCATCATTATTGTTTTCGTTGCTCATGTTTTTCTACTCCTGAATTAAGATACAAAATAGCCAGGGTGACTGGGTGTTATTTGCTGATTTCTGCGCTATTCTCGCTTCATGCTCAATGCGTTCTGCGCGGCATTTCAATCCTTGAAAGACAAGCTGCTCATCACCGTTCGGGTGGATTAAATACACGCTTGCGAGGTCTTCGGCTTCAATATCAGCTTGGTAAACCACCCGCCCTTTCGGACGGGCGGTAAAGGTCTTTAGCTCACTCATTTCGCCAGCTTGCACACATTGACGTTAGCGAGCTGGTTGCCGTCCTGGTCAACCGTATCGCCCAGCACCCGCAAGCTGACTTTATGGTTGGTGGCGGCATCGTTAACCGTCCATTTCAAGCCTGCGCCATCGCCTTTCATCTGTAGCATAGTCGCCCAGCCAAATGGATTAAGCGTATCAACGGCAAACACTGGAAGCGAGAGCAAGCCCATTGCTGGCGTGTACGCGCTAAGTGTCAAATATGCTGTGGCTGGAATAGGCACATCAGGCACGTTGATGGATTGCGAAGCAGCAAAGTCACGCAAGGTAGTGAAGTCTTCTTTTTTGACTGTGGTGGTCTGACATACCACTGGCGCATTAGCTGCGCCGCCAAGGTCTGCTGCTGTGGGTGGCTCTTGTGCAACCTTTGCAGCTAAAGCCAACGGAAAAAACAACATCAAAAATGGAAAAGCCATGATAAAAGTCCTTTATAAGGTAGCAAGGCAAATCGCCTTACCCTATATGTACGTGATGCGAAATTTGGCGCGAAGAATGGCAAAGTAAAAAACAAGCGGATTGATCAGGCGAAATTTGAGCGATTATTTTTAATCGGTTGATGTTCTGGTATCAGGCAGGCGTAAAAAACCCGCTGGTGAGGCGGGTAAGTGGGTTATAGGCTGTAATCGTTGTCGCGGCTTCTGGCTTTGTCTGCTGTATCAGGTTGCTTTGATTCAGGTGTTGGTTGTGGCTGCGGTGTTGGGATTGGTGTGGCTGCTGTTTTATCTACTCGTACGCCTGCTTGCTCTGCGGCCTTGGTTTTGTCCTGCGTGTATAGCTTGACGTATATCTTAGCGCGGGTGACGTTCACATACGCTTCACGCTGTCCATGCTTGCCCGCTTCTGTATTATGATGAATCCACGTCATTTTTACGCTCTGCCCTTGTGCGGCTTGGCTGGTTGAGGCGTAGGCGTGGTCGATATGCTGGTACTTGCTCATGTCGATGGTTTTGGTCTTGCCGCCTTCCAGCCTGACCGTCAGGCTTGCGCCGTCAATTCGCTCTATGGTCGCGCTTTGCCCATTCTTAACGTCAAAATTACGGTTGTTTTCCGCAAATTTAATCTTGTCGCCTATGCCTAGTTCTCGCTCTTTAGCTTGATAGGCTTGGGCTTGGTGGCGGTCGGGTTGATAAGTCACTGTGTTGCCCCTGCTGGTCATGGCGGTAATTGTGTTGGTGCGCGTATCAGTCTTTAATACTGTTACCAGCTCGCCACGCTCCAAACCTAGATTCTTGTAAGCGTTGCCGAACTTAACAATGTCGCCCTGCTGGTAGTTGACTGCGCGTTTGGCTTGTTCTGCGGTCATGTCTTTGCGCTCCAGCACTTGCACCATGCGGCTATCCTTGATTTCACCAGCGGCTTTTAGGTTCGTGCGAATTTCAGCGTTGATGCTGGCCCGGTCTGTATTGGTCGCTGTTATGACGAGGGTTTCAGCGCGCTCTTTGGGTGAAAGCGCGGCGTAATCTTTGGCAAGGTCTTTGATAACGGCGATATTGTCTTTTTGTGCAGCTTGCTTGATGTCGTCTTTGTAGGTGCGCAGGGTGGATTTTTCACGGTCGGTTAGCTTTTCGCGGCTGGCTTGCTTCGCTTCAAGGCCTGCTATCTTTTGCTGGTATTGGGCTTTAACCTTGGCTTGCTCGCTTTGGACTTCGTGGCAAGGCAGACTTCTGATTGCTTCCGCGTGCTTGTTGTCCAGTATGTGCTTAACCGTTGCCTTTGCGTGGTCGGTTTTTTGGCGGCTAATCTGTTCCAGGTTAGATACAGGCATGTGCTTCTGCGCTTGCTCAAAGGCTGCGCCTGCTTCAACGGATTGGTGCTGGAGCTTGTCACCTAAATAGATTTGCTTTGCGCCTGCGCTGTCTGCTGTGTGTGCTACGCTGGCGAATTCTTTCTGCCCGCTCATGGATGCTTCGTCCATGATACGCAATTCATGCACGGGCTTGATTTCCGCCTGTTGTTTGAGGTCGGTAAGGGCTTGGCTATGGTGCGCACGATTTTCTACCGCAATTTTGATTCGTGCTGCCGTACTCTCTAACGTGCCTGCTTGCTTCCAACCTTCGGCTTTGCTAATTACGCTTTTAGCCAAACGAGCAGCGAAATTGTGAGATTTGATGCTGTCCCTGATTGCACCTGCGGCTTCATTTTTCAAGCTACCGCCCGTTTTAATAACGGTGGTCATGCCCACGATGCCCGCCAGCCCCTTGCTGTTAACAATCTGGTATTTGCTCTGAGTCAAGCCTAGATGGTTGATGTTGTGGCTCGTGGTGCTGTTGCTGGTGGCGTGCAAGGCAAGTGCATGGGTGTTGCCTGCTTTGTCGATGATGTAGGCATTGCCCGCGCTGTCATACTCTTTGACGGCTTCGCCATTGCTCACCTGTTCTTCCAGTTTTGCCAGATTTGGTTTGATGCCTGCCTCAAAGGTTTTGAGGGCTGCGGCGGCGCGTTGCTGGTCACGCTGTGCCTTGGCTTGCGATAGCAGGTAGCTGGCGGTTGTGGTGGTCTGGATGCCGCTTTCCTGCTGCATCTTTTGAGCTTGGTTTGCGCCATTGGAAAAGCCGGTTACTGTCCAGCCTTGGCTTTCTGCGGCTACGCGCACAAATTCTAGCATGGTGGTTTTGCCCGTGCCTGCCAAGCCTTGCACGCCAGCATGTGCATCCTTGCCCGTTAGTATCATGCTGGCGGCTGCCCGCTGTTCTTCCGTGAGGGCAAAGCCTTTGTCACGCTCAAAGTTAGCCAATGCCTTGTCGAATGCCTGCGGCGTCATCACGGCTTGATGCGCGTCTTTGCCAGCCTCAAGGCGTGCGGCCAGGGCTTGTTCTGAGGCCGTCGCTGCAAGGGTGGTTAGCTTGCCGTCGGCACGATGGATCAGCTCGCCGTTGCGCTCTGCCTTGATTATCGCTGCGCGTATCTGGCTATAGGTTGCCCGCCCCTCGCTGAATTTAGCAGCGTTGGCATAAATCTCTTTTTGGCTGAATGCGGCTTCACGTTCTGCAAGGTGCGCAATTGAAGAAGCAACGGCTTCCTTGCCCGCGTTCAGTGTATATGCCTGTGCTTGGCTGATACGGGGTAATGGCTCTTTCAAGTTGATGCTTGTTGCGCGTTCCAGCCATTGCGCCCGCTGTTGCGCGGCGGATTCCGGTGCTGATTTGGCGGCACGGGTCGCCAGACAGGCAACCTCGCGCTGCTTGTTGGTTGCGCGGTCTGGGTCTATGCCTTTGGCTTTAAGATAATCGTCGATTTGCTGGCTGCGGTTGCTGAATTCTGCACGTTGTTCGACTGTGATACCCATTAACTCGGGATTTCCGTACTTGTCGAATTCAATCTGATAGCCGCGCATTTGCAGTTCTGCCGCTAATTCGTTTTTGTAGATTTGGTCGGCGGTTGCGCGGTTATTCAATAAGGCTTCGTTTGATAAGCTGTAAGCCTTGCCGTTGTGGTAGGTGACATTGGCAATGGCAACATGCGTGTGCGTGCTGGGGTCTAGCTCGCGGGTCAGGCTGTGCTCAAATCTGGCATACACAAGATTTTGCGTTTGCACCATTTGCCCGTTGGCGCGGGTTTGTGCGCAGTTTGATTCCAGATAGTTCATGGCCGCGTTTACGGCGGCTTCGTGAGCGGCGCGGATGCCTGTGCTGTCGTATATTTCAGCCGCGATTGAGATGGATTTGGGGGCGCTAAAGGTAAAGTCCATGCCTGCGCGGTGGTCTATCTTGCCTTCTGCATCTATCCTGCCTAGCTGCCGTTCTGCGTTGTTGTTTGCAGGTTCGCGGAATTGACCAGACAGGACTTTATGCAGATCGGCAGCGGAAACGCTGCCGCCAAGTTCATATCCTGCTAAGGCTGCACCTTCGCCGCCCCATGTGCTTCTAACCTGGTCGTCGGCGTAATACTCACCCCGCGCTTTATCTGGTTGTGTGCCATTTTGCTCTTTTGTTAAGTAACCTGCTGCGCCTTTGGCGGATTTGAAGTGGGTGCAACTAATCATGGCTGATTCCTTTCTTATTGGTAGTGAAACTGCATTGGCTTTTAGTGAATGACAGTGAACGCAGCGGGTAGCCAGTCAGAAGGTGAAAACATGATGATTAGACACAAGGCGAAGACAAACAGCGCAAATGCGACAGCTAACACGTTGATGATTGACCAGGCTGTTAGCAGCATTTCTTTTGCTTTGGCGAGGCGTGTAGCTGGCTTGGTTGGGGTTGCTGGTGTGGGTAGGGTTTGCATGGTGCATGTTCCTTTTGGTTATAAGCAAAAGTGCTTAACCTATATGGAACCCATGCGAAATATGGCGGCGTAAGATTGGTGCGACTATCGGGGTATCGGGGCAGCTATCGGATATCATGATTGCATGAACACCTTGGGGCGTCGCCCCAAACCCCAATATTCGCCATATAGGCAAGGGTGCGGGGTTAAACAACAACCCCACACCCTTACCAGAGCTTAGGCCGTTACTGTCCTGTCAATGGTGCGCTACGCCGAAATGCTCACCCGTTCGGTGCTCACTGCGTTGCGCTCCGCGTGCGGCTTCTGCTTTCGCCATTGACATGCCATTCACTTGATAAAGCCGAAAAAATCAGCGATCTTGATGATTGCACCAACAACTAACCCCACAATAATGGCGACGTAAATGATGTCGGTGCAGTTCTGGCAAAACGGACGATCTGGACGCATTTGATTACCTTTTCGAGATTAAAAGCAAAAAATACTTCAGCATGTAAAGCGGGAAAAACGCCAATAATAGCGCGACTCGCAAAGTTAATTTAGCACCGAATTTGACAACAAACAGGGCTGTTTTCTTGTTCGCGCCCCATTCGTTCTTCGCTGGCATGTAATCTGGCATTTCAATTTTGAACATGATGTTTCCTTTCGATTTAGTTAATAATGCGCTGGCTCACAAACCAAACATCCAGCCCATAAATGCGAACCCTGCGACACAGAAAGCCAAGGTTGGTAACATGTGCAATACGCCGTTATCGTAATTTTCCATTTTGCGAACTCCTGATTTGGTTGTTAAGCAAAGGTGCTTACCCTATATGTACGTGATGCGAAATTTGAGCGGTGACAATGCCCGCCATTTTCGGCGGGCATGATGGTCACACTTGCGGGGTATCGTCGTCTTCGGGCAGATCAAAAGGCAGGTATGAATTGCTGATCGGGGCTGGCGCTTCTTCCTGCTGTTGCGCGGGCTGGGCTTGCGGGATGTACGCTACAGGCTCAAAGCGTGGCGCTGGGTCTGGCAATGCGGCGGGTATATCTAGCGAAATTTTGACAATATCGTAAGCGCCGCCTAACACCAGATAGCCCTCACGCTCTGGCAAGTTCTGTATTTGGCTGGGCAATATGGTGCGCTGGCGTTGGATGCTGGTGTTTTCGGATGTTTTGTCCTCAAATTCCAGTCCGGTTGCATGGCTTTTGCCTTCACTCGTGCGCCAAACTTCCTGGTCACCAAGTGTCTTGGACATATATTCTGCGGTTTCACCGTCCATTACCCGCAAAATCAGCCAACTGGATAAACACGATACCAATACGTTAGCCGCCTGATGCCCGTAGTTTTCTCGGAACTGGTCAATGTTCTGTAATCCGATTACCGCACATCCGCCTGATTTTCTGGCTTTCGTCAGGAAGTCAGCAAGCGATCCGATTTTATTGAGGCTGGCGCACTCGTCAATCATTAGCCAGGTGCGGCGGGTTGGATCTGGGTCTTGTGATAATACAACTTTGCTCACAACGTCCAGAATCGCTGAAATGATGGGCTTTAATGATTGCAGCTGGTCGTCGCGGAAGGTTAGAAACGCCCACTGGTTGCCCTCGCTTTCCGCATATCGGCGGAAACTAAAGGCTTCGCGTCCCGCCTTCGGCGGTAGGTAGTTAAAGGGCTGTATTGCACTGGCGGCAATGGCGCGCACACTTCCAAACATCCGTTCATTGCCCTCTGCCATGAGGGGCGCGGCGGGTGTGCCTGCGGCTAATATCCGCAGGTTTTCAATAGTGGATACGCAAACATAATGGAACAGATCGGCGTTGGTGGCGTGTCCTGATTCAAACAGCCTCAGCAAAACGACTGACAGGAAGGTTTGCGCATAGCCACTGAACTGCCCCGCTTCGCCCTGCATATCAGGGATGATGGATTTAGCCATGCTGTCTGCATCCCACGGGTAGCGCATTTCAGCGAATGGTGACCAACTGACTGAACGCGCATCAAACGGATTGAACAGGATAGGGTCAGTTAAGTTGTTAGCGTATCGGCTGTAAAATCCGCCGCCGGAATCCACGCAAATCACTTTTTCTGTTGGATTGGCACGCGCTTTGATTTTGTCCAGCATTTCTATGAAAGCAACGGATTTACCCGTGCCTGTCGCCCCTGCGAACAGAAAATGATAGGGTTCAAGATTGTCTGGAACTGGCACGCCAGCAAGACTTAAATCAGCCGTCACACCTGCTTTGCGCATTTGTTTTATCACTTTGCTATGACTGGAGATTGACGAGCCACGCACATGATTAGGGTCGCTATCTGCCGCATCCAGCCAACTGGCAATATGTTCCTTTATCGCAAATTCCCAAATGCTCATGAAGATAAATACGGCTGCAAAGTAACCAAGCCAGCTGCTAAAAAATGCATTGTGGTTTGCCGGGTTAATGCTGAAAATCAGACTTGCAACTGTCGGGATAATGAATAATTTGAATTTCATATTATCTGCCGAATAGATATAAATCCGTGCGGCGATTAATGACAAAACAGCAATGACAAAAATTATTGTGTAGATGGATTCGAACATTTTATTTGCTCCTTGATTATGCAAAATCGGATTGGTTATTCGCTGATTTCTGATTCGTTTCCTGTGCTGTCACCATCAAAAAAAGTTGATGTTTGATTGATGGCGTCTTGCTTCGCTTTGTCTAAAATCTCTGCGCGTTTATCTGCTGGCGAAAGTTTATAGAGGATGTGAATACTCGTTGCGGCCAGTCTGAAAAGCTCGCGGTTTATTAGCATCTGTGCTTCAAAGTTCTGCATGTTCTGCGCATTTTCTTTTCCGATTTCATAGCGCGTTTTTACGAATGTCGCTAAAGGCAATCCCGCGCTTTTTGCAAGTTCCTGAACTTGTGAAAACTCAATATCTGACACACGGATATAAAGTTGTTTGCTCATTTTTGGCACTCCATTAAGTTTATAAAACGGGTCAGGTTGACCAGTTAATCTATATGTACATGATGCGAAATTTGGCGGATTGTGAGATATACTTTGATTTCAGATGCTTTCGCCTATGTTTACTGACTTGTAGCTTCATTTCGATAGTGCACAAAAGCACTTTTCTAGTTTGGGTGCTTTTGGGCTATGAGCCAGGAGCGGCAAGGGTTTGAACGGTTTGCATACACATGCGTAATGTGTGCCTGCTTCCCTATGGTTTTTAGGGAGGCAGGAAAGTGTAGTGAAACGGAACGACCTTATTTAGGTTTTAATGTTGGTGGCTGATCTGTTTCTTGATGCCGTTAAAAACGCAAACGTGAAAATGATGATAGTGACGAGTGGGTAAATTATGAATATGAGTTGATGCTCAAATTGATAATCCGCGATTAGGTGAAGATTGAAATTTATCAATGTGGCATGTATTGATTCTGGTAAGTGATTAGCCAGCCAAACAGTCAAGTTTGAATCTATCGGCAGATAAAAAAATAACGATGCGGCAAACAAGTCAAAGTTGAAATTATGCTTATAGGCTTCGATCTTAAAACCAATAAATGTACCTGCGCAATATCCGATAAAAATTAGCCAGGCTAAAATTTTAATGTTCAGTTTTAAGTTATTTACGTGATCAACTTTAATCATGATTGATCGCCTTGGGGAAATTGAGAACTAACGTTTTGCGATTCTGCGTTAATTCCGCTTTGATAAGATAACGCAATCTGTTCAAACGCAGTTTTCAGAAAGTCATCTGGAAGATTTAGAATCCCCGCTTTATGCGCAATATTGGCAACTGCGATTTTACGTTTTTCTGATTTTTGGTAATCAGCGATTTTCTGATTTAGCTGATCACGTTTTTTGATGAGTACATTAACGCTCATGGTGATTTTCCTTTCGGGTGAAGTTTGATAATGACAACCAAAAACTTTGGTTAATGCATATGTAACAGATGCGAAATTTTGGGCTGTATGAAAGGGATTGACATCGTGATAACCAGCAAGTGAAAATGTTTTAACGTTGCGTGTGTTGATATTTTTAGGAGTCGAAAAATGGACCAAAATGCTTTTCTAGAGAGGGTGGGCAATGGCGACGATGAGGCAGGAGCGCTTTATTACCACTATCGCAGCCAGGAAGACCATGCATTTTTACAGCAAAAAGCCAGGGAGGTCCGGGAGCGCAAAGAACGCATCCTCGCTAATATGAGCGTTGCTGAACTGGAGCGGCTTGATACTGAAGCAGCCAAGCAAAGACGAGAATCTGAAATTGCTCAAAGCACTTTCAAAAAAAAGTTGGAAGAATTTGTTGGTTTTTTTGTGTTGTTGTTTATCGGCGGTAATATGGCAAACCCAGAAAATCATGTTCCTGGTTACATCCATGCGCTAGGCTGGTTCGTGGTATCCATGCTGGCGTTATCCGTTATTTTGGTTATTAAGAAATTCTTTTCTGGATTTTCAGTCTTCAGCAGAGGAAAAAACAAAAAAGTAGCTGGGATAGAAGGATACATGCAATGAACGCCGAACAAAATGATTTTAAACGGCTGCGTGCCGCTCAGACAGCCATTCTTAAAGGAACTGATGAAGAAGCTGCGCCGTATCTGAAATGGGTGTTTGATGACATCTTTGACGAAGAAAAGGCGCTTGAACAAACCAGCTTTCGGATGACAATGAAGCGCCTGGGGTTGGATTTCGAGAAATTTTTAAACAAGCTGTATGAAAATGCGCGTGTAATGCATTTTTTGATTGGGTAAATAGGGGGGGGTAGGGTGGGGTTATGATAAAAAAACGAATTGCGGTGGTTCTGGTCGCTCTGGGGGCCATTTCTTTGGCTGGTTGCGGAGATAGTAAGCCAAGCGAAAAAGATGGTAAGGAAGGGTTTGATAAGCAATATGCAGTTTCACAGTGCGCAATCATTAAGAGTTTCAAAAAAACTAATGGTGCAAATACTGATTTTATGGGTGCTCCTGCGTATGAAATGTATTATGAAGCTGAATTAAAGCTTAATAAAACATGCTTTGTGAATTATTCTGAACAGGGCAAACATCTTCATAGTAAATTTACAGTTGGCATACCGGACTGGCATGTTAATCTTGCGGAACATCAGGTCTATCATGCAGGTGATACGTTGCTCGTTAGTGACAAGCTATATCTTCACAATACTGAGAATGGGTGGGTACTGCTGGAGTTGTGAGCAATCAGAATTAGGTATCCGGGTTTGATATAGAAGCGATGGTGTCGATGCCATTATCGACACCACTCGCAGAAAGCTGAATCGCAAGAACAGGTTAGTTATTTGTAGTAGTCGCGATCTGATCTGACAGTTCCCCGGTTTGACAGATGCAGCTGTCAGTTCAGATTCAGTTGTTCAATGTGGTGATTTTATCGTGCCATGCCTCCTTTCCGTCAATAAGTGTTTGCGTCGGAGTGCGGCCGCAGCACATCTTGCCCTGATGGGTGCGGTCATTGTTGTAATAAACCAGCCATTCATCCAGATCCGTTTGCAGCTCCGCGATTGACCGGTAAATCTTGCGCCGGAACGCGACCTGATAGAACTCCTGCAGGATGGTCTTGTGGAAGCGTTCACAGATGCCGTTGGTCTGCGGATGATTGGCTTTGGTCCTGGTATGCTCGATGTCATTCAAGGCCAGATAGAGCTGATAGTCATGGGATTCCGGTTTGCCGCAATATTCGGTGCCGCGATCCGTCAGGATGCGTATCATCCCCATGTTCTGCTCGGCGAAGAATGGCAGCACCCGGTCATTAAGCAGATCGGCTGCGGTGATCGGCATTTTGGTCGTGTAGAGTTTGGCCGCTGCCCACTTCGAATAGGTGTCAACGAAGGTCTGCTGGTAAATCCGGCCGACGCCTTTGAGGGTGCCCACATAGAACGTATCCTGGCTGCCGAGATAGCCTGGGTGAGCCGTTTCAATCTCGCCATGCGCCACATCGTCGTCCTGTTTCTTTTCCAGGGCGCCTACTTGCGCTTCGGTCAGCACCTCGCCCGTTTCAGCAACATGCCGTTCCAGTGCAGTCAGGCGCTTCTTGAACGATTCGAGATCACGCCGCAGCCAAACAGAGCGTACACCAGAGGGAGAAACAAAGATGCCGCGTTTGCGCAGCTCATTGGATACGCGCACCTGACCAAATGCCGGTTGTTCCAGGGCGAAGGCGGCAACCGCTAATTCTGTGGCCTCTTCAACCCGGTTCTTGTGGTTCGGCTTTCTGCGATTAGCATCGATCAGGGCGTCGACACCACCGTTTTCCATAGCCGACTGATAACGGTAGAAGGTATCGCGGGAAAAGCCCATCACCTTGCAGGCGCGGGACACATTACCGAGTTCAGCAGCCAGATTCAGCAGGCCAACCTTGTGTTTGATAACGTTTTGGTGAAAACTGTTCATGGGGTTACTCCTTGGCGCTTGCGCGCTTTGTTTGATAAAGATTCGCACCTATATCAAACCGGGTAACCTCACCTTTGGCAAGGCCATACTGTCAGATCAAGTCGGAACTACTACAAGTTATTTTGCTGGGAGCGGAAGTTTCTTAATGCCTAAAATATCAAACATTTCTTTTTTCTTGGCTTCAATTACTGTTGTGTTCGGCTTTTGCTCGATTGTTCCAGCTGGCTTTGGTGGCACGTCTGGCAGTATGTTAGGGTGATTAATCGCATAATTTAAAATATCTTGAATTTTTAAAATCAGGTTTAAACGACCATTCGGAGCGTGCTTTAACTCCCACACATCTATTTTTTTAATGCAGTAATACTCTTCTCTGGTCAGAAGGTATAGTGGGGTGTATGGTGATGTAATCACTTTATATATTTTATTTAGTGCTGCTTCTGCCATTGATTCGTTCACTGGCTGGGTTGCCGTTGATAGTAATGCACCCAAGTCAGGCGGGAACCGCTTGTCTGTTAGCTGGCTTAAGGCCGCGCCCATTCTGCGATTGTCAATAACTCCGGCTTCAGCCATTCCCCGCCCCCACGCTTTTTTCATTTTAGAGATGTCCCAAGATTTTGTTTGTCCTGGCCACCTCAACATAATCTCCTGTAAAATCAAATCAGCGACAGATTCAGCGTCTTTTAAAATTGACGATAGCGCGGATTTATTCTTCTGAGCTGAGTCCGTATACCTCTCGTGCGTAGTCTGCGCTTGATTCGGTTGAATAAGTGTTAAAGTCTTGCTGGTGGTTTGCATTGTGATTTCCTTTGAAATTTGTGGTTTTGGAGGTTAGGAATTTGTACACTACTGTTTGATATGGATATGCCTGCCCTAAAGCTGGCGGCACTTGCGATGCTGCCAGCTCTACTTTTTCCTGCCCGAATTTACTTACCAATCCCTTGATGTTGTCAACGTCTTGCTGGTTTTTAACAAGAATTCCATGCAGTGATTGGTTTTTTTCAGTAGCCGCTTTGCTACTAGAGATATCCTTATTAATAGTATTATTAGTATCTTTACCCGTTTCAAAACCACGCGTGGTTTTTCCGCTCGTGGTTTTTGTACGTATGGTTTTGTCTGTCAATAAAAATAGTGGTTCGTCTGTGAATGTGTTGACCCATTCGATCTTCCCTTCTTCTGTCCGTTTTTTTTCCTGAATAAAAAAACCGTGCTCAATCAGCTCTTTTTTAACCCGCCTCCACTGAGTGTCACTTATACCAACTGATCGCAACATATGGGTTATGTAAAAAACCCAATCCCCCGGCTTTGTTAATGCCCAAATCGTCACGACCCTTGAAGACGTGGACATTTTCCACTCGATGAGGTTGGTCGAGACGCTGACGTTTTCATGTCTCTTTTTGATTGACGCTGTTGTATTTTCCATCGTCACACCATCACACCATCAACCCAAACAAATCGTCACCTGATTTTAAATCTGCGATCTTCGCCTGCATGATTTGCTGAGCACGCCGAACGCTCACACCAAGTCTGTTTGCTAGTTCGCGAGGGTTTGTGATAACACCTGGCGGCAGTTCAACTTGTTCTTCATCAGTGTATTCTTCACGTTCATTGATCAAGTCAAAGCCTTGTTCTTCAATATCTGCAAGGCTTATGGCGTGTCCGTGAACAGGATCAACTGAACACCAAACCCCGTCTATTTTTCTGACCCCGATTTCTTTGGCTAGCTCTGGTAAAGTGAGCCGAAGTTCCTCACAAAGTATCCAAATTGTTGACAAAACATCGTTTTCAGTTGTGAGATTTAATCTTATGAGTTTATTAATAAATGGCGCGTGCATTACGTAAAAAGCCTCGCCACGTGGAGGATATGCTGCCAAGATTGCGCTTGTGGTGATTTTCATGCTGACGCCTCAGTCTCAGTATCGCTTCTTGTCGCAGCAATTTGCGCGGACAGGTAAGCCTCCAGGTCGCTTGCCAGCCAACGGTTTGCCGTACCGATTTTGACTGGCGGTGGGAATTGGTGCGTTTTGACCAACCTATAAAGTTTTGCTTGACTGATTTTTAGTTTTTTAAGAACGTCCTCAGGTTTCAAAAACTCGACGTCTAAAAATTTGCATAAATTCATGATGCGTCCTCACATGTTGAGACGCGAGGTGCTGAATTTGTTTGAAAGTGTGATCAGCGCCAATCGCGCCTAATTAAATCCTAAAAACTAAATGCTTTTTTAAAAGAGATAATTAGGCGTTGGCAGCGGGGGATTGCACCAAGCGGGGTGCAAGGGTGTATGGAAGGTTGATTTCCAGTTTGTTATCTTTGATTGAGTGTGCTTCAAAGAGTTTCGTAAAACTGTTAATTGCTATAGCTAGGAACAATGCAGCGGCGGCGATCAACAACTTCGACAAGTGAACAATCAAGTCCACAAATCGATTAAAAGTAGGCATCAAATATCGTTGATACGCTTCAAGATTCTCGCAGTATTCTTCGTACTCTTCTAAGCTGGTAACGGTAGGCGGCAAGTAATCTGCAAACTCTACAACTCCATACTCAGTGTCAACCAATCGTGCATTTTTTTTCATACCAATCTGAAAATCATCCCAAATTCGTTTGTTCTTTGCAAGATCGTACTCCACAGCCATTTTTCTATGGGTGAGTATGGTTCGAAGTATTGCAAGATGGTTTTTGGTTGACTTATCCATTCGCAAATCTTATCACCTGTGCTCAAAAAGCACAAGCAATTAATGCAATTTAATTCAATTAAATCAGTTGGTTGTGTAATAACCATTTATTCAGCGCCTGATTAGTTTTAAACTAATCCAGCATGGCTATTTTGCCAAGGAAGGAACAAGAGATAAAAACGCCTCACCACTGCTATAATCACAGCAAATCGAACTTGTGGAAGGCTCCTAAACGCACGTTCTTCAGTTACGATTCTTTATCAGAATATATTTTGACGGTATATTTGACGGTACAAAGAAAAAGTGAATTTTTTATCTTATCTAAAACATGTGGTTGTTGAACTTTTCGAATGACACAGCCCGCCATCAAACATAGTCCCCATCATCACGTTGAACACCCCTGAATTTAAACTTGCTGTGACACAGCACCCGCGCGATGCCGTGGGGATGACTTACGTTTATCCCGTGGTTTCGCGCCGCGCCGGCGGCGTCTCGGTGGGTATCAACCTCAACCCCAATAACGCCTGTAACTGGCGTTGTCTGTATTGCCAGGTGCCCGGATTGCAGCGCGGGACCGCGCCTGAAATCGATCTGGCGATGCTGGAACGAGAGCTGACGGAATTCATGCAGCAATTGCTGCATGGCGATTTTATGCAAACCCGTGTACCGGAATCAGCTCGACGCCTGAACGATATCGCGCTGTCGGGCAATGGCGAGCCGACCAGCAGCAAGGTGTTTGCCGAGGTGATCGAGGTGATTGACCGGGTGATGGCCCAATTCGAATTGGTCGGTAAAATCAGGCTGATCCTTATCACCAATGGCAGTCTGATGGATAAAACCCGTGTGCAAGCCGGTTTGCGTAAAATGGCTGCATTGGGCGGCGAAGTATGGTTCAAGGTGGACAGCGCCACGCCCGAAGGTTTGCGGCGCATCAACGATACGGAAATCGCGCCGCAGCGGGTGCTTGCTAACCTGGAAATTGCCGCCAGTCTGTGTCCGACTTGGTTGCAGACTTGCGTGTTCGCATTGGATGGCGCGCCGCCGTCAGCGGCAGAGCAGGCTGCCTATCTTGATTTTGTCCGGCAAGCGATTGCGCGCGGCGTGGCATTGCAAGGGGTATTGCTGTACGGTCTGGCGCGGGATTCGCAGCAGCCTGAAGCGTCGCGGCTGTCGGCCTTGCCCGCAGCCTGGCTGGATGCATTTGCAGCACAAATCGAGGATTGCGGAGTAAAGGTCAGGGTGAGCGTGTGATTTACGGCATAGGCACGGATATAGTCAGTGTTCCGCGTATTGCCGCGATGCTGGCGCGCCATGGTGAGCGCGCTGCGTTACGCCTGCTGGCAGAAGCGGAGCTGGCGGCTTTTGCCGTGCATGGCGATCCTGCACGGCTGCTGGCAAAGCGCTTCGCTGCCAAAGAGGCGTTCGCCAAGGCGGCGGGAACGGGATTGCGCGCGCCCGTTGCTTTTGCCAATATTGCCGTGAAACATAATGCGCTGGGTCAGCCGCAATTTGAATTTGCGCCCCAGTTGCAGGACTGGATGGACGCGCGCGGGATGACGTCCAGCCATTTATCAATTAGCGACGAGGTGGATACTGTGGTGGCATTTGTCATTCTGGAGGGAGCAGCATGAGTCTGGGACCGGTAATGGTCGATGTGCCGGGGCTGGCGCTGACGGATGACGACCGGCGGCGGCTGATGCATCCGCTGGTAGGCGGCGTGATTCTATTCGCGCGCAATTATCAGTCGCCAGGCCAGTTGCTCGCCCTGACCACCGCGATACGTGAACTGCGTACGCCGCATCTGCTGATTGCGGTCGATCACGAAGGTGGCCGGGTACAGCGTTTCCGCGACGGCTTTACCCGGTTGCCTGCAATGCGCGAACTGGGCAAGGTGTGGGAGCACAATCCCGGCCAGGCGAGGCGTCTGGCACAGGATTGCGGTTATGTCTTGGCGGCGGAGTTGCGGGCGCATGGCGTGGATTTGAGCTTTACCCCGGTGCTGGATCTGGATTATGGCGCTTCCGGCGTTATCGGCGACCGGGCCTTCCATGCGCAACCCGAGGTGGTGGCCGAGTTGGCGCATGCCCTGATGCTGGGGCTCAAGGAAGCAGGCATGGGCAGTGTGGGCAAGCATTTCCCCGGTCACGGCTATGTGCGTGCCGATTCCCACCTCGCCGTGCCGGTGGATGAGCGCAGCTTGCATGACATCGAGCAGGCGGACCTGATCCCGTTTGCGCGTCTGATCGCGGACGGCATGACCGGCATCATGCCCGCCCATGTGATTTATCCGGCAGCCGACAGTTTGCCGGCGGGCTTCTCGCCTTTCTGGCTGCAACAGGTCTTGCGCCAGCAATTGGGTTTTGATGGCGTGATCTTCAGCGATGACTTGTCGATGGAAGGCGCCAGCGTCGCAGGCGGCATTGTCGAGCGCGCACAAGCGGCGCTGGATGCCGGCTGCGACATGGTACTGGTTTGCAATAACTGCGCTGCGGCCGATGCCGTGCTGCATGATCTGAAATGGCAAAAGCCGGTGTTGAGCATCGTGCGCATGGCGCGCTTGCATGGCCACCCCCATCCGCTGGGCATGACGGCCTTGCATGAGCAGGCGCGCTATGTGGATGCGGTGCGGGATGTTGCGGCATTAGGCCATGACAGCGGCGATCTGTGGGCGACGGATGCAAGCAATAGCTGCGGTTTGAGCGGCACGACATGAGTGCGCAATTCGATATCAACTGTGTAGCCTGCCCGCGTCTGGCGGGTTTTTTGCAGCAAGTGCGTACTGACTATCCGACTTATTATGCGCGCCCGGTGCCGCCGTTCGGCGATGCGCAACCACGGTTGCTGATAGTGGGGCTGGCGCCCGGCCTCCATGGCGCGAACCGTACCGGACGTCCATTTACCGGCGATCATGCCGGTATCCTGTTATATCAGACGTTGCACCAGTTCGGCTTTGCCAGCCAGCAGCATTCCGTGGGCGCAGACGATGCGCTGGTATTGCACGGATGCCGGATTACCAATGCGGTGAAATGCCTGCCGCCGGCAAACAAGCCGGAGCCGGCCGAAGTGCGGCGCTGCAATCATTTTCTGGCTGCCGAAATCGCGGCGTTGCCGGCGGATACGGCGATACTGGCGCTGGGCAATGTGGCGCACGGCGCTGTGTTGATGGCGTCAGGCCTGCCGGCCAAGGCCCACAAGTTCACCCATGGTGCGGTACATGCGTTGGCGCAAGGGCGGAAACTGTACGACAGCTATCACTGCAGTCGTTACAACACGCAAACGCGGCGGCTGACCACCGAGATGTTTCATGCCGTGTTTGCCCGGATCGTTGCCGATAGCAATTAGCCATGTTTGATAGTGCGCACTTACTTGCAACATTGCCTAACCTGCCCGGCGTCTACCGCATGCTGGGAGAGGATGGCGAGGTTCTGTATGTAGGCAAGGCGCGCGACCTGAAAAAACGCGTTTCCTCGTATTTCCAGAAAAACGACCTGTCGCCCCGCATCCGGCTGATGGTGGGCAGAATCGGTGCGGTCGAAATTACCGTTACCCGTTCCGAATCCGAAGCGCTGGTGCTGGAAAATAATCTCATCAAGGCACTGGCGCCGCGCTATAACATCCTGTTTCGCGACGACAAGTCTTATCCGTATCTGGTTTTGTCCGGGCATCGTTATCCGCGGCTGGCCTATTTCCGCGGTACGCCGCAGCGTCAGGACCAGTGCTTCGGTCCGTTTCCCAATGCGTATGCCGTACGCGAAAGCATTCAGATATTGCAAAAAGTGTTTCGTTTGCGTACCTGCGAGGATAGCGTTTTCAATCACCGTTCGCGTTCCTGCCTGTTGCACCAGATCCAGCGCTGTACGGCGCCATGCGTGGGCATGATCAGTCCGGAAGACTATGCCGCCGACGTACGCAATGCGGGGCTGTTTCTGGCGGGGAAGGCCAATCAGGTATTGCAGGCGATCACGCGGAAAATGCAGCATGCGGCGGAGCGGATGCATTATGAAGAGGCCGCCCTGTATCGCGACCAGATCAAGAGCCTGACTGCGGTGCGGGAAAAGCAGTTCGTCGCCAGTCACAGTCAGGCGGATGCCGACGTCATCGCCGTGGTGGCCGCTCAGGGATTGCTGTGCGTCAATCTGCTGATGATCCGTGGCGGACGGCATTTGGGTGATCGCAGCATCTTCCCGCAAAACGCTCAGGACGTCACGACGCAGGAGGCGCTGACTGCGTTTCTGACCCAGCATTACCTGGACCGGGCCATTCCCCCGCAGATTATCGTCTCCGAAGCCATCGAGCATGAAGCCATTGCCGCCATGCTCAGCGAACAGGCCGGATACAAAGTCATAATCAACGCGAATCCCGGCGCCGAGCGTAAAACCTGGCTGCGCATGACTGTCAATAATGCCGAGCTGGCCATTGCCCGCCAGGTTGCACAGAAATCCACCCAGAATGCACGGCTCGCAGCGCTGCAAAATGCGTTGAACCTGCCGAATCTGCAACGCGTAGAATGTTTCGATATCAGTCATACCATGGGCGAAGCCACGGTGGCGTCGTGCGTGGTGTACGATCAGGAAGCCATGCAGCCAGGGCAATACCGGCGTTACAACATCAGCGGCATTACCCCTGGCGATGACTATGCAGCGATGCGCGATGCGCTGACCCGGCGCTACACCAGAATCCAGCAAACCGAAGCCAGGCGTCCCGGCCTGATATTGATAGACGGCGGCGCAGGTCAGCTCAATATCGCGCAGTCGGTGATGGACGACCTCGGCATCACCGATATCACGCTTATCGGCGTTGCCAAAGGCGTGGAGCGCAAGGCGGGGATGGAACAGCTCATCACCACTGATGGACACGCGACCCGCCTGTCACCTGACGACCCTGCCCTGCATCTGATCCAGCAGATTCGCGATGAAGCTCACCGCTTTGCGATTACTGGGCATCGTGCCCGTCGCGGCAAGGCGCGAACCACCTCCAGTCTCGAAGATATCGCCGGAGTCGGGCCGAAACGCCGGCAGAAACTGCTGGAAACCTTCGGCGGCCTGCGTGAGTTGAAAAATGCGGGCGTAGAAGAGATCGCTCAGGTGGAAGGAATCAGCAAGGTGCTGGCCGAACATATCTACCAGGCATTGCGTTAGCAAAATGTCAGCATCTGCGCAATATGATATCAGGCGCAGTGATCCGGTATCCGTTTGCGTCTTCTAAGGATGGCGGATACCGTATGCCGCCGGGCTTACTCATAATCAGAAAAACCTGTTCCGCATTCACATGATGCCCTATTGAAATCCGGTTTTTTCGCCAAGGGGTTCATAGCGGACGAATGGACGAGGATCAGCCCCGGCAGCAGGACATCGGATTTATCCGCATGGAGTGAATAATGCTGGAAGGGGAGAAAGATGCGGTTATTTAGTTGCCTGCATAACGTATTTTGCGTGACCATGTTTGCGATAGGCATGTTGCTCATGTGGCAACTGGCATACGGCGGACAGCTTTTCGATCGTATCATGGAATACCGGGCGGCGCAGCAGGGGGAAGATAGCGAGGATGGCGAATCCTCCGATTCCGTAGCCTTGCCTGCCGGGGCGCGCCTTATGCGCGACGTGCCCTACGGGAAAAACGCCAGGCAGAGCATAGATATCTATTTGCCACAGCAAGCAGCCGGCGCTCCGGTGATTTTTATGGTGCACGGCGGCGCCTGGCGTGCGGACGACAAGCGCGCGAAAGCGGTTGTCGAAAACAAAATGGCCCGTTGGGTGGCCAAAGGCTTCATCTTTATTTCTGTCAATTATCGCTTGCTGCCCGAAACCGCACCTATGGAGCAGGCTGAAGATATTGCGCTTGCACTTGCTACCGCACAAGCGCAAGCCGCGTCATGGGGCGGAGACCCTGCAAAATTCATTCTGATGGGGCATTCGGCAGGCGCTCATCTCGTCTCCCTGCTTGCGGCGTCTCCGGACAAGGCATACCGATGGGGAGTGAAGCCGTGGCTGGGCACCGTGGCGCTCGATAGCGCAGCGTTCGATGTGGCGGAAATAATGAGTGTCCGGCATGCCCCGCTTTACGACAGCGCGTTCGGCAGTGATGCCGCATACTGGAAAGAGGCGTCGCCGTTTTATGCGCTGTCCGCGGCAGCCGCGCCTATGCTGGCAGTGTGCTCAACACAGCGCGGCGATTCATGTGCACAGGCGGTGCGTTTCGCTGGCAGGGCCCGCTCGCTGAATGTGCAGATTACGGTGCTGCGCCAGGAACTGTCGCATCGTGACATCAATCGGCAGCTGGGGGTCGAGGGCGCCTACACCGATGCGGTCGAAGCATTCATGGCGGGACTCGACGATTCGGTCAGGCGAATGCTGGCAACTCACGCCGGCAACGCGCTCCAGGCATAATCGTCGATCTGACGCAGCGTTTACCTGATGGACTCTATGCTGTGCTGTCTGATTAGTATGCGCGGGGTGATCAGCGCGTAGCCCTGTTGTTGCCAATAGGATAATTCGGCCATGGCTGACGGTACCACCTTGATAAAATCCTGAAAGTCATTGACGCTGTATCCATACTCTTCCGCTGCCAGCGCGCAGACGCGGAAATCCACTCCCAAACTGGCGTAATAGCGCATACGGTCGACTGCGGTCTGGTATTTACTGTAATTTTTCGTCGCGATCGTGGCTATCTCGGTACCGTGAATGACGACCACGATTTTCATGTCTTCCGGCTGGATATTGTACGGCTCTTCCATAAGCGGATTGATTTGCGAGCGCAGCCAGTACAGGGCGCTGTTGATATATTCAGGGTCGTCAAAATAGAAATCGTAGAGCGTCTTCGGCGCTGTGTAAGGCGTGTATTCGAGTTTCCCGGCGGCAATGGCTGTGTTGCAGGCAAGCAGGCCGATTAGAATGGCGGAAATAATGTGACGCATGATGTGGGCCTCCCGGAAGTATTCGTTAGCATGAATGAAGTATAGTCAAGGCGGGCAGAAACGCAGGAATTTATGCATGCGTTTGATTTTTCATGTGGTTTATCCGAGTTTTGCGGCCTGTATGGCTGGCGGGAAGGCTGTTCGTCATGCACCAGGGCCGCTTGCTGTTGTTGTTTTCCGGCACATGGCATGAAGTTATGATGACTTTCTGGGTTAAAATGTGCGCTCACTTTATGTTTATTAATCATCATGCCGCTTAATGCACCGAATTTGTTGACCTGGTTGCGTATTCTGTTAATTCCGCTGGTGGTGGCCGTGTTTTATCTGCCTGAAGGCTGGTTGAATGTTCATCAGGTGAATGTGGCGGCAACGGTGATGTTTGCGGTAGCGGCCGTCACCGACTGGCTGGACGGTTATCTGGCGCGTATCCTGAACCAGACTTCGGCATTCGGAGCGTTTCTGGACCCGGTCGCGGACAAGCTGATGGTGGCTGCCGCATTGATTGTGCTGGTACAGCTGGGGCGTGCGGATGCGCTGATCGCATTGATTATTATCGGGCGCGAGATCACGATTTCGGCATTGCGCGAATGGATGGCGAGTATCGGCGCACGTGCCAGCGTCGCGGTATCGATGATAGGGAAATTCAAAACCGCTGCGCAAATGATAGCGATTTCGTTATTGTTATTTCATGAATCGGTGTGGGGACTGGATATCCAGCAGCTGGGTACCTGGCTGATCTGGCTGGCAGCTGTATTGACACTGTGGTCCATGGTGTATTATCTGCGCCGGGCTATCCCGGAAGTAATTCGCCATCGTTAAGGAATTCATATGCAACCAGCTAATTCAGCTGATGCTGTACATAAGCAAAGTCTGGCAGCGTTATCAGTTGCCGCAATCGGCGTGGTATATGGTGATATCGGTACCAGCCCGCTCTATACCTTAAAGGAAGTATTCAGTCCCGCACATGGCATTGCTACCAGCCATGAAAATGTCCTCGGTATTCTGTCGCTGGTGTTCTGGTCGCTACTCATCGTGGTATCGCTGAAATATGTGGTGTTTATCATGCGCGCGGATAACCGCGGCGAGGGCGGGATCATGGCGCTGATCGCGCTGATGCAGCGCGTGGTCGGTACCGACTCCAGGCTGCGCTGGCCGTTGCTGATGCTGGGGTTGTTTGGCGGCGCGCTATTTTTCGGCGATGGCATCATCACGCCGGCCATTTCGGTATTGTCTGCCGTCGAGGGGCTGGAGATCGCTACTCCCGCTCTCAAGACCTATGTGATCCCGATTTCGCTGGGCGTGCTGGGCGCCCTGTTTTTCATCCAGCGTAAAGGTACGGCCACGGTGGGCATCCTGTTCGGCCCGATCATGATCGTATGGTTTGTAACCCTGGCGGTGCTGGGCGTGATTAAAATAATTGCGTATCCGGCAGTGTTGCATGCGTTGAATCCGGTTTATGCGTTTGAGTTTTTTGCGGAACATCGGCTGCATGGCTTTCTGGCGCTGGGGGCAGTGGTGCTGGCGCTGACTGGTGCAGAAGCGCTGTATGCCGACATGGGGCATTTTGGCAAGCGGCCGATACGCGCAGCCTGGTTCGTGTTTGTGCTGCCGGCGTTGCTGCTGAATTATTTTGGCCAGGGTGCGATGCTGATTCATGACCCCAGTGCTATTACCAATCCGTTCTACAATCTGGCGCCGGACTGGGCGCTGTATCCGATGGTGGGACTGGCGACATTGGCCACTGTGATCGCTTCCCAAGCGGTGATTTCCGGCGTGTTTTCGGTGACACGGCAGGCTACGCAGCTGGGTTTCATGCCGCGCATGGACATCGTGCATACCTCTGCGCGCGAGATCGGGCAGATCTATGTGCCGATGATGAACTGGGCCATGTTGCTGGGTATCGTCGCGCTGATACTTGGATTTCAGACTTCAAGTAATCTGGCGTCGGCTTACGGTATCGCCGTGACCGGCACCATGGCGATCGACACCATACTGGCGTTTGTTGTGGTGCGCGGCATGTGGCGATGGAACTGGCCGGCGACGCTGGCCGGCATGCTGTTCTTCCTTAGTGTGGATCTGGCTTTTTTCAGCGCCAACGCGATCAAGATCTTTCAGGGCGGCTGGTTTCCACTGGCGATAGGCGTGCTGATGTTTACGCTGATGACCACCTGGAAACGGGGACGGCAGATACTGGCCGAGCGCCAGCAGGTGAATTCCATCGCGTTACGGCCTTTCCTGCAAGGCATCGCGGCCCATCCTCCGATTCGTGTGCCCGGTACCGCAGTATTCCTGACCACCAATCTGGAAGGCGTGCCGCATGCCATGCTGCATAATCTGGTACATAACAAAGTCATACACGAGACGGTGATTCTGCTGACAGTGAAAACCCGGGATGTGCCGTGGGTGCCGGATGAAGAGCGTGTCCAGGTCGAAGCGGTGGGGAATGAGTTCTATCTGGTTACGGTATATTACGGCTTCAAGGATGAGCCGGATATTCCGCTGGCGCTGCAGAGCGTGAGAATTCACGATAACGGGTTCAATATGCTGGAAACCTCGTTTTTCCTCAGCCGTGAAACGCTAATTGCGACCAAGGTGCCGGGTATGGCGCTGTGGCGTGAAAAGCTGTTCGTCAACATGGCGCGTAACGGCAGCAGCGCGACAGCGTTCTTCCATATTCCTACGAATCGCGTCATCGAATTGGGCACGCAAGTCGAGTTATAACATGGCCATCAGAACCACGTTAAAAATGGGCGAGCCGCGGCTGTTGCAGCAGGCATTGCCGGTTACCGCGTTTGATACCCCCGAGTTACACGAGCTGATAGCGGATTTGCGCGATACCATGGTCGCATTGAATGGCGCCGGACTGGCTGCGCCGCAAATCGGCGTCAGCCAGCAGGTGGTGATATTCAGTGTCACCGATAATCCGCGTTATCCGGATGCGGAAGCCGTGCCTGAAACCGTGCTTATCAATCCCACGCTTACCCCGTTAAGCGAAACGCAGGACGAGGCCTGGGAAGGCTGCCTATCCGTCCCCGGCATGCGCGGCCTGGTGCCGCGCTACACGCATTTGCGCTATCAGGGTTTTGATCAGTTCGGCAATGCCATCGATCGTACCGTATCGGGTTTTCACGCCCGGGTGGTGCAGCATGAAGTCGATCATCTGTGGGGCATCCTCTATCCGATGCGGATCAGGGATCTGCGCTATTTCGGTTTTACCGAGATATTGTTTCCGCATCTGGGCGCGACGGCGGCCGACGACTAGGGTTTGTCAGGCCGCAACCGGCTTGCTCGCGCAATGTGGGCAGGAAACGCCGACGACATAATCCGGCGAAGCCTGCTCATCCGGGGTGAGCACGGTACGGCAGGCGAAGCAGATGCAGGTGTCGGTAGGCTTGAGGTTGCCGTCCAGCGCGACGCGCTTGTCGAACACGAAGCATTCGCCGTCATAGTGACTGGCACCGCATTCCTCGAAATACTTCAGTATTCCGCCCTGCAATTGATAAACCTGGTTGAACCCTTCGCCTGCCATGAACGGCGCGGCTTTTTCGCAGCGCACGCCGCCGGTGCAGAAAGTGACGATGGGGATGTTGCGGTAGTCCTTGAGTTGCTCGGTTGCTGCCGCAAAATCGCCGAACGTGTTGAGCTGCAGGTTGACGGCGTTTTTGAACGTGCCGACCTGATATTCAAAGTCGTTGCGGGTATCGACGATGATGAACTCGCGGCCTTCGTCGTACCATTTTTTCAATTCTGCCGCCGGCAGTTGCGATGCGGGATGGGCAGTGCGATCGAAATCGGGCTGATGGAAGGTGATGATTTCTTTTTTCAGCTTGACCAGCATGCGGTTGAACGGCACTTCGTCCGACCAGCTGCGTTTGATCTCGATATCGGCAAAACGCGCATCGCCCGTGAGCCAGCCGATGAACGCTTCCAGCTCCGTCTCCTCGCCTGCCAGAAACATGTTGATGCCCTCTGGCGTGAGCAGGATAGTGCCTTTGAGTTTGTGGGCGGCGCTGCGCTGGCGGAATTGTTCGCGCAATTCCGGGAGTTGATCGAGTTCGACGAAACGGTAAGCGGCGATGTTTAATATGCTGGACATGATGTGCGGATGGTGCGGTTTGATTAATCAGCATTATAGCGTATCGGGACGTTAAAGCCGGGTTCCCAGCTTTTTGGCCAATTCCAGCAGCCGTTCGCCATTGTCGAGTCCGTTGATGAAGCGCTGGGGGATGCCGTCCAGCCCGACTTGTGCGCCGACCAGTGCGCCGGTCAGCATGGCGCGCGACATGTTCTGTCCGCCGCCGTTGATGGCGTGCAATACGGCGGATTCGAAGTCGTTGGCAAAGCGCGCCGCCAGATAATAGGCTGCCGGCAACTGGTGGTAAATGGCGCAGGGCATGCCGTACACGATAGCGGCTTTCCAGGCCGGTTCGATGCTGATGCCGGGGTCCAGTGCGGCTAGAGCCATATAGTGCGGCGTCAGCAGCGCATCGGGAGAGGAAAAACGTCCGGCCAGCGGCGGGTCGGGGTCGCCGGGGCGAGGCGCGGAAAAATCACTTTTGGTCACGGCATGGAAGGGCAGCTCGTTGCTGTGCACCAGATGCATGAGTTTGCCCGAGATATCCGGCGTCAGTTTTTCCCCGTTGACGAGCAAGGAGAGAACCGCATTGTAGGCCGTGCTCATAGCGACGATGGCTTCGTCGGCCTGAGTCAGCATGCAGTTGGAACTGACGAACCGTGCAACCAGATGCGGGTGTTTGGCATATCTGACTGCCAGCACGATGGCGCGTTCGGCCGATTCGGTGGTGTCGGCATGGCCGCCGGTTTCGTGCCAGGATTTGTGCTGCTGTATGCGGCGCCGGTAGGCTTCGCGTATGGACTGGTTGGTGTAGCCGCCGGGGCCGCATACCGGAGTGCCGTTCAGTAACGGGAATAATTTTTCGTCCAGGCGGCGGGTGAAATCTTCTTCACTGTATTCGCCATGCTCGACCACAGATTCAAGCAGCATGACCATGATGAGTCCGCTCTGCGACAGTTCCCCGGCACGCATGCCGCCATGATAGCGTTCCGGTTTTGGCGTAGTGTAGCCGGTAATCCAGTCGCCGTAGTCACGCCGCAGCTCGGCAAGATCGTAATACCAGTGGCACCCCAGACCCAGGGCATCGCCGATCAGGGCGCCCATGATGGCGCCGGCAGCTCGATCCATAGCGATCCCCTTTCGGATGTTTGGGTGGCGGTTACGCAAAAATACAAATTTTGACAGCATGCCGGAACATTGAATTCGGCTTTGCCGCCGATGCCCATGTTTAATTGTAGCTATCTTTGCGTGCGCTGCAAGTTGTCGTGACGGGCGCATGCGGGTATGCCTTCCAGGCATGTTTCTGGGTTAAAATATGCCCATGTCCTCTTCTCAATTTATTCATCTGCGGCTCCATTCGGAGTATTCCATCACTGACGGTATCGTGCGCATCGACGACGCGGTAGCGCGTGCAGCGGCCGATGCGATGCCGGCGCTGGCACTGACCGATTTGTCGAATCTGTTCGGTCTGGTGAAGTTTTATCAGGCAGCGCGCGGCAAGGGCGTCAAGCCGATCATGGGTTGCGATGTCTGGGTCAGTAACGATCTGGAGCGAGACCGGCCGAGCCGGTTGCTATTGCTCGCGCAAAATCTCAGCGGCTACCGAACGCTCTCCGAATTGCTGACCCGCGCTTATCGCGAAAATCGTTCGCGCGGGCGTGCCGAATTGCAGTCGGCATGGTTTGATGAGGTGAGCACCGACGGACTGATCGTGCTGTCCGGGGCGCAGGCCGGCGATGTCGGCCGCGCCTTGCAGACAGGAAACGAGGCAGGGGCACGCGCAGCGGCAAGCCGCTGGTCAGCGTTATTTCCCGGACGCTATTACCTCGAGATCCAGCGCACCGGGCAAATCGACGCGGAAAGTTGCCTGCAGATGACATTGCCGCTGGCGGCCGAACTGGGTTTGCCGGTAGTGGCGACGCACCCGATTCAGTTTCTCGACCGCGACGATTACAAAGCCCATGAAGCGCGGGTGTGCATTGCCGAAGGCGCTTTGCTCGGCGACCGGCGCCGGCAGCGCGTCTTTACCGAGGAACAGTATTTCAAAACCCAGGCAGAGATGGCAGAACTGTTCGCCGATCTGCCTGAGGCCTTGGCGAACAGTGTGGAAATCGCCAAACGCTGCTCGCTGAATCTGGAGCTGGGAAAGAGCAAACTGCCGCAATTCCCGACGCCGGACGGCATGACGCTGGATGATTTCCTGCGTCAGCGTTCTGCCGAAGGGCTCGCGGAGCGCATGCAGGTGCTGTACCCGGATGCCGCCGAGCGCGAACGGCGCTACCCGGAATACCGGGAGCGGCTGGAATTCGAGCTGGGCACGATCATCCAGATGGGTTTCCCCGGCTACTTTCTGATCGTGGCCGACTTCATCAACTGGGCCAAGCATAACGGCGTGCCGGTAGGGCCGGGGCGGGGTTCCGGTGCCGGGTCGCTGGTGGCCTATGTGCTGGGCATTACCGACCTGGACCCGTTGCCGTACGATCTGCTGTTCGAGCGTTTTCTGAATCCGGAACGGGTGTCCATGCCCGACTTCGACGTCGATTTCTGCCAGGACGGTCGCGAGCGCGTGATCAATTACGTCAAGGATAAATACGGTCGCGAGGCGGTATCGCAGATCGTGACCTTCGGTACGCTCGGTTCAAAGTCGGTGATCCGCGACGTCGGCCGGGTGCTGGATCTGCCGTATAACCTGTGCGACCAGTTGTCAAAGATGATACCGATAGAAGGCGTGAAGCCCGTATCGCTGCGCAAGGCGCTGGAAATGGAGCCGCAGCTCAAGGAGCGTTACGACAACGAAGAAGATGTGCGCGAGCTGTTCGGGCTGGCGGAAAAGCTCGAAGACCTCACGCGCAACGTCGGCATGCACGCTGGCGGCGTGCTGATCGCGCCGGGCAAGATCACCGATTTCTGTCCGATCTATCTGGCCGAGGGTTCGGATTCGGCTGTGTCGCAGTTCGACAAGGACGACGTGGAAAAAGCCGGGCTGGTAAAGTTCGACTTTCTGGGCTTGCGCACGCTGACCATCCTCGACTGGGCGATGCGTTATGTGGCGATGCTGGCACCGGACGGCAAGGCGCCGTTCAGTCTGGAAACCCTGCCGCTGAACGATCGCGGCAGTTATAGCCTGCTCAAGTCGTGCAAGACCACGGCTGTGTTCCAGCTGGAATCGCGCGGCATGAAAGACCTGATCCGGCGTCTGCAGCCGGACTGCTTCGAAGACGTGGTGGCTCTGGTGGCATTGTTCCGTCCGGGCCCGCTTGAATCCGGCATGGTGGACGACTTCATCAACCGCAAGCACGGCAAGGCCAAGGTCGATTACATGCACCCGATGCTGGAGGCTACGCTGAAGCCGACCTACGGCGTCATCGTGTATCAGGAGCAGGTGATGCAGATCGCGCAGATCATGGGCGGTTATACACTGGGTTCTGCGGACTTGCTGCGTCGCGCGATGGGCAAGAAAAAGGCCGAGGAAATGGCCGAGCACCGTGACATTTTCGTGACCGGTGCGGTGACAAAAGGCGTGGACGCCAAGCAGGCGACGTATATCTTCGACCTGATGGAAAAATTCGCCGGCTACGGTTTCAACAAATCGCACTCCGCCGCGTATGCGCTGGTGGCTTATCATACTGCCTACCTGAAAGCGCACCATCCGGCGGCATTCATGGCTGCTACGCTGTCGGCTGATATGGACGATACCGACAAGGTCAAGAATTTCTATGAAGATGCGCTGGCGAGTGGACTGGAAATCCTGCTGCCGGATATCAACCGTTCCGGTTACCGCTTTGCGCCGGAAAGCGAACGTCAGATACGCTACGGTCTGGGCGCGGTCAAGGGTACCGGCGAGGCGGCGATCAGCGCGATCGTCGCGGCGCGCGAGCAGGATGGGCCGTTCGCCGACCTGTTCGATCTGGCGCAGCGCGTGGACAAGCGCAGCGTCAATCGCCGCACGCTGGAATCGCTGATTCGCGCAGGTGCGTTCGATAGCGTCAACGACCATCGCGCGTCGCTGTTGGCGTCGGTCGGCATGGCGCTGGAACTGGCCGATCAGGCGGCGGCATCAGTGAATCAGGGCGGTCTGTTCGATGATTTCGATAGCCATCCCGATACGCAACCGGCGCTGGTTGACGTGCCGCGCTGGCCGGAAAAGGAAAAACTGCTGCAGGAAAAATCCGCGCTGGGCTTCTATTTCAGCGGGCATCCGTTCAATGCCTACGCCAGCGAGTTGAAATCCCTGCTGAAGACGCGTCTGGACAAGCTCGTGCCCAATCCACAGCCGGTGTTGCTGGCAGGTATCATCGTTTCCATGCGCACGCAAATGACGCGGCGCGGCAAGATGGCGTTCGTGTTGCTGGATGACGGCCTGGCGACGGTAGAGGTGCCGATTTTCAATGAAGTGTTCGAGCGTCACCGGGAGTGGCTCAAGGAAGATCAACTTTTGCTGGTGGAAGGCAAAGTCAGCAAGGACGATTATTCCGGCGGCCTGCGCATCAATGTGGACAAGCTGTTCGACGTGACCAGCGCGCGCACGCGCTATGCCAAGGCGTTGCAATTGACTGTGAGTCAGGCACTCAATGTGTCCCAGCTGCAGGGCTGGCTGCGACCTTACTGCAATGATGAAAATGGCTGTCTGGTGCAATTGCGCTACCGATTGCCGCAGGTGCAGACGGATATGCTGCTGGGCGCGGCCTGGAAAGTGATGCTGCACGACGATTTGCTGGCGGCGTTGCAATCCGGCCTCGGCAGCGCGGCAGTGGCTGTAAGTTATTAGCGGGAAACGTGATGCAGATTGAATTCGACCGTCAGATGCGGTAAAATGACGGAATTCTTGCAGAAGCGGGCGCGGTGCGAACCTTGCCCGCTTCTTTGTATAAGCCTCACACCGGAGTACTCCCTTGTCGCCTGCTCAATCCGCTATCTTGGTGCTTGCTGATGGTTCAGTTTTTCGCGGTGTTGCCATCGGCGCGTTAGGTTCAACAGTTGGCGAGGTGGTGTTTAATACCGCCATGTCGGGCTATCAGGAGATTCTGACCGATCCGTCCTATTCTCGTCAGATCGTCACACTTACTTATCCTCATATTGGTAATACCGGCGTAAATCCAGAAGACGTCGAATCAACGCAAATTCACGCTGCCGGTCTGGTGGTGCGCGACCTGCCATTGTTAGCCAGTAATTTCCGTTCTACCCAGTCGTTGTCTGATTATCTGACAGCGCAAAATGTGGTCGCCATCGCCGATATCGACACCCGCCGCTTGACGCGTCTGCTGCGCGAAACCGGTGCGCAGTCGGGCTGCATCATGGCGGGCGATATCGACGAAGCCGAAGCGCTGCGTCTGGCGTGCGCCTTTCCCGGTTTGGCAGGGATGGATCTGGCCAAAGTGGTGTCGGTAAAATCCGCTTACACCTGGACTGAAGGCGAATGGCGTCTCGGCAAAGGTTTCGTCAGCCCTGAAGCCGCACCGTTCCATGTGGTCGCGTTCGACTACGGGATCAAGATGAACATCCTGCGCATGCTGGCGCAACGCGGCTGCAAGATAACCGTATTGCCGGCGCAGGCAAGTGCCCAGGATGCGCTGGCGCTGAACCCGGACGGCATATTCTTATCCAATGGTCCGGGCGATCCGGAGCCGTGCGATTATGCGATTACGGCCATCCGTGAACTGATCGCTACCGGCATCCCGACTTTCGGTATCTGCCTGGGCCATCAACTGCTGGCATTGGCTTCCGGCGCCAAAACCGTGAAAATGAAATTCGGTCACCATGGCGCCAATCATCCGGTGAAAGACATGGATACCGGCCGCGTGGCGATTACCAGTCAGAATCACGGTTTCGCAGTGGATGCCGATACTTTGCCGGACAATATCCGGGTGACGCACGTGTCGCTGTTTGACGGATCGTTGCAGGGTATCACCCGCACCGATGTGCCGGCGTTCAGCTTTCAGGGGCACCCTGAAGCCAGTCCCGGCCCGCATGACGTGGATTATTTGTTTGATCGGTTTATCGCGCTGATGCAGGCGCGCTAAACGTATTGCCTTGATAACCGGCAGGCTGAGGCGTGCCGGTTTGTGTTGTCAGAAGATGTTTAGATTTGGGGATGCCGTGCAGCAGCAAGGCGGTTCTGATTTTTAGATGTGTTCGTTAATCTTGTCCAAAAAATTATGCCTAAGCGTACAGACCTACATAGCATACTGATTATCGGTGCCGGCCCCATTGTCATCGGCCAGGCATGTGAATTTGACTATTCCGGCGCACAGGCTTGCAAAGCCTTGCGGGAAGAAGGCTATAAAGTCATTCTGGTGAACTCCAATCCGGCGACGATCATGACCGATCCGGAAATGGCCGATGTGACGTATATCGAGCCGATCACCTGGCAGGTGCTGGAAAAAATCATCGAAAAAGAGCGCCCGGATGCGCTTCTGCCCACCATGGGCGGGCAGACTGCGTTGAACTGCGCGCTGGATCTGGCCAAACACGGTGTGCTGGAAAAACACCAGGTCGAAATGATCGGCGCGTCGCGTGAAGCCATCGATATGGCCGAAGACCGCGAAAAATTCAAGCAGGCGATGACGCGTATCGGTCTGGCCTCGCCGCGTTCCTCTATCGCCCACAGCATGGAAGAGGCATTGCAGGTGCAGGCGGTGATGGGTTTTCCTACCATTATCCGGCCATCGTTCACCATGGGCGGCACCGGCGGCGGTATCGCCTATAACAAGGAAGAATTCACCGAGATCTGCGAGCGCGGTCTGGAAGCTTCGCCTACGCACGAGCTGCTGATCGAAGAGTCGCTGATCGGCTGGAAAGAATACGAAATGGAAGTGGTGCGTGACCGCAAGGATAACTGCATCATCGTCTGCTCCATTGAAAACCTTGATCCGATGGGTGTGCATACCGGCGACTCCATCACCGTGGCGCCATCGCAAACCCTGACCGACCGCGAATATCAGATTCTGCGCAATGCTTCGATTGCCGTATTGCGCGAGATCGGCGTGGAAACTGGCGGTTCCAATGTGCAGTTCGGCATCAATCCGGCCGATGGCCGCATGGTGGTGATCGAGATGAATCCGCGCGTGTCGCGCTCCTCGGCGCTGGCATCGAAAGCGACCGGTTTTCCGATTGCCAAAATCGCGGCGAAGCTGGCGATCGGTTATACGCTGGATGAATTGAAAAACGATATTACCGGCGGCGCCACTCCAGCCTCGTTCGAGCCGAGCATCGATTACGTCGTCACCAAGATCCCGCGTTTTGCATTCGAGAAATTTCCGCAAGCGAACGACCGGCTGACTACGCAGATGAAATCGGTGGGTGAGGTAATGGCCATTGGTCGTACTTTCCGCGAATCGTTGCAAAAGGCATTGCGTGGCTTGGAAACCGGTATGGACGGGCTGAATTCGCTGACCGACGATCGCGATGTAATCGAGGCGGAAATCGGCAATCCCGGACCGGAGCGCTTATGGTACGTGGCCGATGCCTTCCGTATCGGCATGAGCATGCAGGAAATTTTCGAGTTCACCAAGATCGATCCGTGGTTTCTGGTGCAGATTCAAGCGCTGGTCGCGGATGAGGCGGCTTTGCAAGGGTGCCAGCTGGCAGATCTGGATGCGGGCGAATTGCGCCGCCTGAAACGTAACGGTTTTGCCGATCGCCGTCTGTCCAGCCTGCTGGGCTGCGACAAACATGCAGTGCGTGCCCGGCGCTGGGAGCTGGGCGTGCATCCGGTTTACAAGCGCGTGGATACCTGTGCTGCCGAGTTTGCGACGCACACTGCATACATGTATTCCACCTACGAGGAAGAGTGCGAATCGCATCCGACTGATCGCAAGAAGATCATGGTGCTGGGCGGTGGCCCTAACCGTATCGGCCAGGGTATCGAATTCGATTACTGCTGTGTGCATGCGGCGCTGGCGATGCGCGAAGACGGCTATGAGACCATCATGGTCAATTGCAATCCGGAAACCGTATCGACCGACTATGACACCTCGGATCGTCTGTATTTTGAATCACTGACGCTGGAAGATGTGCTGGAAATCGTGCGCATCGAGCAGCCGGTGGGTGTGATCGTGCAGTACGGCGGCCAGACTCCGTTAAAACTGGCGCGCGAACTGGAAGCCTTCGGCGCGCCGATTATCGGCACCACGCCGGACATGATCGATTGCGCGGAAGATCGTGAGCGCTTCCAGCAAATGCTGATGGGTCTGGGATTGAAACAGCCGCCTAACCGCACCGCGCGTTCTGCCGAGGAGGCGATCCGGCTGGCAGCGGAAATCGGCTACCCGCTGGTAGTACGGCCATCTTATGTGCTGGGCGGACGGGCGATGGAAATCGTGCGTGCCGAGGAAGATTTGCAGCGCTACATGCGCGAAGCGGTAAAGGTGTCGAACGATTCGCCGGTATTGCTCGATCGTTTTCTTAACGATGCGATCGAGATTGACGTGGACGCGGTTTCCGACGGTACTGATGTCGTTATTGGCGGCATTATGGAGCACATTGAACAGGCTGGCGTGCACTCGGGCGATTCGGCTTGCTCCCTACCGCCTTACAGCCTGTCGGTCGCTATCCAGGATGAAATTCGTCGCCAGACTGTGGCCATGGCGAAGGCATTGAACGTGGTCGGACTGATGAATGTGCAGTTCGCGTTGCAAGGCGAGACTGTCTACGTGCTGGAAGTCAACCCGCGCGCATCGCGTACCGTGCCATTCGTATCCAAAGCCACCGGCGTGCCGCTGGCGAAAGTTGCGGCGCGTTGCATGGCGGGCAGTACATTGCGGGCGCAGGGTGTGACCAAGGAAATCGTGCCGCCTTATTATTCGGTGAAAGAGGCGGTGTTCCCGTTCGCCAAATTCCAGGGGGTCGATACCTTGCTGGGCCCGGAAATGAAATCCACTGGTGAAGTGATGGGTGTAGGCAAGACGTTTGCCGAAGCCTTCGTCAAATCCCAGTTGGCGGCAGGCGTCAAATTGCCGCGTGGCGGTCATGCGTTCATCAGCGTGCGCAACGCAGATAAGCAGAAGGTCGTTGAAATCGGCGCGCGGCTGATCGCATTGGGCTTTGTGCTGCATGCCACGCGCGGTACGGCGGCTGCTTTAAGCGACGGCGGTCTGGAGGTGACTATCGTGAATAAAGTCGCCGAAGGCCGTCCACATATTGTGGATATGATTAAAAACAACGAAATCAGTTTTATCGTCAATGTGGTTGATGACAAGCGAGCCGTGCGCGACTCGGTTGAAATCCGGCGTGCCGCATTGGCACAGAGGGTAACCTATTACACTACGCTGGCCGGTGCGAAGGCTGCCTGCATCGGCATGCAGGCGATGAGTGAATTGAAAGTTTACGATTTACAAGGATTACATGGGCAATTATCTGCCTGAGGATAAGTAACATGAATATGATGACAAAAATTCCATTGACAGTGAAGGGTGCGCAACTGCTGCGCGACGAGTTGCATCACCTGAAAACCGTGGAACGTCCCGCGGTGATTACCGCTATTGCTGAAGCGCGCGCTCAGGGCGACCTTTCGGAGAACGCGGAGTACGATGCCGCGAAGGAAAAACAGGGCTTTATTGAGGGGCGTATTGCCGATTTGGAAGGCAAGCTGTCCTCGGCGCAGATTATCGATCCGTCAGAACTCGAAGCTGAAGGGCGTGTGGTATTCGGCGCGACTGTTGAACTTGAAGAGCTGGAAACTGGCGAAACAGTGACCTACCAGAT
The DNA here is from genome assembly GCF_002162035.1 of Sulfuriferula sp. AH1. NCBI lineage: Bacteria > Pseudomonadati > Pseudomonadota > Betaproteobacteria > Nitrosomonadales > Sulfuricellaceae > Sulfuriferula > Sulfuriferula sp. AH1. Next base: position 544,539 of record NZ_CP021138.1, read on the forward strand.
CGTCGGCGACGATGAAGCCGATATCAAACAGGCGAAAATTTCCATCAGCTCGCCGATCGCGCGTGCACTGATCGGCAAATACGCCGGCGATACGGCGGATGTGCAGGCACCAGGCGGGGTACGTCAATATGAAGTGCTGGATGTGAAGTATATCTGATCATGCCAAAATTCCCAGATGCGCTGGCTAAAATAGCCGTTACTTTGTGGGTGGGTGGTCTGTGGGCCATCGGTTATATCGCCGCGCCGGTGCTGTTCAGCAAATTGGCAGACAAGCAGCTGGCAGGAAATCTGGCCGGCGGCATGTTTACGGTGATAGCTTATGTGGGCATGGCATGCGGCTTGTATTTGCTCGTACACCGTCTGATGCAGTTTGGCGGCGGCGCATTGAAGCAGACGTTTTTCTGGGCTGCGCTGATCATGTTGTTGCTCACGCTGGGGATACATTTCGGCATCCAGCCGATTATGGAGAGTCTGAAAGAACAAGCCATGCCGAAAGCGGTGATGCAAAGCATGTTCAGCGATCGCTTTGCGCGGTGGCATGGCGTTTCCAGTATTGTTTATCTGATTGAAAGCCTGTTGGGTCTGGTGCTGCTGTTCAAGCAATCGGGCAAGTAAGTTATTTAGGCAGGCTAAGCTTTGGTTTTTCGGCCGGGCGATATACCAGCAGCAATTTTCCTATGTGTTGCACGGGGGCAGCCTTGAGATCCGTGCAAATGCGGTCTAGCATGGCTATCCGTGCTTCACGATCATCCCCGAGTACCCGAATTTTAATCAGTTCATGGGCTTTCAGGCTAAGATCGATTTCGCGCATGACCGCATCGGATAGTCCGGCATCACCTATCATTACAACGGGGTGGAGCGAATGGGCTTGGGCGCGCAGGTAGCGACGCTGCACTGCATTGAGAGTGGTCATTGGTACTATCCCTTTAACTAAACCGTTATTTTAGCCGATGAAGCCAAGTAGAACCAGCAAAGCGTGGATGCGCGAACATCTGAATGATCCTTATGTAAAACAAGCCAAGGCCCAAGGTTACCGGTCGCGTGCCGCTTTCAAGCTTGAGGAGATCAACGAGCGCGATCATTTGATCAGGCCGGGAACGTTGCTGGTAGACCTCGGCGCCACGCCGGGCGGTTGGTCGCAATTGGCGATCCGTCATGGGGCGCAGGTGATTGCGCTGGATATCCTGGAAATGGAACCCATTGCGGGAGTGACTTTTATCCAGGGTGATTTCACTGCCGACGAGACCTTGGCTGAATTGGCTCAGGTATTAAATAATCGGCCGGTAGACCTTGTAATATCCGATATGGCGCCCAATATGAGTGGTGTGGCGAGCGTCGATCAGGCGCGCAGCATGTATTTATGCGAGTTGGCGCTGGATTTTGCACGTAATCATTTGAAACCAAATGGTCAGTTTCTTGTCAAGGTATTTCAGGGTGAAGGATTTCAGGAATATCTGAAAAATTTGCGGGAAACATTCGAGCAAGTGCTTAACCGCAAGCCTAAAGCCTCGCGAGATCGAAGCAATGAAGTTTATTTTCTGTGCAAAAATCTGCGTAAAGCGGTTACATAGCCATTAAATTAGAGTTAGAATCAAAAATCGTCGTCTAAAATATTCGTATATGCTCAGGTGGAGCTTGATTAATGAATAATATGTTCAAAAATATTGCTATCTGGTTAGTGGTAGCGCTAGTGCTGATGACGGTGTTTAACCAGTTCAGCAACCGTCAGGTCGCGCAATCCCAAATGGATTATTCTCAATTCATTGAGGAAGTCAAACAGGGCCAGATCGCCAAGGTCGTGGTTGAGAACCACGTCATCAAGGGCGTGAAAAATGACGGCAAGCGTTTTAGTACCTATGCGCCATCAGATCCATGGATGGTGTCGGATTTGCTTAAAAACGGCGTAGCGATCGAAGCCAAGCCCGAAGAAGAACCATCGTTCCTGATGAGCATATTCATTTCCTGGTTCCCGATGTTGCTGCTGATCGGCGTGTGGGTGTTTTTCATGCGGCAAATGCAGGGCGGGGGCAAGGGCGGCGCGTTTTCTTTCGGTAAAAGCAAGGCGCGCATGCTGGACGAGTCCACCAATCAGATTACTTTTGCCGATGTTGCCGGTTGCGATGAAGCCAAGGAAGAAGTGGCGGAACTGGTCGATTTTCTGCGCGATCCGTCGAAATTCCAGAAGCTGGGTGGCCGCGTACCGCGCGGCGTGCTGATGGCAGGTAGCCCGGGTACAGGTAAAACCCTGCTGGCCAAAGCGATTGCTGGCGAAGCCAAAGTGCCATTTTTCAGCATTTCCGGTTCGGATTTCGTGGAAATGTTCGTCGGTGTAGGTGCGGCACGGGTGCGCGACATGTTCGAGCAGGCCAAGAAACATGCGCCATGCATCATCTTTATTGACGAAATCGATGCCGTAGGTCGGCAGCGTGGCGCCGGCATGGGCGGTGGCAATGATGAGCGTGAACAGACGCTGAATCAGTTGCTGGTCGAGATGGACGGTTTTGAAGGTTCGGCCGGGGTAATTGTGATTGCGGCTACCAACCGGCCAGACGTACTGGATCCCGCCTTGTTACGCCCGGGCCGTTTCGACCGTCAGGTGGTAGTGCCATTGCCGGACATCCGCGGTCGCGAGCAGATTTTGCTGGTGCACATGCGCAAGATCCCGAGTGCGCCGGATGTGCGTGCCGATATTCTGGCACGCGGCACGCCCGGTTTCTCGGGTGCGGATTTGGCCAACCTGGTAAATGAAGCCGCGCTGTTTGCTGCGCGCAGCAATAAGCGTCTGGTGGAAATGGATGATTTTGAGCGCGCCAAGGACAAAATCATGATGGGCGCGGAACGTAAAAACATGGTGATGCCGGAAGAAGAGCGGCGCAATACGGCGTACCACGAGTCCGGACACGCGGTAGTCGCCTACCTGCTGGACAAGACCGACCCGGTGCACAAGGTGACGATTATTCCGCGCGGACGGGCTTTGGGTCTGACCATGCAGTTGCCGACAGAAGATCGCTACAGCATGGATCGTTCGCAGTTGCTGCAGAATATTTCGGTGCTGTTTGGCGGCCGTATCGCCGAAGAGGTGTTCATGAATCACATGACCACCGGTGCTTCCAATGACTTTGAGCGTGCTACCGATATGGCGCGACGCATGGTCACGCAGTGGGGTATGTCGCCGGCTCTAGGCCCCATGGTTTACGGTGAGAATGAAGGCGAAGTGTTTCTGGGACGTAGCGTAACCACGCATAAAAACGTTTCCGAGGCGACCATGCAAAAAGTGGATGCCGAGATCCGGCGGATTATCGATGAGCAATATACGCTTGCGCGTAAAATCCTCGAGGATAATCGGGATAAAGTTGAAGCGATGGCCAAAGCCTTGCTGGAATGGGAAACGATCGACTCCGACCAGATCAAGGATATCATGGATGGCCTGGCGCCGCGTCCGCCCAAGCCGGTTGCGACCGGCTCGGTAACGCCGCCCCCACAAGGGGGCGCGCCGACGGCGACCGCAACGCCTACCGTCACGCCAACAGCCGGAGCGTAATAACAATCGTGTGCATGAGCCGGGGGAAACCCCGGCTTTTCTTTTGTGTAGGATAAATAACCAGCGAGTCAGCGTATGCAGGTAACTTGTGGCGACATGCGGCTGGATTTGAGCCGTCCGCGCATAATGGGGATAGTGAACGTCACTCCCGATTCGTTTTCAGATGGAGGCGAGCATGATACGCTGGCAGCGGCGGCGGATCATGCTCGTAAATTAATTGCGGAAGGCGCCGATATCATCGATATCGGCGGTGAATCCACCCGTCCGATGGCAGAAACGGTCAGTGTTGCCGAAGAGCTGGAGCGGGTGATTCCTCTGGTAGAGATATTGCGCGGGTGCGGTGCGATCATTTCCGTCGATACACGCAAGCCCGAAGTGATGCACGCGGCGATTCAGGCTGGCGCGCACATGATTAACGATGTGCAGGCATTGCAAGCCGAGGGCGCGTTGTCTATAGTGGCCCCTGCCGGGGTGGCGGTATGCGTCCTGCATATGCAGGGCGAACCGCAAAACATGCAGCGGCAGGCGAATTATAACGACGTGACAGAAACCGTTTACGAATTTCTGCAGCAGCGTATCGATGCACTACTGGCAGCAGGTGTGGCACGTGAGCGTATTATTATCGACCCGGGCTTCGGCTTCGGCAAGCAGTTGCAACACAATTTGCAATTGTTGAAGCATCTGGCGGTGTTTACCGGGTTGAATTATCCGATCCTGGTCGGGATGTCGCGCAAATCGATGCTGGGTGCGCTTACTGGGCGTGCTGTGGGCGAGCGCGAGGCGGCAGGACTGGCGGCACATTTGTATGCAGTAAATCAGGGCGCGAATATAATCAGAGTGCATGATGTGGCGGCTTGCCGCGATGCATTAACGGTATGGCAAGCAATAAAGGGGACGCAATGAGCAGGCAATATTTTGGTACCGACGGTATTCGCGGCCGGGTAGGCGAAGCGCCGATTACGCCGGATTTTGTGATGCGGCTTGGTTACGCGGCGGGCAAGGTGCTGGCAAGCGATCGTAGCGCCCTGGCCCCCGGGGAAAATCCCGTGGTGCTGATCGGCAAGGACACGCGTATTTCAGGTTATATGCTGGAAGCCGCCTTGCAGGCAGGGTTATGTGCTGCCGGCGTGAATGTGCGACTGGTAGGGCCCATGCCAACGCCCGCCGTGGCTTACTTGACGCGTGCATTGCGATTGCAGGCGGGTGTGGTGATTTCGGCATCGCATAATCCGTTTGAAGATAATGGCATCAAATTCTTTTCCGGCACCGGGCAGAAGCTGGCGGATGCGACCGAGCTGGCGATTGAAGCGCAGCTGTCCTTGCCTATGCAAACCATGGCATCACGCGAATTGGGCCGGGTAAAACGCATAGATGACGCTGCTGCGCGCTATATCGAATTCTGCAAGAGCAGTTTTCCGTTCGACCTTGATTTGCGCGGCTTGCGCATAGTGGTCGATTGCGCACAGGGGGCGACTTATCATGTGGCGCCCCCGGTATTGCACGAGCTGGGTGCGGAAGTGATCCCTATCGGCAATCATCCGGATGGCACCAATATCAATCGCGAATGCGGTGCTACTTATACCTCGACTTTGAGTGCATCAGTGCGTCATCATCGCGCGGATTTCGGGATTGCGCTTGACGGTGACGGCGATCGGGTAATGATGGCAGATAGTGATGGCAAGATATATAACGGTGATCAGCTGATTTATATCATTGCCAAGCATCGGCAGCACATGGGCAAGATGAAGGGCGGTGTGGTTGGTACGCTGATGACGAATCTGGGGATGGAGCATGCGCTGGCACGTCTGGAAATTCCTTTTGCCAGGGCAAAAGTAGGCGACCGGTATGTATTGGAGATGTTGGCCGAGCGCGGTTGGCAGCTCGGCGGAGAAGCTTCCGGGCACATTCTGTGTCTGGAGAAGCATACTACCGGGGATGGCATTATCGCCGCATTGCAAGTGTTGCGCGCCTTGCGTGAAGTCGGGATGTCGCTGGCGCAGTATACGGCAGACATGCAGCAATATCCGCAAACCTTGTTGAACGTGCGCGTAACCGGCAATGTTGATTTGCAGCATGCGGCCATTCAGCAGGCGGTGCAGCAGGCCGAAGCGGCATTGGGCAATACCGGACGTGTAGTATTGCGGGCATCGGGTACTGAACCATTGATACGGGTGATGGTGGAGAGCCAGTGTGCGGATCAATCAAAACATGAAGCGGAGCACATTGCCAAGGCGGTGAGGCATTCGGCTGCATAATCTGGCCCGGCAAGAAACAAAACCGGGGTTGCTGCCAGGGTGCGGAGACTGCTTAATAAAAACGCGATGTCCGGCAAGAAACATCGCGTTTTTATTTGGAGTCGGGGTGTGAAAATTAACCGAATTTTCCGGTAATGTAATCTTCGGTTTCTTTCTTGCTGGGATTGGTGAATACCACGTCGGTTTTGCCAAATTCCACCATCTCGCCCAGATACATGTAGGCCGTAAAATCTGACACGCGGGCCGCCTGCTGCATGCTGTGCGTAACGATGGTGATGGTGTAATCGGTTTTCAGTTCGTGGATGAGTTCCTCAATACGCGCTGTAGAAATCGGGTCTAGTGCCGATGCAGGTTCGTCCAGCAACAAAACCTCGGGTTTGACGGCGATGCCGCGTGCGATGCATAAGCGTTGTTGCTGACCGCCGGACAAGCTGTAGCCGCTCTGGTTGAGTTTGTCTTTTACTTCATTCCACAGCGCGGCTTTTTTCAGTGCCCATTCGACCCGGTCATCCAGTTCCGAACGCGAAGGGCTGTCATACAGCTTGATGCCAAATGCGATATTGTCGTAGATGGACATGGGAAAGGGCGTCGGCTTCTGAAACACCATGCCTACACGTGCGCGGAGCTTATTCAGATCGGTGGATTTGTCGAGGATGTCATGGCCGTCGAGCATGATCTGGCCTTCGGCGCGTTGACCCGGATAAAGGTCATACATGCGATTGAGTGTGCGCAGTAGCGTTGACTTGCCGCAACCGGATGGCCCAATGAAAGCGGTCACATGGTTACTCGGAATATCGAGATTGATATTTTTAAGCGCGTGATGCTTGCCGTAAAAGAAGTTCAGATTACGGAGGCTGATTTTTGCGTTGGTATCCATAGTTTTGCTCATGGTTTTGCGATTTTAGTAGGATGTTTTTTCTTGCCGGAACATGGCACGGGCCAGGATGCTCAGGCCTAACACGGTACAGGTGATCAATAACGCGCCGGCCCAGGCCAGGTCATGCCAGTCATCGTAGGGGCTCATCGCCATCTGGAAGATGACGACGGGCAGGTTGGCTATCGGTGCATTCATGTTCGTACTCCAGAACTGGTTGTTGAGTGCGGTAAACAGCAAGGGGGCCGTTTCGCCGCTGATACGCGCGATGGCCAGCAAAATACCCGTCATCATGCCTGCCTTGGATGCGCGCCAGGTAATCATGGTGACGATCTTCCATTGGGGCGCACCTAATGCGGCCGCCGCTTCCCTCAGGGTGTTTGGCACCAGTTTCAGCATGTTTTCGGTAGTGCGGACCACGACCGGAATTACCAGCAATGCCAGTGCCAATGAGCCGGCCCAGCCAGAGAAATGCTTGCTGGTCATGACGTAGGTCGTATAGACAAACAGACCGATTACGATTGACGGCGCCGACAGTAAAATGTCGTTAATGAAACGGGTGACAGGTGCCAGCCATCCGCGCTGGCCGAATTCTGCCAGATAAGTACCTGCCAGGATGCCGATGGGCGTGCCGATCATTGTGCCTATCATGGACATCAGGAAGCTGCCGGCAATGGCGTTCAGTAACCCACCTTGACTGCCGGGGGGCGGCGTGTTCTTGGTGAACATGTCCATGCTCACGCCATGCAGGCCGTAACTTAAAAGGGTCCATAAAATCCAGCCCAAAGCCATCAGCCCTAGCAGCATGGACATAGCGGCGATAAGCAAATTGAACTGGTTGATCAGGCGGCGACGATTATAAATGGATAACATATTTCCTAGCCCTTTTTGCCTTCCTGTTTGCTCAGCTGGAGCAGCAGTAGCTTGGAGATGGTTAAAACAACGAAGGTGATGAAGAACAGGATCAGACCCAGTTCGATCAGCGAGGAGGTGTACAGGACCCCGTCAGCTTCGGTAAATTCGTTGGCCAGCGCCGACGATATGCTGTTGCCCGGCATCATCAGGGATTTGCTCAACTGGTGTGCGTTACCGATGACAAAGGTTACCGCCATGGTTTCACCTAAGGCACGGCCAAGACCCAGCATGATACTGCCTACTACGCCAATTTTGGTATAGGGCAGAACGACATAGCGCACGACTTCCCATGTGGTGGCACCAAGGCCGTAGGCAGACTCCTTCAATAACGGCGGCACGATTTCAAACACGTCGCGCATTACCGAGGCTATGAACGGGATTACCATGATGGCCAGTATGAGCCCTGCGGTTAACATGCCTATCCCCATCGGGACGCCCTGGAACAAGAAACCGAAAACGGGCAGCGGGCCTAATGTGTCGATTAACCAGGGCTGCACATGTTCTGCGAACATGGGGGCGAATACGAACAGGCCCCACATGCCATAAATGATGCTGGGGATGCCCGCGAGCAGTTCGATAGCGATGCCCAGAGGGCGTTTAAGCCAGTTCGGAGAAAGTTCAGTCAGGAACAGAGCGATGCCGAAGCTGATTGGCACGCCTATCAGCAGTGCGATAATCGAGGTTGCGATAGTGCCGGTTATGGGCACCAGGGCGCCAAATTTGTCTGTTACCGGGTTCCAGTCATCGCTGGTCAGGAATCCGAAGCCGAAGGCCTTGATGGACGGCATGCTGCCGACTATCAGTGAAATAATGATGCTTAACAGTAATGCCAGGACAATAAAAGCAAACAGGCGTGTCGCATTGCGAAACAGCGCGTCTTCTATAATAAAACGTTTGGTACGGCGATCAGATATTGATTTATTCATAGCGTAGTATGCATTGCAAGACTAAGGGGGAGATTGCGCTCCCCCTTAGTCTGGTTTGGTTACAAAAACACAGCCAACTTATGCAAATTTTACCAAACTGCTTTACCGCTAGTATCTTTTATCTCGTTCTTCCAAGATTTGGCAATAAGTTTGACCAGGCTGTCAGGCAGAGGAACATAATCCAGATCAGACGCCATTTTATCGCCGTTTGCGTAAGACCAGTCAAAGAATTTTAAAACTTCTTTGGCATTGGCCGGTTTCTCCTGCGCTTTGTGCATCAGAATGAAGGTGGCGCCAGTGATTGGCCAGCTCATTTTGCCAGGTTCGTCAGTCAGGATTTCGTAGAAGCCGGGAGCGTGCTCCCAGTCTGCGCCAGCAGCTGCGGATTGGAATGTGGTGTCATCAGGGGCTACAAAATGGCCTTCCTTGTTTTGCATCAGGGTGTAGGTCATTTTGTTTTGTTTGGCATAAGCGTATTCAACATAGCCGATGGAGCCCTTGATGCGTTGTACAAAGGAAGCTACGCCTTCGTTACCTTTGCCGCCTACACCGGCTGGCCATGCCACGGAAGTGTCGTTACCCACTTTTTCTTTCCATTCGGGGCTGACTTTGGCCAGGTAGTTGGTGAAAATGAAAGTGGTGCCGGAACCGTCCGAACGATGCACAACTGTGATCGGGGTGGCTGGCAATTTAACGGTCTTGTTTAAAGCTGCAATTGCCGGGTCGTTCCAGGTCAGGATCTTGCCCATATAAATTTCAGCCAGTACTTTACCGGTCAGGTGGATTTGGCCAGGTGCAATGCCTTCCACGTTCATGACTGGAACAACGCCGCCGATAACGGTCGGGAATTGCATTAAGCCGCCTTTTGCCAGCACATCGGCCTTCAAGGGCATGTCGGAAGCGCCGAAATCAACGGTTTTTGCATTGATCTGCTTGATGCCGCCGCCGGAACCGATCGACTGGTAATTCAGGCTAACGCCGGATTTGGCTTTGTAAGCTTCCGCCCATTTGGCATAGATAGGATAAGGGAATGTTGCGCCGGCACCAGTGATTTCGGCGGCTTGGCTATTAGCGGCAAAAGCCCAGCCAGCGCTGAGCAATAATATGGTAGCGAGATTGCGGGTTGTAGTTTGCATGTGCTTTGTATCTCCGTATAGATAAAAATTGAATCAGAACAAAAAGCAATATGGTTAAAGTGTTTGCTGTTTGCTGTTCACATACTACCGGCCCAATATTACATAATTGTGACAAAATGGTTAAGCGTCTTACACGGGCTTGCAAATTTTGTAAGGATTGACCAAACGTGGGTGTTGTGTGTACTATCTAGGGTTTTAGAAGGTGGGGTTGAGCAATGCGGCAAAAGTTAGTCGCCGGTAATTGGAAAATGCACGGCAGCCTGGATGAAAATCAGGCGTTACTCAATGAGTTGCGTATTGCATTGGCTGATATGCGTAATATGGCTTGCGCTGTGTGTGTTCCTTCTCCCTATCTTGCTCAAACTCAAAGCGTGTTGGCCGATTCGCCAATTGGCTGGGGCGCTCAGAACATGAGCGAATATGCCAAAGGCGCTTATACGGGCGAGGTATCGGCATCGATGTTGCTGGATTTCGGATGTCACTATGTGATTATCGGACATTCGGAACGTCGGGCGCTGTATGGCGAAACCGATCAGGTTGTAGCGGCAAAATTTGCGGCGGCAATCAAGGCGGGTCTGACGCCTATCCTGTGTGTCGGCGAAACGCTTGCCGAACGCGAAGCGGATATGGCCGAGTCGGTAATAGCGCGTCAACTCGATGCGGTGCTGGCGGTTTCGGGCATGGCTGGTATGGCGCAGGCCGTGATAGCGTATGAGCCGGTTTGGGCTATAGGCACAGGAAAAACGGCAAGCCCGGCACAGGCGCAAGCCGTGCATGCGTTCATACGGCAGAAACTAGCCGTGCAGGATGCGGATATTGCTGAACGTTTGGTGATTCAGTATGGTGGCAGCGTTAAAGCCGCCAATGCGGCGGAATTGTTTTCTCAACCAGACATTGATGGCGGGTTGATTGGTGGGGCATCGTTAGTGGCGGATGAATTTGTTGCTATTTGCAAAGCTGCGCAATCTTAAGCAATTTGGTTTAAAGGATTAAGATTTGGAAACGATAATTTGGATTTTGCATTTGCTGGCTGCGGTTTCGGTCATTGTGCTGGTGCTTTTGCAGCAGGGCAAGGGCGCCGACATGGGGGCTTCGTTTGGTAGCGGAGCGTCCGGCAGTTTGTTCGGTTCAACCGGATCGGCAAATTTTTTGAGCCGCACGACAGCTGTGCTGGCAGCAACTTTTTTTATGACCAGTTTGGTGCTGACTTATTTTTCAGGCCACCAAACCAAGTCAATTGGCGTCATGCAAGCGCAACAAAAATTGCAGACAGTTAAGCCTGTGGCACCGGCTGGTACAACCATGCCAGCAGCGCCGACAGGCCAAGCAGTTCCAGGTAACGCCGGGTCAAAAGCCGGGGAAATTCCCAAGTAAGCGGGATGTGTTACCGTGGGGCGGATTATCGATCCGTCCTGTCAATCGGCCGACGTGGTGAAATTGGTAGACACGCTATCTTGAGGGGGTAGTGGCGTAAAGCTGTGCGAGTTCGAGTCTCGCCGTCGGCACCATTAGATTTTCGAATAGGCACGACGTTGCTGCTTATCGTAATCAATTGATTGTTATGAATAAATTGGTGTATTCTGGCAATCTTTTTTTAAGCTTGACGCGGTGCTTTTAGGGCAATTAAACTGAGAGGCTGTGTGCCTGTAAATGGCTTGGGGGCGTATCCATGCTTGAAAATTATTTTCCTGTGTTGTTGTTTGTCTTGGTGGGTTTGGCGGTAGGTGTAGGCCCCATGTTGATGGGCTGGTTGCTGGCGCCTAATCACCCCGATAGTGAAAAGCTCTCGCCGTATGAATGCGGTTTCGAAGCCTTTGAGGATGCGCGCATGCGATTTGACGTGCGTTATTATCTGGTTGCCATTCTGTTTATCCTGTTCGATCTGGAAATTGCGTTCCTGTTTCCCTGGGCGATCGTGCTGGAAAAAATCGGTTTGTTCGGCTATTTAGCCATGGTGCTGTTTTTGGCTATTCTCGTGGTCGGTTTTGTTTATGAGTGGATGAAAGGAGCGCTGGAATGGGAATAGAAGGCGTTTTGGAACAGGGCTTCGTAACCACGACAGCGGATAAGTTAATAAACTGGACCCGCACCGGATCGCTGTGGCCCATGACTTTCGGCTTGGCATGCTGTGCTGTGGAAATGATGCAGGCAGGTGCTTCGCGGTATGACCTCGATCGTTTTGGCGTGGTGTTCCGCCCTAGTCCGCGCCAGTCTGACGTGATGATTGTGGCGGGAACGCTATGCAACAAGATGGCACCTGCTCTGCGCAAGGTGTATGACCAGATGGCTGAGCCACGCTGGGTGATTTCCATGGGGTCGTGTGCGAACGGCGGCGGCTATTACCACTATTCCTATTCGGTGGTGCGCGGTTGCGACCGCATTGTGCCGGTTGACATTTATGTGCCCGGTTGCCCGCCCACGGCTGAGGCGCTGCTGTACGGCATTATTCAGTTACAAAACAAGATCAAGCGCACAAATACTATTGCGCGTTAATGATTAAAAGCGAGTTGCTATGAATCCATCATTAGAGAGCCTGTCTGTTTCCTTGCTGACTACGCTGGGTACTAAAATAGTGCGCCAGATAGAGGCGTTGGATGAATTGACAATAGAGGTGCGGGCGGCTGATTTGCGCGATGTGATGCTGGTACTGCGTGACCATGCCGGATTGCGTTTTGAGCAATTAACCGACTTGTGCGGCATGGATTACTCCGATTACCGTGAAGGCGCGTGGGAAGGTGCTCGTTTTGCAGTGGTTTATCACCTGCTGTCGCTGGCCAAGAATCGTCGTCTGCGCATACGCGTGTTTGCGAATGAAGATGAATTTCCAGTGCTCGAAAGCATGGTGGACGTGTGGCCGTCAGCAAACTGGTTTGAGCGTGAAGCGTTTGATTTGTTCGGTATCGTGTTTGACGGACACCCGGATTTGCGCCGCATTCTGACCGACTACGGTTTTGTGGGCTATCCGTTCCGCAAGGATTTCCCGATCTCGGGTAACGTGGAAATGCGTTATGACCCGGATCAGCAGCGTGTCATTTATCAGCCTGTGAGTATCGATCCGCGAGAGATTACGCCGCGCATCGTCCGCGAGGAAAATTATGGAGAGTTTGCATAATGGCTGAAATTCGTAATTACACCATGAACTTCGGGCCGCAGCACCCGGCCGCTCACGGCGTGTTGCGTCTGGTGCTGGAACTGGATGGCGAAGTTATCGAACGGGCGGATCCGCATATTGGTCTGCTGCACCGCGCTACTGAAAAACTGGCAGAAAACAAGACATTCCTGCAGGCGCTGCCTTATATGGATCGACTCGATTATGTGTCGATGATGAGTAATGAGCATGCTTATGTCATGGCCATTGAAAAGCTGATGGGTATAGCGATTCCGGAGCGCGCTCAGTACATACGCGTGCTGTTCGATGAGGTGACACGCATCCTCAATCACCTGTTGTGGCTGGGTGCTCACGCCATTGATATCGGTGCGATGACCGTGTTTCTTTATGCTTTCCGTGAACGTGAAGACTTGATGGACTGCTATGAGGCCGTGTCAGGTGCGCGCATGCATGCTGCCTATTATCGTCCGGGCGGGGTATACCGCGACTTGCCGGATACCATGCCGCAGTACAAAGCCTCCAAAATCCACAATGAGGCTGCCATTCGCGAAATGAACGCGAATCGTCAGGGGTCCTTGCTGGATTTTTTGGAAGATTTTACGCGCCGCTTTGATGTTTATGTCGATGAATATGAAACTCTGCTGACGGATAATCGTATCTGGAAACAGCGTACGGTCGGGATCGGCGTAGTGTCGCCGGAACGTGCTTTGGCGCTGGGCTTTTCCGGGCCCATGTTGCGTGGCTCTGGCATCGAATGGGATTTGCGCAAGAAGCAGCCTTACGAAGTTTATGACCGGCTGGATTTTGATATTCCGGTTGGCGTTAATGGCGATTGCTACGATCGGTATCTGGTGCGGATGGAAGAAATGCGCCAGTCCAACCGTATTATCAAGCAATGCGTGACCTGGCTGCGGCAGAATCCCGGCCCCGTTATTACCGAGAACCATAAGGTAGCGCCGCCTTCGCGAGTTGGCATGAAGCTGGGTATGGAAGACCTTATCCATCACTTCAAGCTGTTTACCGAAGGGATGCATGTGCCGGAAGGCGAAGCTTACGCGGCGGTCGAACATCCCAAAGGCGAGTTCGGCATCTACATGGTGTCAGATGGTGCAAACAAGCCTTATCGTTTAAAAATTCGTGCACCCGGTTATCCGCATTTGGCGGCACTGGATGAAATGGTGCGTGGCCACATGATCGCCGACGTTGTTGCGATCATTGGTACGCAAGATATTGTGTTTGGGGAGATAGACCGATAATGCTGAGCCCAGAATCCCTTGCCCAGATCGATCTTGAGATCGCGAAATACCCGGCTGACCAACGCCAGTCGGCCGTGATGTCGGCTTTGCGTATCGCTCAGGTAGAAAAAGGCTGGCTATCGACGGAAACGATGGACTTCGTCGCCAATTACCTCGGTATGCCGACAATTGCGGTTTATGAAGTGGCGACATTTTATAATATGTACGACACAGCCCCAGTCGGTAAATACAAGGTTACCTTGTGCACCAATATTTCCTGCATGCTGATGGGCGCGCCGGAAATGGCTGAGCATTTAAAGCAGCATCTCGGTTGTGAATTCGGTGAAACCACGGCCGATGGCCGCTTCACTCTGAAAGAGGGTGAATGCATGGGGGCTTGTGGCGATGCGCCATTGTGTCTTATCAATAATCATCGCATGGAAGGTTTTCTCACCCCGGAGAAAATCGATTCGATCCTTGAAGAGCTGAAATAATATGGTCATTAAAGGCGGCGAAGTAATATTTAATACAGCCCATCTTCCTGAATCGTGGAAGCTGGAGACCTATGTGGCGAATGGCGGTTACGCCGCGCTGCGCAAGGTGCTGACGGAAAAAATATCGGCTGAAACCATCATTGCCGAGGTAAAGAAATCCGCATTGCGCGGTCGTGGCGGCGCGGGCTTTCCAACCGGATTAAAATGGAGTTTCATGCCGCGTCATTATCAGGGTGACAAGTATCTGGTGTGCAATTCGGATGAGGGCGAGCCTGGCACCTTCAAGGATCGCGACATCATGCTGCTTAATCCACATGCCCTGATCGAGGGGATGGTCATTGCTGCCTATACCATGGGTGTCAAGCGCGCCTATAACTATATTCATGGTGAAATCTGGCAGACCTATGAGCGCATGGAAGTTGCGCTGGAAGAAGCGCGGGCAGCCGGTTTCCTTGGCGATAACATCCTGGGTACCGATTTCAGTTTCAATCTGTTCAATCATCACGGCTACGGCGCCTATATTTGTGGCGAAGAAACCGCCTTGCTGGAATCGATTGAAGGCAAAAAGGGCCAGCCGCGTTTCAAGCCGCCATTCCCTGCAAGTTTCGGTTTATACGGCAAGCCGACCACCATCAATAATACGGAAACCTTTGCGAGCATTCCTTACATCATTCGTGAGGGCGGACAAAAATTTCTCGAGCTGGGCAAACCCAACAACGGCGGCACCAAGATTTTTTCGGTGTCCGGGCATGTGAACAAGCCGGGTAACTTTGAAGTGCCGATGGGCATGCCTTTCGCGGAATTGCTCGAAATGGCTGGCGGTATTCGTACCGGCCATACTTTTAAAGCCTGTATCCCCGGCGGATCTTCGACCCCCGTGGTACCCGCTGAAATGATGATGGAATGCACGATGGATTATGATTCCATCGCCAAGGCCGGCTCGGCATTAGGTGCAGGCTCGGTCATCATCATGGATGAAACCGTGTGCATGGTAGAGGCGCTGGAACGCTTGTCATACTTCTATTTTGAAGAATCCTGCGGGCAATGCACGCCATGCCGCGAAGGCACCGGCTGGCTGTATCGCGTGATCCATAGAATTGAACACGGCCAGGGCCGTCCTGAAGACCTCGATCTGTTGAATGACGTTGCACACAACATCGGTGGCCGTACCATTTGTGCGCTTGGCGATGCGGCTGCAATGCCGGTCCAGGCGATGCTCAAACATTATCGCCATGAATTCGAGTATCACATCGAGCATGGCAAATGCATGGTTTAGGTGAAGCAAATGCTAGAAATTGAAATTGACGGTAACAAGGTAGCGATACCTGCTGGTGGCACGATCATGGATGCGGCGGCGCAAGTCGGTATATATATCCCGCATTTCTGCTATCACAAAAAACTTTCGATTGCGGCCAATTGCCGCATGTGTCTGGTACAGGTGGAAAAAGCAGCCAAGCCGATGCCGGCATGCGCAACGCCAATCACCGATGGCATGAAGGTTTTCACCAAATCCGATTACGCGGTCAAGGCGCAAAAAGGCGTGATGGAGTTTCTGCTGATCAATCATCCGCTGGATTGCCCGATTTGCGATCAGGGCGGTGAATGCAGCTTGCAGGATCTGGCTGTAGGCTATGGTGGCAGCTCCTCGCGCTATCAGGAAGTCAAGCGCGTCGTTAAAGACAAGGATTTGGGCCCGTTGGTCGCGACTGACATGACGCGTTGCATCCACTGTACGCGGTGCGTGCGTTTCGGCCAGGAAATCGCCGGCATCATGGAAATGGGCCAGGTCGGTCGCGGCGAGCATTCCGAGATCATGCCGTTCATCAACAAAACCATAGATTCGGAGTTGTCCGGCAATATCATCGATTTGTGTCCGGTCGGGGCCCTGACCAGCAAACCTTTTCGCTACACCGCGCGCAGCTGGGAGCTGTCGCGCCGCAAGTCGGTCAGTCCGCATGACGGCCTGGGCAGCAATCTGGCTGTCAATGTGAAGAATAACCAGGTCATGCGCGTATTGCCGCTGGAAAATGAAGCCATTAACGAATGCTGGTTGTCGGATAAGGATCGCTTCTCCTATGAGGGCCTGAATGCCGAACAGCGGTTGACTCGGCCTATGGTCAAGCAGGATGGTAAATGGATGGAGGTCGACTGGCAGGCGGCGCTGGAATACGTGGTCAACGGATTGAAACAGATTCGTGAACTGCATGGTGCCGATAGCATCGGCGCGCTGGCGATTCCACATCAAACCCTGGAAGAGTTGTATCTGCTGCAGAAATTGGTGCGCGGTCTGGGTACCGGCAATGTGGATGCGCGTTTGCGTCAGTCTGATTTCAGTGCGGATGCTGCGCTAACCGGTGCGCCCTGGCTAGGAATGCCGGTTGCCGAGATCGACAAACTGGATCGGGTGCTGCTTGTGGGCAGCACGTTGCGTCAGGATCATCCATTGCTGGCCCATCGTTTGCGCCAGGCGGTGAAGCATGGTGCGCAACTGAGTCTGGTGAATCCGGTCGATGACGACTTGCTGATGAAAGTAGCGAATAAATCGATTGTTGCACCGCAGGCTATGGTCAACGCGCTGATGCAAATCGCAGTGGCCTTGGCGTCGCAAACAGGAAAGGCATTGCCGTCAGCAATTGCAGCGCTCGCTGCAGAAATCAAGGCCGGTCCGGAATGCGAATCCATAGCGGGCAGTCTTGCCAGCGGCGAGCATAAGGTCGTGCTGTTGGGCAATATGGCCCAGCACCATCCGCAATACGCGGATCTGCATGCATTGGCGCAGGTTATCGCAGACCTGTCCGGTGCAGCGTTCGGTTTCCTCGGCGAGGCAGCGAACAGCGTCGGCGCGTACATTGCCGGTGCAGTACCTCGCCATGGCAAAACAGGGCTGAATGCCGAAGCGATGCTGGCGATGCCACGCAAAGCCTATCTGTTGCTGGGGGCGGAACCTGAACTGGATAGCCATAACCCCGCACAAGCCATGCGTGCACTGCAAAATGCAGATATGGTCGTGGCAATGAGCGCATACAAACATGCGGCGATGGATTACGCCGATGTGTTGTTGCCGATCGCGCCGTTCACCGAAACAGCCGGTACCTTTATCAGCACCGAAGGTCGGGTACAGTCCTTTAATGGCGCAGTAAAACCATTGGGCGAGACGCGTCCGGCATGGAAGGTGTTGCGCGTACTGGGCACCATGCTCGGCCTGTCTGGATTCGATTACGATACTGCTGAAGCGGTGCGCCAGTCAGTGCTGCCGAACGGTGATCTGCCTGCAAGCGCGCTCAGTAACCAGCTGTCGGCTATCAAGGTTTCATCCGTCGCAGTGGCAGAAACGGTCATGCGGATTGGTGAAGTTCCGATGTATCAGGCCGATGCGATCGTGCGTCGCGCGGAATCATTGCAGAAAACCCATAATGCCGAAGCGCCTGTAGCGCAAGCTAATTCAGCCATGCTGGCGACACTGGGGATCACCTCTGGCTCAATGGTAACTGTACGGCAAGGCGAGGCCAAAGCCGTGATGCGCGTCCAGGCCAATGATGCTTTGCCCCTGAATTGCGTGCGTGTGGCGGCCAGTCATCCACATACGGCAGGGCTAGGGGCAATGATGGGCGAAATCAGTCTGGAGCGTGCATAACATGGAATACATGCAAAATTTATTCGGCTATGCGTGGCCAGCCGTATGGGCACTCGTCAAGATCATCGCGATTGTCGGGCCGATGATGCTTGCGGTCGCTTATCTTACCTATGCCGAACGTAAAGTGATCGGCTACATGCAGGTACGTTTGGGACCTAATCGGGTTGGTTTCAAGGGTTTGCTGCAGCCGATTGCCGACGGCTTGAAATTACTGATGAAGGAAATCATCATTCCGAGTGGCGCAAACAAGTTCTTGTTCGTGCTGGCTCCGGTACTGACGATTGCGCCGGCATTGGCTGCGTGGGCGGTAGTGCCATTTTCACCGGAACTGGTGCTGGCCAATGTCGACGCCGGATTGCTGTATATTCTCGCCATTACTTCCATGGGCGTTTACGGCGTTATTATCGCCGGCTGGGCATCCAATTCGAAGTATGCATTCCTCGGCAGCCTGCGTTCAGCGGCGCAAATCGTGTCCTATGAAATTGCCATGGGTTTTGCGCTGGTGGGCGTACTGATGGCGTCACAAAGCCTGAATCTGGTTGAAATCGTCAAGGGTCAGACCGGCGGTATTTTCAACTGGTATTGGCTACCGCTATTTCCGATGTTCATCGTGTATCTGATTGCCGGTGTGGCTGAAACCAACCGCGCCCCATTTGACGTGGCCGAGGGCGAATCGGAAATCGTGGCCGGTTTTCACGTTGAGTATTCAGGCATGGCCTTTGCAGTGTTCTTCCTGGCCGAATACGCCAATATGATACTGATCGCGGCATTGACCTCGCTGATGTTCCTCGGCGGCTGGAATCCGCTGTTCAACATTGCGCCGTTCAACTGGATCCCCGGTTTTGTTTGGCTGATGTTCAAGATCGGTTTCGTTCTGTTCCTGTTCTTGTGGTTCCGCGCGACGTTTCCACGCTATCGTTATGACCAGATCATGCGTTTGGGCTGGAAGGTATTTATTCCAATTACCCTGGTCTGGCTCCTCTTTGTTGGCGCGATGATGCAAACCCGTTACGGATACCTGTTCCACTGATGTGGAATGATGGAGTGATTTGATGAACGCTATAAAACACTTTTTCTCTAGCATGCTGCTTACCGAGCTGTTGCGCGGCATGGCGCTCACGGGCGGCATTTGTTTGCGCGGAAAATTACCGTGCAATTTCCGGAAGAAAAAACCCCGCAATCCGTACGGTTTCGCGGCTTGCATGCCTTACGCCGTTATCCGAACGGCGAAGAGCGCTGCATTGCCTGCAAGTTATGCGAAGCAGTTTGTCCGGCTCTGGCGATTACGATTGAATCGGAACAGCGCGACGATGGCAGCCGTCGTACCACCCGTTATGACATCGACCTGACCAAATGCATTTTTTGCGGTTTCTGTGAAGAATCATGTCCGGTGGATTCCATTGTGGAAACCCATATCCTGGAATACCACGGTGAAAAACGCGGTGATTTGAATTACACCAAGGACATGTTGCTGGCGGTGGGCGACAAACACGAAGCTCAGATCGCAGCGGCACGTGCAGCTGACGCTAAATACCGTTAATTTTGCATTAGGCGAATCGATATGAATTTTGAAACCGTAGTGTTTTATTTCTTTGCGGCAATTTTGCTATTTGCGGCTTTCCGTGTCGTCACTACCCGTAACCCGGTTCATGCGGCTTTATTCCTGGTGCTCGCATTCTTTACTTCGGCCGGATTGTGGCTGATGCTGGAGGCGGAGTTCCTTGCAATCGCACTGGTGCTGGTATATGTAGGCGCAGTGATGGTGTTATTCCTGTTTGTGGTGATGATGCTGGATATCAACTTGGACCGTTTGCGCGAAGGTTTCTGGGATTATCTGCCGCTGGCCGGATTCGTCGCCACCATGCTGGTAGTGGAAATGGCCGTGGTACTGGGCAGTCGCAGTTTTGGGCTGAATATCGTACCAGCTCCGGTGCCGCATGCTGCCGGTTACAGCAATACCAAAGAGCTGGGAAGCTTGCTCTACACGGATTATGTGTATCCATTTGAGTTGGCAGCGGTCGTGCTGCTTGTGGCGATCGTCGCTGCGATCGCATTGACCATGCGGCGCCGCAAAAACAGCAAATATCAGGATCCGGCGCAACAGGTCAAGATCAAGCGTGCAGATCGGGTTCGTATGGTTTCCATGCCGTCCGAGCAGCCCTCATCAACCAAGTCTTAAGAGAGGAAGCACCGTGTTGTCACTTTCACATTATTTAATACTGGGTGCGATTTTGTTTGCAATCAGTGTGCTGGGTATATTTTTGAATCGAAAGAATGTGATTATTCTGCTGATGGCAATTGAGCTGATGTTGCTGGCAGTGAATATGAATTTCATCGCTTTCTCACATTATCTGGGTGACACCGCAGGCCAGATTTTCGTATTTTTCATTTTGACAGTGGCAGCGGCAGAATCCGCGATCGGTTTGGCGATTCTGGTGGTGTTGTTCCGTAACTTGCGTACCATACACGTGGACGATTTGGATCATCTGAAAGGCTAATGGTGCGGAACGCATCTGACAGGAATCAACCATGACAGAAATGCAGAAACTTTATCTTTTAGTGCCATTGGCTCCGCTGCTGGGTTCGGCGATCGCCGGTCTGTTCGGGTGGGCAATCGGACGTACTTTGTCACACGTAGTGACGATTGCCGGGGTCGCGATCTCCTGCTGGGCATCCTGGCTGGTTTTTCAGGATGTGCAGGCGGGCCATGTATTCAATGGCACGGTTTATACCTGGCTGACTACGGGCGATATCCGGCTTGAGGTGGGTTTCCTGATCGATTCACTGACCGCAATGATGATGCTGGTTGTGACTTTTGTGTCGCTGATGGTGCATATCTATACTATCGGCTATATGCAGGAAGATCCGGGTTATCAGCGCTTTTTCAGCTACATCTCGCTGTTTACCTTCTCCATGCTGATGCTGGTCATGTCGAATAATTTCATGCAATTGTTCTTCGGTTGGGAGGCTGTGGGTTTGGTGTCATATCTGCTGATCGGATTCTGGTACACCCGCCCGACTGCGACTTATGCCAATCTGAAGGCATTTCTGGTTAACCGCGTGGGTGACTTTGGCTTCCTCCTGGGTATCGGCATGGTGCTGGCTTACTTCGGAACGCTGGATTACGCATCGGTATTTGCCCAGGCTCCGGCAATGGCAAGCCAAACAGTAAGCATCATTCCCGGTCAGGACTGGTCATTAATTACCGTCATCTGCATTTTGCTGTTTATCGGTGCGATGGGCAAGTCCGCTCAATTCCCGTTGCACGTATGGCTGCCGGATTCGATGGAAGGCCCGACACCGATTTCGGCCCTGATCCATGCGGCTACCATGGTGACCGCCGGGATATTCATGGTGGCGCGCATGTCACCTGTATTTGAATTATCGCAAACGGCATTATCGTTTGTGATGGTCATCGGTGCGATCACGGCACTGTTCATGGGTTTTCTCGGTATCATTCAGAACGATATCAAACGGGTGGTGGCCTATTCGACGCTGTCGCAATTGGGCTATATGACCGTGGCTTTAGGTGCTTCTGCCTACTCCGTGGCGGTATTCCATCTGATGACCCATGCGTTCTTCAAGGCGCTGCTGTTTCTGGCTGCAGGCTCGGTCATCATGGGCATGCATCACGACCAGGACATCCGTAACATGGGCGGCTTGCGCAAATACATGCCGATTACCTGGATTACCTCATTAGTGGGCTCGCTGGCGCTGATCGGTACGCCGTTCCTGTCGGGCTTTTACTCCAAGGACAGCATTATTGAAGCAGTGCACGTGGCGATGGAGCATGGCGTGGCCGGCTCCGGTTTTGCCTACTTCGCGGTGGTTGCCGGCGTGTTTGTCACGGCGTTTTATTCATTCCGTATGTATTTCCTGGTGTTCCACGGCAAGGAGCGTTTTGAAACGCACGCGCATCATGACCACCATGACGATGAGCATGGGCACGACGAACATGGGCATCATGGCGGTGTGCCACATGAATCGCCCTGGGTGATTACCGTGCCGCTCATTTTGCTGGCGATTCCTTCCCTGGCTGTGGGCTACTTCGCCATTGAACCGATGCTGTTCGGTGATTTTTTCAAGGGCGCCATCTATATCAATCCTGAATTGCATCCGGCGATGGAAGAACTGAGAAATGAATTCCACGGCGCTTCGGCCATGGCGGTGCACAGCCTGACCAGCTTGCCGCTGTGGTTGGCGATCTCCGGAGTGGCTCTGGCGTGGTTCTTCTATATGAAGCGTCCGGATATTCCTGCTGCGATCAAACAGCGCTTTATCATGATTTACAATATTCTTGATAACAAGTACGGGTTTGACACCTTCAATGAATGGTTTTTTGCAGGCGGAGCACGCGCTTTGGGTGGCATCTTCTGGCGCATAGGCGATGTCAAGATTATTGACGGATTTTTCGTCAACGGTACTGCGCAACTAATCGGCTGGTTCTCCACCGTAATACGTAAATGGCAATCAGGTTATATTTACCACTATGCTTTTGCCATGATCATTGGTGTGTTTGCCTTGGTCACATGGTTCGTGCGTGTGGCGTAAGCCGTTGCAGATAAATATAAACGAATAGGGATTTTATGTTAGCTGGATACCCACTTTTAAGTTTGGCCGTATGGGTGCCGATCATTGCCGGTGTGCTGGTATTGGCAACAGGTTCGGATCGTAATGCAGCCGCCGCGCGATGGATTGCCTTGTTGGGCTCGATTTTGGCATTTGCGGTTACCTTGCCGTTATATACGCGGTTTGATGTACTGACGTCAAACATGCAGTTTGTCGAATTCGCACACTGGATTCCGACTTTTAACATCAATTACCATCTGGGCGTTGATGGTATTTCCATGCCATTTGTGCTGCTGAACAGCTTTACCACCATTTTGGTCGTAATTGCCGGCTGGCAGGTAATACAGAATAAAACGTCTCAATACATGGCCGCGTTTTTAATCATGTCCGGGTTGATTAACGGCGTGTTTGTGGCACTTGATGCGATACTTTTTTATGTGTTCTTTGAAGCGATGCTGATTCCGTTATTCCTGGTGATCGGTGTCTGGGGCGGCCCAAGACGGGTATATGCAGCGATTAAATTCTTTCTTTATACCTTGCTGGGTTCGCTGTTAATGCTGGTGGCTTTCCTGTACTTGTATTTCCAGTCCGGCGGCAGCTTCGAAATCCTTGACTATCACCGTTTGCCATTGGGCATGACGGCGCAGATCTTGCTGTTTGTGGCGTTTTTCATGTCCTTTGCGGTCAAGGTGCCGATGTGGCCGGTGCATACCTGGTTGCCGGATGCGCACGTTGAAGCGCCGACTGGTGGTTCGGTCATATTGGCAGCGATCACCCTGAAAATTGGTGCGTATGGTTTTCTGCGCTTCAATCTGCCCATCGCGCCGGACGCCAGCCACTACATGACCGGGTTCATCATTACCATTTCCCTGATTGCAGTGGTCTACATCGGTCTGGTGGCTTTGGTACAGGGCGACATGAAAAAATTGATCGCTTATTCGTCGATTTCGCATATGGGTTTTGTGACCCTCGGTTTCTTTCTGTTTAACGCGATAGGCATGGAAGGCGCCCTGGTGCAGATGATATCGCATGGTTTCATTTCTGCTGCGATGTTCCTGAGCGTCGGGGTCATGTACGATCGCCTGCATTCACGACAGATTTCTGATTATGGCGGTCTTGCAAACAAAATGCCGATATTCGCTGCATTCCTGATGCTGTTCTCAATGGCAAACTCCGGGTTGCCGGGAACGAGCGGGTTTATCGGCGAATTCATGGTGATCATGGGCGCAATCAAGGTTAATTTCTGGTATGCCTTCCTTGCAGCCACAACCCTGATATTCGGTGCAGCTTATACTCTATGGATGTACAAGCGGGTGATATTCGGCAATGTGACCAATCCGCATGTTGATGAGATGAAGGATATAAGCCCACGTGAGTTTAGCTTTCTTGCGGTGTTGGCGGTACTGGTGCTGGCCATGGGCATATATCCCAAGCCGGTGACGGATGTCATGCATACATCAGTGAATAATCTGCTGGCGCACGTTGCGCAAAGCAAACTGCCTTAAGCTAGAATTACAAAGGAATACGGATGAACTTTGCGTTTACTGATTTGATGCCTCTGCTCCCGGAACTATTTTTATTGGCGGCGGTTTCTTTCATTCTGATACTGGATCTATTTCTCGGTGATGAACGGCGATATGTAACCTACATTCTCAGCCTGGCAGCATTGCTGGGCTGTGGCTGGATAACGTTTTCCACTGCAACTGGCGTGACTGCTTACGCAATGCACGGCATGTTCGTTGATGATCTGCTGGCAGACACACTGAAATTGATGCTGTATTTTACTGTGGCTGTGACACTGGTTTATTCGCGGGAATATATTCGTGAGCGCGGCATGTATCAAGGCGAGTTTTTCGTGCTGGTGCTGTTCGCGACACTCGGCATGATGGTGATGATTTCGGCCAGTCATTTGCTGACGCTGTATATGGGCCTTGAATTGCTGAGCCTGTCCCTATACGCGCTGGTGGCACTGCAGCGCGACTCCGGTGTCGCAACCGAAGCCGCTATGAAATATTTCGTACTGGGTGCGCTGGCTTCCGGCATGCTGCTGTACGGCATGTCCATGCTGTACGGTGCAACGGGCAGTCTGGAAATCGCACGGATTGCCACAGTGCTGCAATCGGATGCCGGCAACAACACGGTGCTGGTATTCGGTCTGGTGTTCATTGTAGCCGGTTTGGCGTTCAAGCTGGGTGTCGCACCGTTCCATATGTGGCTGCCTGATGTCTACCACGGTGCACCGACTGCGGTGACCCTGTTTATTGGTACCGCTTCCAAAATCGCTGCGTTTGCATTCATTCTGCGCATATTGGCGCAAGGGTTGCAAAGCATGTCGCCGGACTGGCAGCAAATGATGGTGATCATGGCGGTATTGTCGATGGCTGTCGGCAATATCACAGCAATTGCGCAGACCAACTTCAAGCGCATGCTGGCATACTCAACTATTTCTCACATGGGCTTCCTGCTGCTCGGTTTGCTGTCTGCCGATATCAATGGCTACAGTTCGGCGATGTTTTACATGCTGACGTATGTATTGATGGGTCTAGGCTCTTTCGGCATGATCATGCTGTTGTCACGTCAAGGTTTCGAGGCGGATTCACTGGAGGATTTGAAAGGCTTGAACCAGCGCAATCCATGGTATGCTTTTGTGATGTTGCTGATCATGTTCTCCTTGGCAGGCATACCGCCGACGATAGGGTTTTATGCCAAACTGGCAGTGCTGCAGGCCGTTATTAACGCAGGCTATACCTGGTTGGCCGTCGTGGCAGTGATGTTCTCGCTGATCGGTGCGTTCTACTATCTGCGTGTAGTACGCTTGATGTATTTCGACAAGCCGATTGATGCGCATCCTATTAAGCCGCATGCTGACGTAAGCGTGTTAATGAGCGCGAACGGTCTGGGCGTGCTGGCATTGGGTATATTGCCCCAACCATTGATGGCCTTGTGTGCCTACGTAATACAACAATCGCTATGAATACAGCCGTTACCGCTTTGTTGTTACTGGCGTTAGTCGCCGCCAATTTGCCGTTCTTCAGCGAACGAATAGCATTCGCCATCGCTCCCAAGTCCGGGCACAAAGCTTTTGCCTGGCGGGTACTGGAGCTGGTGGTGCTGTATTTCGCGGTGGGTTTTGTGGCGCGTCTGCTGGAACAAAAGACGGGAGCGCCACAACAACAGCACTGGGAGTTTTATGCGGTAACAGCAAGCATGTTTATCGTGCTCGCATTTCCAGGTTTCGTGTACCGCTTCTTGTGGCGGCGTTAAATTGTTACTTCAGTATCAGGGAAATACGGTCGGCATAGCACTTACCGTATTTTCTTCTTCAGGCAGGCAAAATAAATCGCCGGATCAAACGCGGTTTGCTGCCGTTGCGCCTGCCAAATCATTTCCGCCAGACAGTCCATGATCTCATGCTGTGCAGTCATTGCATCCTGATGCTTGTGCAGCAGCGCCTGGTAGTGCTTGCGGATACCTGCAGGCTGGTCGATTGAGAGCTGTTCCTGTATGGCCAGATGCATGGACAAATGCAGGAACGGATTGGTTTCCCCCAGCTCCGGTGAGTATTCGCGAGACTCAAAGCGTTCAGGCTGGCTCAGTAATGCGTGATATTCAGGGTGGGCGAGCATGATGTCGATGGCGATCAGTTCGGCGCCGACCAAGGGCAGCTTTTGCTGATGCTTGTGCCAGGTCTCGAAATAAAACTGTCTTGCATCTTCGCGGCTAGGATTAAACATCATAATGAAACAGTCCAAAAACGGTTGAATATTCCAGCAACTGATTGGCGTTATTAAGCCAGCCAATTTCCCCGTTGCCATAGAAGCCTATCATCGGCATGTCCGGATAAAGACGGGTGATTACTTGCAGATCCTTGTCTTCGCCACCATAGAAACTGGGGCCGCGGCCGGATGAACTGGCAACGATGGCAAAATCAGGGCGATGCCCCAGTATTTGTTCGGTACGATCCAGCGTGACGCGCATGCTGCGCTCCGCAGCAAGCGGTTGGCGTAACGCCCAAAACATCATACTGCCCTCGGCCAGGCGTGAAGCCAGGGTAACCGAACGGTCGTCAGGATTGGTGGCAATAACCGGAATCAGCCGGTAACGGCCCTCTGCCAGCGCCGTGTCGGGATCGCCGAAAACCTCGGCTGCCATGATCAGATGTAATGGAATGTGATCGAGCTCCCTGACTTCGAGCGGCAGTTCACGTGCCAGCAAATTCAATGCTGCCTGCCGTCCCAGACTGATTACGTCGAACCCGTTACTGGCGGTGACTACGGTCGGTGCTGTCAATGCTCGTATGCCATGGGAAACGCCGATCTCGCCACTGGCACCCTGAATGTAAAGTTCACAGCGGTTATTCGGATTGATTTTACCGTTGTTCCAGACTTTGAACAGGCCGTGTCCGGTCGCATTGCCAGCGACGCCGCCAAAACGCCGGCCAGGCGCGTTGATCCAGCCGCGGTTAATCGCATTAGGTGCGGTCAGGGCCAATACCAGATCGTCTAATTCGGGAGAGTGTGCCGTGGTCAGGCTCAGGTCGCCGCTGAATATCATGGCCGCTGCCGCGGGGGTATCCAGCACCCAATCCTGTTCGGTAAAGATGCCGGCTGCACTGCAGCCGACTATTTGTATGCACTGGCTCTGCCGAGACGCAGCGAGCAAGGCAGGTTGCGGATCGCGCGCGAAGGCATCGCTCAGGAACAGCAATACGCTATTCGCGTGGGTGACCGCCAAGCGGGACATGGCTTGGGCGACCGCTCTGGCGGCGATGTCAGGGTCGGCAGTTGTGCCTGTGGCAAGACCGGTGGCTATCATCGGTTATTGACGGTTTTATCGGGGTATTTGCACAGATCGGTAATAATGCATTGCGGGCACTCGGGTTTGCGTGCCTTGCAGGTATAACGTCCGTGCAAGATTAGCCAATGATGCGCGTGGAGTAAATATTCTTTCGGGATGGCTTTCATCAATTTGCGTTCGACTTCCAGTACCGTTTTGCCGGGGGCGAGGCCAATGCGATTGGATACGCGGAAAATATGCGTGTCAACAGCCATCACGGCTTCACCAAATGCGGTATTGAGAATGACGTTCGCGGTCTTGCGGCCGACGCCGGGAAGGGCTTCTAGTGCGGTTCGGTCGCGCGGAACTACGCTGTTGTGCTGCTCGATCAGCAGGCGGCAAGTCGCAATCAAATGTCGTGCTTTGCTTTTGTATAAGCCTATGCGCTGAATGTACTCGGCCAGTTTTTCTTCTCCAAGAGCCAGTATCGATTCGGGAGTATTGGCAGTTCGGAACAAGACGTGGGTGGCGAGATTGACGCTTTTGTCGGTGGCTTGAGCGGACAATAGCACCGCTACCAGTAATTCAAATGTGCTGGAATATTCGAGTTCGGTAGCGGGGTGAGGATTGATCGCCGCGAATCTGGCAAAGATCTCGCGGCGCTGGGAAGCATTCAAATTAGAAATGACGGAACCAGCCGATTTCAGGTTGAGGTGCGCGCGGACTCTGTTTGGCCTCTTCTTCCAGGTGATGCAGGAAATTGTGATGGTCTTCATCCAGTTTGTGCATTTCTTCTTCGGACATTTTGCCGAAGATGGAGCCTTTGATAAAGCCGCCCAGATCAACCAGACTGGTAGTCCATGTGCCTTGACGCAGATGGAAGTCCACGTGCGAATGCTGGCCGTAAGGATAATGATTGAACTCCTGGCCTTTCACGGCTTTCAGATCGGGATCGTTCATGACAAAATTCTTCGCCCAGTCGTACCACCATTTATAATATTTTTCCTGCATGGCGGGATTCAGGTTGTAACGCTCATAAAAACCGAATACGCTGACGCGGTTGGTATTGCCGCTGAAAGGGAAGTGTCCTGACATGCCTAACATCCTTTTATATGATGATAAAACCGTCATTTTAACCTGTTTTTTTATGTTTGGTATATGCCAGTGAGGTGCTAGCCATGATTGAGTCAAATCAATATGTTGCGACAGCAACTTTGGGTGGAGGCTGCTTCTGGTGCCTGGAAGCGGTATATGAACAGATGCAGGGTGTGAAAAGCATCGTGTCCGGTTATATGGGCGGTACGTGGCCTGATCCGGCTTATGCGGATGTGTGTACCGGGCAAAGCGGACATGCCGAAGTCGTGCGCATTGAGTTTGACACGCGCGTCGTCGATTTTGCCAGTTTGTTGCGCGTGTTCTTCACGATCCACGATGCCACTACTCTGAATCGTCAGGGCAATGACCACGGCACCCAGTATCGTTCTGTGATTTTTTATCATGATGCGCAACAGTATGCCATCGCTCAACAGATCATCGCCGAATTTCAGGCGCAATTGCCACGTCCGATCGTGACCGAAGTCACGCCCGCCGATCGTTTTTATCCAGCGGAAGCGGAGCATCAGCATTATTTTGCCAGACACCCTGCGCAATCCTATTGCCAGTATGTCGTTGCTCCCAAGGTGGCGAAATTCGAACAGCATTTCCCGCAATGGGTAGAGCGGCGTGCATAGTTTGCCGTACTGGCGTTTGTCAGGTTTTTATTTTTTCTATTTTGCTTTCGTCGGCGCGATGTCCCCCTACTGGGGGCTGTATCTCAAATCCCTGCAGTTCAACGCATGGCAAATCGGTGTGCTGATGTCATTGTTGCAGGTGATGCGGATATTTGCTCCCAATATCTGGGGCTGGTTATCCGATCATACCGGACGGCGTGCAGCGATCGTGCAGGTGGCTGCTGCAGGAAGTTTGATCTGCTTCGCCGGCGTATTCTGGGGTCACAGTTTTGTCTGGCTGTTTGTGGTCATGGCGAGCATGAGCTTTTTCTGGAGCGCTTCATTGCCATTGGTCGAGGCGACCACATTGTCCAGTCTGGGCGAGCATATCCATCGTTACGGGCGCATCAGGCTATGGGGTTCGGTAGGATTTATAGTCACGGTACTGGGCCTGGGATACTGGCTGAATTTCCGGCCGGCCAGCGATTTGCCCTGGGTCGTGTTGGCGCTGATGCTGGGCATAGCCTTGCTGGCACGCTGGATACCGGACGTGAAGAGCACGAGGCCTGCATTGGCTCATGTCGCCATCTGGCAGGTAGTGCGCCAGCCGGAGGTAATGGCTTTGCTTGCTGCCTGCTTTTTGATGGCTGTCGCGCATGGGCCATATTATGCGTTTTATTCCATCTACCTGGTCGAACACGGTTATAACAAAAGCATGGTGGGATGGCTGTGGGCGCTGGGCGTTATCTGTGAAATAGCGGTATTTCTTTGGCTGCCGCGCTGGATACCGAATGTGTCCATGGTCAGGGTGTTGCTGGCCACTTTCGCGATCGCCGTGCTCAGATTCCTGATGATAGCGTGGGGGGTTGAGCATCTGATCTGGATCGTGATCGCCCAGACGCTGCATGCGGCGACCTTCGGTGCTTATCATCTGGCGGCTGTGGCATTGATTCATCGCTACTTCCATGGCCGCAATCAGGCGCGCGGGCAGGGTATTTATAATGGCATGACGTACGGTGCGGGCGGAACGGTGGGCGGCTTGTATGCGGGTGCTATTTGGGATGGCTGGGGCGCAAACTGGGTATTCGCTATCGCGGCCGGTTGCACGCTGCTGGCATTCGTCCTGGTGTTATGGCAGCGAAAACCGATGGAGGCGACAGCGGACTGATTTATCAATTCGCCCCAGTCTGTGTATAATTTCCGGTTCGATTATTTAGATTGGTCAGATTCATGAGTGGGCAAACGCTTTACGATAAACTTTGGCAGTCGCACTTGGTGCATACCGAGGCGGACGGTTCGGCATTGCTGTACATCGACCGCCATCTGGTTCATGAAGTGACCAGTCCGCAAGCCTTCGAGGGGCTGCGCCTGGCCGGACGCAAGCCATGGCGCACAGATGCGGCGGTGGCTGTTCCCGATCATAACGTGCCGACGACACATCGCGCCGAAGGTATCGTCGATCCGGTTTCGCGTCTGCAGGTAGAAACGCTGGACCAGAATTGCGCCGAATTTGGCATCGTTGAATTCAAAATGAATGATGTGCGCCAGGGCATTGTGCATGTGATCGGGCCGGAGCAAGGGCTGACGCTGCCCGGAATGACCGTGGTCTGCGGCGATTCGCATACCAGTACGCATGGCGCATTCGGTGCGCTGGCATTCGGTATCGGTACTTCGGAAGTGGAACACGTGATGGCGACGCAGTGCCTGGTGACCAAAAAATCCAAAGCCATGCGCGTAAACGTCGAAGGCGAACTGGGTAAGGGCGTGACCGCCAAGGATGTGGCGCTGGCCATTATCGGCACCATCGGCACCGCTGGCGGCACCGGGTATGCGATCGAATTTGCCGGTTCGGCCATCCGGGGCTTGTCCATGGAAGGCCGCATGACATTGTGCAATATGGCGATCGAGGCCGGTGCCCGCGCAGGCATGGTGGCAGTGGATGAAAAAACCATCGCCTACGTCAAGGGACGTCCGTCTGCGCCGACCGGCGAAATGTGGGATCAGGCGGTCGCCTGGTGGCGCACACTGGTGTCGGATGACGATGCGGTTTTCGATCGCGAGGTGAATCTGAATGCCGCAGAAATCCTGCCGCAGGTGACATGGGGTACCTCGCCTGAAATGGTGGTGGCGGTAACCGGGCGCGTGCCGAACCCCGCAGATGCCCCCAATGAAGTCAAGCGCCACGACTGGGAGCGAGCGCTCGCTTACATGGGCTTGACTGCCAATACGCCGATTGCGCAGATCGCTGTTGACAAGGTGTTTATCGGTTCGTGTACCAATTCGCGGATTGAAGATTTGCGGGAAGCTGCGGCAGTGATCAAAGGCCGCAAAAAGGCAGCCAATGTCAAATTGGCGATGGTGGTGCCGGGCTCGGGTTTGGTAAAACAGCAGGCGGAACAGGAAGGGCTGGATCAGATATTTCTTGCTGCCGGGTTTGAATGGCGCGATCCGGGCTGCTCGATGTGCCTGGCGATGAATGCCGATCGGCTGGAGCCGGGTGAGCGTTGCGCCTCGACCTCCAATCGCAATTTTGAAGGGCGTCAGGGGCAGGGCGGACGTACTCATCTGGTGAGCCCGACGATGGCTGCTGCCGCTGCGTTGGCAGGGCATTTCGTCGATGTGCGGGAATTTTGAAAGGAACTGACATGCGTACATTGATGATTACTGTACCTGCGTTGGTAATATGGAAAAAGGCAAGCTGATGCGAGCATTTACACTTTTAGATGGATTGGTCGTGCCGCTGGATCGGGCGAACGTCGATACCGATGCGATCATTCCCAAGCAGTTCTTGAAATCCATCAAACGCAGCGGATTCGGCCCGAATCTGTTCGACGAATGGCGTTATCTGGATCACGGCGAACCGGGGCAGGATTGCAGCAATCGGCCGCTCAACCCCGATTTCGTACTGAATCAGCCGCGTTATCAAAACGCGCAAGTGCTGCTGGCACGGGAGAATTTCGGCTGCGGTTCGAGTCGCGAACACGCCCCCTGGGCTCTGGAAGATTACGGTCTGCGGGCGATTATTGCGCCGAGCTTCGCCGATATTTTTTATAACAACTGCTTCAAGAACGGATTGCTGCCTATCGTGCTGGATGCCGCTGCAGTCGATCAGCTGTTCAAGGAAACGGCGGCAGCGGAAGGTTATCGTCTGCATATCGACTTGCCCGAGCAAACCGTGACTACGCCTGCCGGCACGACCTTTAAGTTCGAGGTCGATGCACACCGCAAATATTGCCTGCTGAATGGGCTGGACGATATTGGCTTGACCTTGCAGCACGTCAATGAGATTCGTGCTTATGAAGCGCAGCGCAGAAAATCTGCCCCCTGGTTATTTACCTAAAATTGAAAGATTGAGATGAAGATAGCTGTTTTACCCGGTGACGGGATAGGTCCGGAAGTGACTGAGCAGGCCGTGAAAGTGCTGCGCGCCCTCAATAGCGACGGCATGAAGATAGAGATGGAACACGCCGCAATCGGCGGTGCAGGCTACGATGCTGCCGGTGATCCGCTGCCGGAAGCCACATTGAAATTGGCTCGCGCCGCAGATGCTATTCTGCTGGGCGCGGTAGGTGGCTATCAATACGACAGTTTGCCGCGTCCGATGCGACCAGAGCAAGGTTTGCTGCGCATCCGCAAGGAGCTGAATCTGTTTGCCAATTTGCGTCCGGCTACGCTGTATCCCGAGCTGGCAGATGCGTCGACGCTGAAGCCGGAAGTGGTATCGGGGCTGGATCTGATGATCGTGCGCGAATTGACCGGGGACCTTTATTTCGGCCAGCCGCGCGGTATCCATGTCAATGCGGACGGTGAGCGCGAAGGTTATAACACCATGCGCTATGCCGAATCCGAAGTGCGCCGTGTGGCGCATATCGGTTTCCAGATCGCAATGAAACGCGGCAGGAAATTGTGCTCGGTGGAGAAAGCCAATGTGCTGGAAACCAGCGAGCTGTGGCGCGAAGTCGTCATCGAGACCGCCAAACAATATCCGGAAGTGGCGTTATCGCACATGTACGTGGATAACGCAGCGATGCAGCTGGTGCGTAATCCCAAGCAATTCGATGTGATCCTGACAGGTAATATCTTCGGCGATATTCTGTCGGATGAGGCGTCCATGCTCACAGGCTCCATCGGCATGCTGGGTTCGGCGTCAATGGATGAGAACCGTAAAGGTATGTACGAACCGATTCATGGTTCTGCGCCGGACATCGCAGGCAAAGACATCGCTAATCCGCTGGCGACCATTTTGTCCGCAGCGATGATGATGCGCTATACCTTCGGCCACGATGCCGTAGCCGATCGTATCGAAAATGCGGTGAAAAAGGTCATTGCACAGGGCTTGCGCACTGCGGATATCTATACGCCGGGCACGACCAAGGTCGGTTGCGCTGCAATGGGCGATGCCGTCGTTGCAGCGCTATAAAAAGGGTAGGAAATTATGATGCGAGTGGGTCTGGTTGGTTGGCGCGGCATGGTCGGTTCGGTGCTGATGCAGCGTATGCGCGAAGAGCGTGATTTCGATTTGATCGAACCGGTATTTTTTACCACCTCGCAAGTCGGTGGCAAGGGGCCGGATATCGGCCGCGATATTCCCGCGTTGAAAGACGCACGTAATATCGATGAACTCAAGGCGATGGATGCCATTATTTCTACCCAGGGCGGCGACTATACTACCGAAATCTTCGGACAACTGCGTTCAGCCGGATGGAAGGGCTACTGGATAGACGCAGCATCGACGCTGCGCATGGAAAAGGATAGCGTGATTATCCTCGATCCGGTGAATCAGCACGTGATCAAGGATGCGCTGGTCAAGGGTGGCAAGGACTTCATCGGCGGCAACTGCACGGTGTCGCTGATGCTGATGGCGCTGGGCGGTCTGTTCCGCGAAAACATGGTGGACTGGATCAGTGCAATGACCTATCAGGCCGCGTCCGGCGCAGGCGCACAGAATATGCGCGAACTACTTAACCAGATGGGCGAAGCGCACAAGGTTGCCAAAGGTCTGCTGGATGACCCTGCTTCCGCCATTCTCGACATCGATCGTGAAGTAGCGGGAGTCTTGCGCGACGATGCTTTCCCCACCGCCAATTTTGGTGTGCCACTGGCCGGCAGCCTGATTCCCTGGATCGACAAGGATCTGGGCAACGGTCAAAGCAAGGAAGAGTGGAAAGCGCGTGCCGAAACCAACAAGATATTGGGGCTGGCCGACGGTCAGGTCAATATCGACGGCTTGTGCGTGCGTATCGGCGCGATGCGCTGCCACAGCCAGGCGCTGACCGTGAAACTGATGCAGGATGTGCCGATGGATGAAATCGAGGCCATCATTGCCGCACATAACGACTGGGTCAAAGTGGTGCCTAACCAGCGCGAAGCCAGCATGGCTGATCTGACGCCTACAGCGGTGACCGGCACGCTGACGGTGCCGGTGGGGCGGATGCGCAAACTTTACATGGGCAGCGAGTACCTTTCCGCATTCACCGTCGGCGATCAGCTGCTCTGGGGTGCGGCGGAACCGTTGCGCCGCATGTTGCGTATTCTGGTGGAAGAACAATGACCGGGCTGGTGAATGTCGCCGTGCTGGGGCCAACGACCCTGATCGGCGAAGCAGTGCTGGCGCAGCTGGCTGAACGTGATTTTCCGGTCGGAAAGCTGTACCTGCTCTCGCCGAGCCTTTCGGTAGGCGACGAAGTGCAGTTTAAACAAAAAGATATCACTGTGCTTGATGCCGTAAGCTTCGATTTTAATCAGGTGCAGTTGGCGATCTTCGCTGCGGGGGCAGAAGCGGCTGCTCACTTCGCGCCAATCGCGGTAGCTGCCGGGTGTGTCGTGATCGATACCAGCCCGCAGTTCCGTCAGGAAGAGGATGTGCCGCTGGTGGTGGCGGGGGTGAACAGTGAATGCATCGCGGACTATAAGGCCCGCAGAATCATTGCCTGTCCGAACGCGGCAACCACGCATCTGCTGTTGAGTCTGAAGCCGATTATGGATGCAGCCGGGCTGACGCGAGTGAGTGTCGCCACTTATCAGTCGGTATCCGGTTCGGGCAAGGCCGGGGTAGACGAATTGGCCGACCAATCACGCGCCATTTTTAATCTTACCGAAACCGAGAATATCGTATATCCTAAACGCATTTCCTTTAACATTTTGCCGCAAGTTGGTGATTTGATGGATAATGGTTATAGTGCTGAAGAGATGAAGATGGTGGAGGAAACACGCAAGGTGCTGGCCATGCCGAACTTGGCCATTAACCCGACCGCAGTCAGGGTGCCGGTGTTCTATGGGCACGGTCAGGCAGTGCAGATAGCGACGCAGCGTAAACTCGCGGCGGATGCTGCGGTTGCGATATGGCAAAATGTGAATGGGATATCAGTTGTGGGGTCAGCTGAGGATGCCGAATATCCTACGCCTATTGATACTGCAGGGAATGATGCGATATTGATAGGCCGGGTGCGCGACGCGATTGGTGATGATCTGGGTTTGAATTATTGGTTGGTGGCAGATAATATTCATGCAGGCACCGCATTGAATAGTGTACGTATTGCGGAGAAGTGGGTAGCCGAATTTATTTAGATGTTCATAATTACATGAAATGCCTAACAGGCAATTGAATCAGAGGGGTCGGTACAATGCATAAAAGGAAAATTGTGAGTTGTTTGTCAGCCGCGATGCTGTTACTGGCGCAAACACCCGCTTACAGTGCGGGTTTAGGTAAGCTCTCCATTAATTCGGCATTAGGCCAGCCGCTTAATGCCGAAATAGAAGTCATTGCTGCCGATCCCACTGAATTGAGCCATTTGCAGGCGCGGATGGCCAGCGCCGAAGCTTTTCGTAATGCCAACATAGAAATGAATAACGCCTTATCGGGCGTAAAGTTTGTCGTTGACAAGAAGGCTGACGGACATACAGTACTTAAAGTTACCTCAAATCAGCCTATTAACGATCCTTTTGTCGATATGCTGATTGAACTGGACTGGGGTAGCGGACAAATGGTGCGTGAATATACCCTGCTGCTTGATCCTCCCGGTATGTTCAATAATCAGAGCAGTCGTAATCTGACTGTTACCCCCGCGACCGTTGCTCGGGATGCTTCAGCAACGCCCAAGCCCGCATCTGCTGATACAACCCGCGCTGCGAAACCGGCGTCGCGTGATATGAATGTGAGCCAGGCCAAGCCTGTCGCAAAAAAACCGGCCCCGACCAGCGTCATGCCGAAAGCCGAGAGCGAAACGCCGGCTGCCGGTGCAGTCGGTATGGAGACGGTAGGCCCTATCAAGCGCGGTGCAACTCTGATAGCAATAGCAAAAGAAACCAAACCCGAAGGTGTCAAGCTGGAACAGATGCTGGTGGGTTTATATCGCCAGAATACCCATGCGTTCGCGGGTAATAATATGAACCGGCTGAAAGTCGGACAGATTATTAAAGTGCCGACCAAGGAAGAGGTTTCCGCTATCAGTGAAGCCGAAGCCGTGCGCGAAATCAAATTACAATCTGCGGATTGGCATAACTATCGGCAGAAATTGGCCGGAGAAGTTGCTGCTGCCCCGGCAGTAGCAGAAAAACCGGCGCAGGCCAGCGGTAAAATCACCCCAAAAGTGGAAGACAGGGCTGCTGCAGTTAAACCCGGGCAAGATGTGCTCAAATTATCCAAAGGCGAAGCGCCTGTTACGAATCAAAAATCAGCCAATGGTGTAAAAACCGCTAAACCAACTGCTGCAGAGCAAAAGCAGGCTGCACAGGATGAAGCAGTGGCGAAGCAGAAGGCGCTCAATGAAGCGAACGAGCGTGCCGCTGCCTTGGAAAAGAATATCAAGGATATGCAGCGTCTGGTTGAACTGAAAAATCAGTCCATGGCAGCGTTGCAAAAAAATGCGGAAAAACCTGCGCCTGCCGCACCCATTCCTGTACCGCCGACAGTTAAGCCCGAGGCAGCGCCAGCCAAACCGGCGGAAGCGGTTAAAAAGCCGGTTCCGGTCGCGCAGCCAAAGCCTGCTGCTTCGGTTGCCGATACGGGTAACTGGTACGATGTCATCAATCCATTGTATGCTGGCGCAGCCGCGGTAGGCGTGTTGTTGCTGGCATTGCTGGGTTTTATGACTAAAAGCCGTCGTCGGCGTGAAGGTTTGACTAAATTCGAAAACAGCATCATGACCAATGTCGAAGTCAAGCCTAACACTGTGTATGGCGCGCAAGGCGGTGCATCGGTCAATACCAACAACACTTCGTTCCTGACCGATTTCAGTCAATCGGGTTTAGGCAATCTCGATACGCATGATGTCGATCCAATCGCTGAAGCTGAAGTTTACATGGCTTACGGGCGCGACGCTCAGGCCGAAGAGATTCTAAAAGAAGCCATGGTTAAAGATCCGGTTCGCCACGAAATCAAACTGAAATTGCTCGAGATCTATGCGGCACGTAACAATCTGCCTGCATTTGAATCGATTGCAACCGAATTGTATTCGGCGCTCGGCGGGGAAAATACGCCACTCTGGGAGAAAGCCGCCGAGTTAGGCCGCAAACTGGACCCGAATAATCCGCTGTATGGCGGTCAACCTGGTGCAGCGGTCAAGCATGACGCTGAAGTGCCTGCAGCCGTTGCAGCAGGGGGGGCGGTAGCAGCAGTTGCCCTGGATGAATTTGTTACTGCAGATGAACCTGAAGAAACGGTAACCGCGCAAAATGTGTCCCCGACCTCTGCCGATCAGGATATGGATTTCCCAACTGCGCTGGATTTCGATACCGAACTGATGCCAGCTCCAGCAACGGGGCACGAAGAAGAGACGCCCGTTGATGCAGACATGACCGAGTTGCAGGCTGTTGATACGTTACCTGCCGAGCAGATGGCTGCAGAAGCTAATGAGTCTGAGGAAGACAAAGCAACGGCAGAACCGGTTGCCGATACGTTTGCGGGTTTGGATTTCAGTCTGAATTTCGAGCCGCAGGAAATGCCGGAGGCTGCCGAGCCTGTTGCCGTACCTGAGCCGGTGCATGAAGAGCCGGCGATGCAGGCAGAAACGGTTGTCCATGACGACATGCTGAACTTCGATTTTGATCTGGATAAAACAGATATCGATCAGCATGAGGAATTGGCGCCCATTGCAGAGTTGGCGCCTGCGGTCGAGCCTGCTGATGCGCCAATGAACCTGGATTTCTCTGGTATAAATCTGAATTTTGACGAACCGGCCGATGCTGCGGAAACGACACTCAGTGACGTAGAGCAGGAGGTGAAAACCAAACTGGATTTGGCGCAGGTTTACCAGGAAATGGGTGATCATGAGAATGCGCGTGAAATTCTGCAGGAAGTGATTAAAGAGGGGAATGCTCAGCAGCAGGCGAGCGCCCAGGACTTGTTAAATCAATTGGGTTGATGATAAACGACATATCAACTTCCCGGCGTCCTATCTGTCATCCAGCCACAGCAGTAATGCTGTGGCTGTTTTTTATGGTGTGGATAATGCAGGTGAATACGCCGATATTGGCAGGCATCAGCACGGTGACGGCGTTGGTATTCACTCGGCGTACCCGGCAGCAGTTTGTCCGCTATCTCCGGCGCAGCCGCTGGCTATTGCTGGTCTTGTTGCTGATGCATGCCTACAGCCTGCCCGGCACACCGTTGTGGCCGGCGTTGGGGGCATATAGCCCAAGTCAGATAGGATTAAGCAGCGGTTTGTTGCAGAGCTGGCGGTTGATGCTGGTGCTGGCCATGCTCGCGGTGTTGATGACACGGCTGAGCCGCGAGGCGATCCTGATGGGCATTTATACGCTGATGGCGCCATTGCGATATGTTGGCCTGGAACCCGAACGCATGGCAGTGCGTGTCTGGCTGACTATGCGCTATGCAGAAGCACTGATGGAAGATGCGCGGCGCGTGTCTTTCAGGCAGCGTTTGCAGCAATTATCCAATCCGCCTGCAGCGGGTGACGATATGGTGCAGTCGCTGGAATTGCCGCTGCAGCGGTCAAGTTGGCTTGATTATGCATGCATTGCGAGTGTGGTGGTGCTTGGGATCTGGGTGAGATGAAGCGTATTGCGTTGGGTTTGGAATACAACGGCAGCCAGTTTTGCGGGTGGCAGCATCAGCCGCAAGGCTGTGGCGTGCAAGATGCGCTGGAGCGTGCCCTGTCGCAGATTGCAGGACATGCAGTATCAGTAGTGGCAGCAGGCCGGACTGACACCGGAGTGCATGCGACCGAACAGATCGTGCACTTCGATGTGTCGATAGAGCGTCCGTTAACGGCATGGGTGCGCGGTGCCAATGCGTTTTTGCCTGACGGAGTCGCCGTGCTGTGGGCGCAACTGGTCGGCCCGGATTTTCATGCGCGTTTTAGTGCGATATCGCGCAGCTATCGTTACGATTTGCTGAATCATCCGGTGCGTCCGGCACTCAACGCCGGACAGGTGGGCTGGTATCATGCACCGCTGGATATTGCGCGGATGCAGCAGGCGGCTGCCTTGCTCGTTGGCGAGCATGATTTCAGTGCGTTTCGTGCGGCGGAATGCCAGGCGAGATCACCCGTGCGCGTGCTGCGGCAACTCAATGTATCCGGACAGGGCAATCTCGTCGTATTCGAGCTGACAGCGAATGCTTTTTTGCATCATATGGTGCGCAATATCGTCGGTGCATTGGTGTACGTCGGCCAGGGCAAATATCCGCCGGACTGGATCGCCGATTTGCTGCAGCAGCGCGACCGTACCCGCGCGGCGCCGACTTTTGCAGCCGCCGGTCTGCATCTGTGCCATGTCGAATACGATGCAATGTGGGGTTTGCCCGACAGCCGTGGTGCCTGTCGGCCGATCTCCAGGATTGAGGATAAATGAATGCGAACACGAATTAAAATCTGCGGACTCACCCAGGTCGAAGCCGCCCTGCATGCAGCCTACGCAGGCGCGGATGCCATCGGGCTGGTATTCTATCCGCCCAGTCCGCGTCATGTCGAAATCGCTCAGGCGCGGGAAATCGCGCAGGCCTTGCCCGCGTTTGTGAGCAGCGTGGTGCTATTTGTCGATGCGGATGCCGCCGAAGTGCAGACCGTTATCGAACAAGTGCGTCCCAGCCTGTTGCAATTCCATGGCGACGAATCCCCAGTCTATTGCCGTCAATTCAAGCTGCCTTATATTAAGGCGGTTCGCGTTAGAGCGGGGCTGGATTTGGTACAATACGCAACTCGGTTCGATGATGCCCAAGGTATCCTGCTCGATGCATTTGTGCCGGGTGAAGCGGGCGGTACTGGACACAGTTTCGATTGGGCGCTGATTCCGCCGGTCCTGCCCCTGCCGCTGATACTGTCAGGCGGCCTGGATGCGCAGAATGTCGCTGCGGCGATTCAGCAAACCCGTCCGTGGGCCGTCGATGTGTCGAGCGGTGTGGAAATCAGTAAAGGCATCAAGGATGCGGCGAAAGTCGTGCAATTTATTCAAGAGGTAAGTAATGCATATCGGTGAACTTCCAGATGAGCACGGTCATTTTGGCCCCTATGGCGGTATTTTTGTCGCGGAAACCTTGATTGCGGCATTGGATGAACTGCGTCAGGAATACGAGCTGGCGCGCGAGGATGCGGCGTTCATGGCCGAGTTTCGTCATGAGCTCAAGCACTATGTCGGACGTCCTAGCCCGATCTATCACGCGAAACGCTGGTCGGAACATCTGGGCGGTGCGCAGATTTATCTCAAGCGCGAGGATCTGAACCACACCGGCGCGCATAAAATCAACAATACCATTGGGCAGGCTTTGCTGGCACGGCGCATGGGCAAGAAGCGCGTGATCGCGGAGACAGGTGCCGGGCAGCACGGCGTGGCGTCCGCCACGGTGGCTGCTCGCTACGGCATGGAATGCGTGGTGTACATGGGTGCCGAAGACGTCGCGCGACAGTCGCCTAACGTGTACCGCATGAAGCTGCTGGGTGCGACCGTGGTGCCGGTGTCTTCCGGTTCCAGGACCTTGAAAGACGCACTAAACGAAGCCATGCGCGACTGGGTCACCAACGTCGAATCGACTTTTTACATTCTGGGTACCGCGGCCGGACCGCACCCGTATCCCATGCTGGTGCGCGATTTCCAGTCGGTTATCGGCGAAGAGTGCCTGACGCAGATGCCGGACATGATCGGCCGCCAGCCTGATGCGGTGATTGCCTGTGTCGGCGGCGGCTCCAACGCCATCGGCATTTTCTATCCGTATCTCGAACATAACAACGTACGCCTGATCGGTGTCGAGGCAGGCGGCGAGAGTGTCGCCAGCGGGCGCCATGCAGCGCCGCTGACGGCGGGTACGCCCGGCATATTGCATGGTTTCCGCAGTTACCTGATGCAGGATGAGAACGGCCAGATCATCGAGACGCATTCCATTTCTGCCGGTCTGGATTATCCTGGCGTCGGTCCTGAACATGCCTGGCTGAAAGACAGCGGTCGCGCCGAATATGTTGCCATTAACGACGACGAGGCGATGCGCGCTTTTCATGACTTGTGCCGTTTCGAGGGCATTATCCCGGCACTCGAATCCAGCCATGCGCTGGCACATGCGGCCAAAATCGCGCCTGGCATGAGCAAGGACCGGATACTGCTGGTGAACCTGTCCGGGCGCGGTGATAAGGACATCAACACCGTGGCGAAACTGTCGGGCATCACACTTTAAACAGCGCCGGAAATTTTGTAGAGAGTAAATATGAGCCGTATCAAGCAGACTTTTGCCCAACTCAACGCGCAACACAAGGCAGCGCTGATTCCGTTTATCACCGCAGGGGACCCGGATCCGCAGCTGACGGTGCAAATTCTGCACGGCCTGGCTGCTGCAGGGGCGGATATCATCGAGCTGGGCGTGCCGTTTTCCGACCCGATGGCGGATGGCCCTACCATACAGCGCGCATCGGAACGGGCGCTCAAGCATCATGTCGGTTTGAAGGACGTGCTGGCGATGGTAACCGAGTTTCGAGCCACCAACACCACTACGCCGATCGTGCTGATGGGTTATGCCAATCCAATTGAACATATGGGTTACGCCGTGTTTGCCCAGGCGGCAGCCGCTGCCGGCGTGGACGGCGTGCTGACGGTGGATATTCCGCCGGAAGAAAGTGTGGCGGAGATATTCATGGCCGCCGGCATAGATACGATATTCCTGCTGTCGCCGACCACCCCGGATGCGCGCATCAATCTGGTGGCGAGCAAAGCCAGCGGTTTCGTCTATTATGTATCGCTGAAAGGCGTAACCGGCTCCGCCAATCTGGATCTGGCCGAAGTTGCCGGACATATTCCGGTGATACGCGAGCGCTGCGGGCTGCCGGTCGGCGTGGGTTTCGGTATCCGTGATGCGCAGACTGCAGCAGCCATTGCGAAGTTTGCTGATGCGGTCGTAATCGGTAGCCGGATTGTGGAAGAAATAGAAAACTCGCCGCGCGAACAGGTGGTGGCGAATTTGACGACGTTTGTTGCCGGCGTGCGCGCAGCGATGGATGTGACGGCTTAAGTCAGGTACAACGTACCGTTTTCAAGAATGAAGGAATTGCCATGAGTTGGTTTCAGAAAATATTGCGCCCCAAGATTAATCGCCGTCTGGCGGAAGACCCGAAAAAGGTGATGCCGGAGGGGCTGTGGAGTAAATGCCCATCGTGTGAGACAGTCCTGTATCGCGCCGATCTGGAACGCAATATGGAAGTGTGTCCGAATTGCGCCCATCACCACCGGATTGGTGCGCGTACGCGACTGAATATGCTGCTGGATACCGAAGGCCGGTTTGAAATCGGTGCGGAAGTGACGCCGGTCGATACGTTGAAATTCAAGGACAGCAAAAAATACAGCGATCGTTTGCTCGAAGCGCAACGCGCTACCAGTGAAAAGGATGCGCTTGTCGTCATGAAAGGCAAGGTAGTCAATGTGCCGTTAGTCGTGGCTGCTTTTGAATTCAAATTCATGGGCGGCTCGATGGGGGCGGTGGTAGGCGAGCGTTTTGTGCGCGGCATCGAAGTCTGCCTGCAGGACAAAGTGCC
This sequence comes from Sulfuriferula sp. AH1, assembly GCF_002162035.1. NCBI lineage: Bacteria > Pseudomonadati > Pseudomonadota > Betaproteobacteria > Nitrosomonadales > Sulfuricellaceae > Sulfuriferula > Sulfuriferula sp. AH1. The sequence continues at coordinate 587,682 of NZ_CP021138.1, forward strand.
GTTCGTGTGTTATGCCGCCAGTGGCGGTGCCCGGATGCAGGAAGGCTTGTTCTCGCTGATGCAGATGGCAAAAACCAGTGCCGCGCTGACCAAGCTGGCGGAAGCCAAACTGCCCTTTATTTCCGTGCTGACCGACCCGACCATGGGCGGCGTGTCGGCCAGTTTCGCGATGTTGGGTGATGTGATCATTGCCGAACCGCGCGCCTTGATCGGCTTTGCCGGGCCGCGGGTGATCGAGCAGACCGTGCGCGAAACGCTGCCTGAAGGCTTCCAGCGCGCCGAATTCCTGCAAGAACACGGCGCAGTCGATCTGATTATCGACCGGCGTGAAATGCGCGAGCGTTTATCCAGCCTGCTGGCGATGATGCAGCGCAAATCAGCGGTAGCTTGATGAATTTAGCTCAATGGCTGGATTACCTCGAGGGGTTGCATCCGCAAGTCATTGATCTCGGGCTGGAACGGGTTGCGCAAGTCCGCGGGACACTGCTTCCGCTTGTGCGGACCCCGATCATTATCGTCGGTGGTACCAACGGCAAAGGCTCAACCTGCGCCTATCTGGAATCGATGCTGAGTGCCGCAGGCTATCGCGTCGGGCTGTACACGTCGCCGCATCTGCTGCGCTACAACGAAAGAGTGCGCATCGCGCAGACCGAAGTCAGTGACGCCGCGCTGTGTGCAGCATTCGCTGCCATAGAGGCGGCGCGTGGCTCCGTATCGTTGAGCTATTTTGAATTCGGTACGCTGGCAGCGATGTGGCTGTTTGAACAGGCGGCTGTCGATATCGCGATTCTCGAAGTGGGGCTGGGCGGCCGTCTGGATGCTGTCAATGTATTTGATGCCGATTGCGCCGTGATTACCAGTATCGACATCGATCATACCGAATATCTGGGCACCACCCGCGAGCAGATCGCGCGAGAAAAGGCGGGTATTTTCCGTGCCGGGCGTCCGGCAGTCTGTGGCGATGTTGCCCCCCCCTCCGTGTTGCAGGACGAAGCGAGGCGTCTGGGTGCCGACTGGCGGGCAATTGGCGAGGCATTCCAGTTCCGCAAGCAGGTGTCGGGCTGGGATTATCAGGGTGTCCAGCATTATCGGAATTTGCCGCTACCCGTTATGCGCGGCGATTATCAGTTGAATAATGCGGCCACAGCGATTGCCGCTCTGGAAAGTCTGGCGCCTGTTTTTGCGTTGAAGGAGCATGCAGTGCGCGAAGGTTTGCTGCATGCCCGAGTACCTGGGCGATTCCAGATCATGGCTGAAAAGCCGCAGCGTATCCTGGATGTCGCGCATAATCCGCATGGGGCGAGCGCGCTGGCAGCCAATCTGGCGCAGACCCCGGTATCCGGCAAAACTTACGCGGTGTTTGCGATGCTGGCAGACAAGGATATCGCAGGGGTTGTCGCTGCCATGTCCGGTGTGGTCGATGTCTGGTATATCGCCGGGCTGGATGTGCCGCGTGGCGCGCCAGCGGAGATGATACAGAATGCATTGACCGCGGCCGGCATCAGCGAAGTGCTGGCGATGGACAATGTGGAATCCGCCTGGACTTTTGCCTGTGAACAAGCACGGGAAAATGATAGAATATGCGTCTTTGGTTCCTTTTATACCGTCGCCGCCATCCTGCGATTGATAGTCGGCTAATTAGGAAGCTCATGTATGGCCATTCAAGCCACGTCTGAAGAACAGCTGCGATTGAAAAAGCGTGCACGGCAACGTCTGTTGGGTGCAGCGACTTTGTTAATCGGCGCCGCGATCGTCTTGCCGCTGGTGCTCGATCAGGCACCCCGTCCCTTGAATTCCGATATTGCGATCAATATGCCGGGCTTGGCGGCTGCTTCTACTCCTGCGGTTGCAGCGGCACCCGCTGTCCCGGCGGTAGCGGCCGCAATTTCGGTTCCGGCGGTTAATTCCGGGACAGACAAGTCCGAATCGGCAACGAAAGCGGACACAGCCCAGACATCTGCCGACCCCGCGCCTGCCGATGCCGCGCAGCAGAAACAGATCGCCGAAGCCAAACAGACACAGCAACAGGAAGCACAGCGCAAAGCTGACGAAGCCAACGTGGCTTTGGCGGCGGAAAAAGCCAAACAGGCGCAGCAAGTGCAACTGGCGCACGATAAGGAAATGGCACGCCAGTCTGCACTCGCCGCAGAAAAAGCCCAGCAGGCAGCGAAAGCCAAGCAGGCAGCGGCAATCCCGCCCGCATCCCAACCAGTTCCCGCCAAGAGCAATCTTCATACGGATGCGCCTGCCAGCCACTACGTTGTGCAATTGGGCGCGTTCAGCAGCGCCGACAATGTACGGCAGCTTCGCGAGCGCTTGAATGCGGTGGGAGTGACCACATATACAGAAAACCTGCCGAGCGGCGCGACACGGGTGAGGGCCGGTCCCTTTGCCGAACGCGGGCAGGCCGACAAGGTGCTGGCCAGGATCAATGCTGCGGGTGTGCAGGCACAAATCGTGCCGCTGGCGCACAAATAGAGCGAAATCGTGACCGGTTTCGATTTCGTGGTGTCAGGTATCGTGGGATTGTCGATGCTACTCGGCATTATGCGTGGTGGCGTCAAGGAAATATTATCGCTGGCTGCCTGGGTAGTGGCCTTCATCATGGCCAAAACCTTTGCCGATGCAGCGGCAGGCTGGATGCCTGCGATGATCAGCAATCCGGCGTTGCGCTATCTTGGCGGGTTCATTCTGGTGTTCGTCATTGTCATGGCAGTGGCGATGTTATTGAGCCTGTTATTGGCAGAATCGCTCAAGGCAGCTGGCCTGGGCGTCATGGACAGACTGCTGGGGCTGGTATTCGGCGCAGCAAGAGGCATGGTAATCGTGCTTACGCTGGTGCTGCTGGCGGGTTTGACCGCATTGCCGAAAACCGGGTTGTGGCAGCACGCACTGTTCGCGCCTTCTTTGGTCAAGTTGGCAGTCATGGTTAAGCCGTGGTTGCCTGATAGTTTGGTTCAACACATACAATTTTAGGGTCTTCCTATGTGCGGCATAATCGGCATCGTTTCTCATACTCCCGTCAACCAGTTGCTCTACGATGGTCTGCTGGTATTGCAGCATCGCGGACAGGATGCTGCAGGGATAGTCACCGCAGAGGGTAACGTGTTCCATATGCATAAGGCCAACGGCTTGGTGCGCGACGTGTTCCGTACCCGCGATATGCGCAATCTGCTGGGTAATTCCGGCATCGGCCATGTACGCTATCCTACCGCAGGCAATGCCGCTTCAAGTGCCGAAGCACAGCCGTTCTATGTGAATTCGCCTTACGGCGTCGTGCTGGCGCATAACGGCAATCTGACCAATACCGATCAGCTCAAGGAAGATTTGTTCCGGCTGGATTTGCGCCACGTCAACACCAGTTCCGATTCCGAAGTGCTGCTGAATGTGCTGGCGCATGAACTGGTTGAAGTCGGCAATACCGACCGCCTCAGCGTTGACCGCATCTTCAAGGCTGTGAGCGGCGTGCATCGCCGTTGTCGCGGCGCCTATGCCGTGGTGGCGATGATTGCCGGGCATGGCTTGCTGGCGTTCCGTGATCCCTATGGTATCCGCCCATTGATTATCGGCAGCCGTCAGACCGAAATGGGCACCGAATACATGGTAGCGTCCGAAAGCGTGGCGATCGATGCGCTCGATTTCAAGGTGCTGCGCGACGTGGCGCCTGGCGAAGCCATTTATATCGATGCCTTTGGCAAGCTGCACAGCCAGCAATGTGCGGACAATCCGCAATATTTCCCCTGCATCTTCGAATACGTCTATCTGGCGCGCCCGGATTCCGTGATAGACGGTGTTTCGGTCTACGAGACCCGGCTGCGCATGGGCGAGCAACTGGCAGAAAAGATACGCAAGCAATGGGCGCATCTGCGCATTGATGTGGTGATCCCGATCCCCGATACCAGCCGCCCCAGCGCGCTGCAATTAGCCAACGCTTTGGGACTGTCTTACCGCGAAGGTTTCATCAAGAATCGTTATATCGGCCGCACTTTCATCATGCCCGGCCAAGCGATGCGCAAGAAGTCGGTACGCCAGAAACTCAATGCGATCGGCATGGAATTCAAAGACAAGAACGTCCTGCTGGTCGATGACTCCATCGTGCGCGGCACGACCAGCCGCGAGATCGTGCAAATGGCACGGGATGCCGGCGCCAACAAGGTGTTCTTCGCATCGGCTGCGCCGCCGGTGCGGTTTCCTAACGTGTATGGCATCGACATGCCTACGCGCCAGGAATTGCTCGCCACCGGACGCACCGATGAAGAGATCGCGCGCGAGATCGGTGCGGATGCGCTGGTATACCAGGATATCGATGCCCTGATCGAGGCGGTGCGGGAGATCAACCCCGCCCTGCAGCACTTCGATACCTCGTGTTTCAATGGCAAATACGTAACCGGCGATATTACTGCGGAGTACCTCGATCTGATCGAATCCATGCGCTGCGGTTCGGATAAGGGCAGTCAAAGCCCGGACACCTTGCAGCTGGACCTGAATCTGGCTCGGGGCAACTAGGAGTCTGCTGAACTGATTGACGGATAACGAGCCAGCAGTTTAATATGATTACGCGCCGATTTGAAACAGCTTGCGGGCGCATTACAAATACTGCTAAAGCGGCATAACCCGTTTTGGCTGGCATGGTCGAAGCGGGTTTTTTATTAGGAGCAGAAAATGGATAATGAAGATTACGACATAGAAACCCTGGCGGTACGCGCCGGCATCAGCCGCAGCCAGTTCAATGAGCACAGTGAAGCACTGTACCTGACCTCCAGCTTTGTGTTCAACAATGCGGCCGAAGCCGAGGCGCGATTCCGCGGCGACCAGCCGGGCAATATTTACGCGCGCTTTACCAATCCTACCGTCACCATGTTCGAGCAGCGGCTCGCCGCGCTGGAAGGCGCCGAGCGTTGTGTCGCCACCGCTTCCGGCATGTCCGCCATCCTGGCGACGGTAATGGGCTTGCTGTCGGCAGGTGATCATATCATCGCTTCGCGCTCCATCTTCGGTTCGACGGTACAGCTGTTCAATAACATCATCGGGCGTTTTGGCGTGGAGACGACCTTCGTGTCGCCGACCGATATCGGCGAATGGCAGGCAGCGCTGCGTCCCAACACCAAGCTGTTCTTTGTCGAATCGCCGTCCAATCCGTTAACCGAGGTGAGCGACATCAGCGCGCTAGCGGCGCTGGCGCAGCAGTCCGGCGCCAGGCTGGCGGTCGATAACTGTTTCTGCTCGCCGGCGCTGCAGCGGCCATTGGCGCTGGACGCGGATATCGTGATCCATTCCGCGACCAAGTATCTGGACGGACAAGGACGCGTACTCGGCGGCGCAGTGCTGGGCAATCATCAGTTGCTGGAAGGTGTGTACGGCTTCTTGCGCACAGCCGGCCCTACCTTGAGTGCGTTTAACGCCTGGATATTCCTGAAAGGACTGGAGACGCTGAAATTGCGCATGGATGCGCATTCGGCATCGGCGTTGATGCTGGCGCAATGGCTGGAAGCGCATCCGCAGGTCGAGCGCGTGTATTACCCCGGTCTGCCGTCCCATCCGCAGCACGAACTGGCGATGCGCCAGCAGCGTACAGGCGGCGGTATCGTCGCCTTCGAAGTCAGGGGCGGCAAGGATGCGGCATGGCGAGTGGTGGACAGCACCCGCATGATTTCCATCACCGCCAATCTTGGCGATGCCAAAACCACGATCACGCACCCGAGCACGACGACGCATAGCCGTCTGACTGCAGAGCAGCGCGCCAGTGCAGGTATACGCGACGGCCTGCTGAGGGTGGCGGTGGGTTTGGAATCCATCCGCGATATTCAGAACGATCTGGCGCGAGGACTCGATGCGCTATAAAAATTTGGGTCGGGGATTGGCCGGGTTGTGCGCATCGATATGCGCTGTATCGGCATGGGCAGCAGCAGCGACCATGTCGGAACTGAACTATCAGGACGCCGATCCGGGTACGGCCGCATATCGTACGCGGATACTGGTGACCCCGGATTATTTGCGCATGGATACGGGTAACGATAACGGCGATTTCGTACTGCTCGATCGCGCCAGCGGCGAGTTGCTGAACGTGATTCGCAGCGAACAGCGCGCGTACCGCTATGAGAGCAAAATAGTACGGCTGAGCAAGCCGCAGCCCTGGAAAATTACGCAAACGGTCAAGCAGTTGGCGCCGACTACCCGGCGCTTTGCCTGGGCGGTGAATGGCAAGACCTGCGGGCAAGTAACCGCCGCGGCAACCTTGCTGCCGGATACGGTCAAGGCCTTGCAGCAATACTGGAAGGCGCTGGCGCCGAGTCAGGCGCAAACCTGGCAGCGCACACCGCCGGAAATGCGCGATGAATGCGATCTGGCGCGTTATGTACTGGATATCCCGCGCTTGTTTCAGTATGGCTTGCCGCTGGAGGATATCGCCAGTGACGGACGCACCCGTCGCTATGAATCCAACCGGCAGCTACCGATGCAGGCGGATTTGTTTGTCGTGCCCAAATCCTATCAGACAGTCAGGCTGGCGAACTGACAAGTGTGCGCATCGCAGCGCAAATAGCCGCCGTTGTCATACCAGTCAGGCAGTACCCAGCGCTGGCAAGCGCGACCGTCGAGGCTGACGGTGTGTTGCGCCGACCGGTGTGTATGGCCATGGATAAGGCGCGGATAATGATGCTGGCGCAATATCTCACGCACCGCGTCGTCGTTGACGTCCATGATCTCGGTGGACTTTTCCTGTTTATCTGATTCGCTTTGCGCACGTGCCTGTTGTGCCATGCTGATGCGGGCTGCCAGCGGTTGGGCGAGGAACTGGTTTTGCCAGTTCGGATCGTGCACCTGCGTGCGAAAAGCCAGATATTTCACGTCATCGGTACACAGTGTGTCGCCGTGCATCAGCAAGGTAGGGGTACCGTACAGATTAACCAGAGCTGGGTCGGCAAGCAGGGTCGCATGGCAGGCGCTGGCGAAACGTTCCGCGATCAGGAAATCGCGGTTGCCGTGCATGAAATACACGTTTACTCCGCTGTCGGCCAATTGGCGCAGTTCCCGGCATACCTGCTGATTGAGCGGGGCATCCAGCGTGTCGTCGCCCAGCCAGTATTCAAACAGGTCGCCCAGAATATACAGCGCATCGGCATGAATCGCGGTCTGTTGCAGGAAATCGAAAAACAGCCGGCTGATTGCAGGCCGGCTGTCGCTCAGATGCAAATCCGAGATGAACAGGCTGTGTGCGCTGTCTTTGACCGACACTGTTACACCACCTCGGCACGTTCGATGACGACGTCTTCGACAGGCACGTCCTGATGTCCCGCCTTGTTGCCGGTTTTTACTTTCTTGATCTTGTCGACCACATCCATGCCTTCAACGACTTTGCCGAATACGCAGTAGCCGAAGCCTTGCGAAGTAGGCGCGCTGAAATTGAGGAAGCTGTTGTTCTTCACGTTGATGAAGAACTGCGACGAAGCGGAATGCGGATCGGGTGTGCGTGCCATGGCGACGGTGTAGTTGTCGTTGGTGAGACCGTTCGCTGCCTCGTTCTCGATTTGCGCGTTGGTTGGTTTCTGTTTCATGCCAGGTTCGAAACCGCCGCCCTGGATCATGAATCCGTCGATGACGCGGTGGAAAACGGTGTTGTCATAAAAACCGCTGTTCACGTATTCGAGAAAATTGGCGACCGTTTTTGGTGCCTTTTCTGCGTTGAGTTCCAGAGTGATGACGCCGAAGTTGGTGTGAAGTTTGACCATGATATGTAATCCCGTGTGGTTGAAAAAGAAAGGTTAAGCGCCGTTTTCGGCAACGATTTTCCAGATGCCGTTATGTTGCACCCAGTACTGCCGCTTGTGCGTGACATTGCTGAGGTTGTTGCTGCGGTAGCTCTGATCGAAGCTGACCATGTACATGTGTTTCTGCCCCGGATATTCGAATATGCTGACTTTCGACAAATCGACCTTGATCCAGGTTTTGGTCTGATTGACGCGTCGCTTGCCTGCGGCCCATTCATTCAGTCTGGTGCCATTGGCGGTAAAATCGGCAGCGTAATGGCGCAAGTATAACGCGGTATTGCGGCTTTCCCAGTCGCGGCGCCAGGCCTCGACCTGACGCATCAGTGCATCCTTGTCTGGCTCTGCAGTCTGCGGCTGTACCCATTTGATGTGGCCGGTGATCACCACCGGCGTCACGCCTGGCGTCAGGTATTTGCCGAGTTCGTTCAAATCGTTGTTGGTTAGCACCACGCAACCGTCGCTGGCCTTGGGCGGGCGGCTGTAAGTGCTGCTGACCGTGCCGTGCAGCCAGATGCCATGACCCAGATTGCCCTGTTTTTCATCCCAGTCATTGGGGAAATTGAGCGGGAACGCAAAGCTTCCGTACAAGTCGGGCAGCTTGCTGCCTTCCAGTTTCTGGGTGATGTAGTACACGCCGAGCGGCGTCCGCCCGTCACCTTCACGGGTTTTGTCGATGCCGTTTTTGCCGATGGTGACATAAAAATCGGCAACGTTGTTCAGCCTGCCATCCTGATTCTGGAAAACATACAAGCGCGACTTTGACGTGTCAACGACGATGGCTGCCGGAATGCTGGCGTCGAGCTGCAGCAATTGCTCCGGAATCATGCCGACGATCGGGCGATCGATATAGCTGTTCAGGCGTGCGCGTGCTTCGTCACGCAGATCATTGAGCTTGGCGGCAGGTGCATTGACATTGCCTATGGTAGTCAACGGCTGGGCGCGTGCCAGCAACAGATCGCCGTAGATGAGTTGAGCCAGATGGAAATCCGGATGCAGATGAAGCAGGTTCTCGATCTGCCGGAGTGCAACGTCCAGACGGTTCTGCTGGATGGACAGTAGCGTCTGCGCCAGCAGGGAGTCGGTATAGTTTCTCGGTGAAACCACCATGGACCGGGTATGGGAGTCAAACGGCATCCCCGCCATGGCCAGTTTTTCATCGGCTTGCGTCGTTGCGGCACTTACACTGCAAAGCAGGAGCATGGCGACGGTGTATTTACCTAACATGGCTGATACAGCAACGAATTAACGTGACCGCTCCTCGGTAATCAGCCATTTTCCACCAGACTTGGTAAGTTCCAGTATCTTGTGCGCGGTCGTGCTCAGGCGATCGGAGCGATAGCTCTGTTTGAAGGTCACCGTAGCATGATTGCTGTCATCGCTGGCTACACTGATATCGGATAATGCCACTTCGATCTTCTTCGGCGCGGTGATGCGTTGCCGGCGCGTATTCTCCCAGCTGCTGCGCGATTCGCCCTTGGGCGGCTTGAATTTTGGTGAGTAGGCTGCCAGATACGCATCCACATTTCTGCTGGCCCATGCATGGGCCCAGGCCTGTACTGCCTCTTTTGCGCCGCTGTTGTCGACTGGCGCCGGTGTGGGGTCTGATGGCGCCGGCCTGGCTTCGACCGGTTTGGCAACAGCTACGACGGCAGCCGGTTTGACCTTGCTGTTGTTGTTGTCGCTGACTCGGGCGATCGTCGGCGCCCTGCGTCCGCTGAATAATTCCTTGATAAGCGAGAGCTTGGTTTGCGCAGAAGCGTTGTTGTTATCCAGTTGCAGCGCTTTATCGTAAGCGATGGAGGCCATTTTGGCGTAAATGTCACCCAGATTCTCATGGGCAGTGGCATAGCTAGGATGGGTGTGAATCGCCATTTCCAGCGCGTTTTTCGCCTTTTCGTACTGACCCTGTGCGGCATACAGCACAGCCAGGTTATTGTACGGTTCCGGCAGTTCCGGGAAATCTTCGGTCAGGCCGGTAAATACCTTGATGGCTTCGGCGTTCTTGTTCTGTTCGGTGAGTATCAGGCCTTTAAGGAAACGGGCTTGAGCGTCCTGCGGATTTTTGCTGATGTAAGTATTGACCCGGTCAAGGGCGGGAGCATATTGACCTTGTTTGAATAAGTTATTGATTTCTTGAAATTCCGTGTTCGGAGCAGCATAAGCCAGAGCCGCGTAACCGGTGACGACAGCGAATAACAGCGCAAAAAGGGGAGTTCGTTTCATTATGATATACTCGACCGACCACTAATCAGGGGGTTCAATTCTAGCAAGAACTCGCGCTGATTCAAAATATTACCTTTTATTTTTGATCGATTATGCTCACAATTTATAATTCATTAGGGCGTGAAAAACAGCCATTCGTAGCAATTACTCCGGGACGGGTTCGTTTGTATGTTTGCGGCATGACCGTTTACGATTATTGCCATCTTGGGCATGGCCGCGTCATGGTCGTGTTCGACATGATCACGCGCTGGCTGCGGGCTTCCGGCTATGAGGTTGATTATGTACGCAATATTACCGATATCGACGACAAGATCATCAAACGCGCAGCGGAGAATAACGAGCCTGTCAGTGCGTTGACCCAGCGCTTTATCACCGCCATGAACGAAGATGCGGCCGCGCTGGGCGTATTGCCGCCTACCCATGAGCCGCGTGCCACCGATTTCGTCAAGCAGATGCAGGCCATGATCGCCGTGCTGATCGAACGCGGCCTGGCTTATCCGGCGCCCAACGGCGACGTGTATTACGCCGTGCATGAGTTTGCCGGCTACGGCAAACTGTCGGGCAAATCGCTGGATGAGTTAAGGGCGGGCGAGCGGGTCGAGATCGACCAGAACAAGCGCGATCCGCTGGATTTCGTGTTGTGGAAAGCCGCCAAGCCGGGCGAGCCGTCGTGGGAATCGCCGTGGGGTCTCGGGCGGCCGGGCTGGCATATCGAATGTTCGGCGATGGGCGAGCATTATTTGTCCGAGCATTTCGACATCCATGGCGGCGGTCAGGATCTGCAATTCCCTCATCACGAAAACGAGATCGCCCAGTCCGAAGGCGCGCATGGCTGCACGCTGGCGAATTACTGGATACATAACGGCTTTGTGCGCGTGGACAATGAAAAGATGTCCAAATCGCTGGGCAACTTTTTTACCATCCGCGAAGTGTTGACCCGGTACGATGCGGAAACGCTGCGCTTTTTCATCGTGCGCGCGCAATATCGCAGTCCGCTGAATTATTCCGATCACCATCTGGATGATGCCAAACAGGCATTGAACCGGCTCTACACCGCATTGCGCGACGTGCCCGCCGCAGAGGTCGAGATCGAGTGGCAGTCCCCGTATGCCGCACGCTTCAAGGCCGCGATGGACGACGACTTCAATACCCCGGAAGCAATTGCCGTGCTGTTCGATCTCGCCACTGAAACCAACAAGAGTAAGTCGGCGCAGACTGCCGGTTTGCTCAAGGCGCTGGGCGGCGTGCTCGGCTTGCTGCAGAACGACCCTGCCGCCCATTTGCAGGCCCTGACCAGCAGCACCTACAGCGCCGAACAGATCGAGCAGCTCATTGCCGACCGCGCCGCAGCACGCAAGGCGAAGAACTTTGCCGAGGGCGACCGTATCCGCCAGCAGTTGCTGGATGCTGGCATCGTGTTGGAAGACAGCGCGCAGGGCACCATCTGGCGGCGCGATTAAGGACAGGGTGAATATCCAGTGATGTCGCAATTGCATCTTACCGAGCAGATCAAGTTTCTGGTTGGCCTTTTCGCCATCCTCAACCCGCTGGGCGCCATCCCGATTTTTCTGAGCATGGCGGCCGACCGGCGCTCGCAGGAAATGCATCGCACCGCCGCCAAGACTGCGGTCGCAGTGACCGTCATCCTGATTCTGGCGTTATGGGCGGGTGACAGCCTGCTCGGTTTCTTCGGTATCGGCATCCCCGCGTTCCGCATCGCCGGCGGCTTGCTGGTGCTGATGATCGCCGTGGCGATGTTTCACGCCAAAGTCAGCCCGGCGCGGCATACTGATGCCGAGGAGCTCGAAGCCGAATCCAAGGTCGATATCTCCGTCGTGCCGCTGGCGATCCCGCTGCTGGCCGGCCCCGGCGCGATCAGTCTGGTCATCGTCGATGCGCATCAGGCCGCGGGCCTGCTCGACAAGCTGTTTTTCAGCCTGTCGATCACCCTGATCGGCGCGGTGGTGTGGCTGGTGCTGCGTCTGGCCGAGCCTATCGGCGAATATCTGGGCACCGCCGGGCTGAATATCGCCACCCGTGTCATGGGGCTGATCCTCGCCGCAATGGCGGTGCAATTCATGGTCGACGGCCTGGTAGTGCTGCTGCCCGGCCTGGCCCATTGAGCTTATGTCTGAACTGATCGTATCCCCGCACAACACCCACTTCAAGGCACTGAAAAAGCTGGCCGAATCCGCCAGCACCCGGCGCGAACTCCGCCAGACCCTGCTCGATGGCGAACACCTGCTGCTGGCCTATCTCGCCGCCGGTCATGTTCCGCGCCAGATCATCGTCGCCGAATCCGCTCAGCATCATCCGCTGCTGGCGCAACTGCCGCAAGTACCTGTGCTGCGACTGGCAAACGGCCTGTTCAACACACTGTCGCCGGTCAAAACACCGACCGGCCTGATGCTGCTGATCGATATCCCGCCAGTTACAGTGCCGGATCAGCCGCAGTTCATCGTGCTGCTCGAAGCCATCCAGGACCCCGGTAACCTCGGCGCCATGCTGCGTAGCGCCGCCGCAGCCGGGGTAGAGGTCGTGTACCTGTCCACCGGCTGCGCCGACGCATGGTCGCCCAAAGTGCTGCGCGGCGGCATGGGCGCGCACTTCGCCACCCAGATCATCGAGCATTCTGACTTGATAGCCGTGGCGCAAGCTTTCCCCGGCAAAGTCTGCAGCACCGCGCTCAACGCCCCGCAAAGCCTGTTCGCCGCCGACCTCACCGGGCCGATAGCATTTGCCGTCGGCAACGAAGGCACCGGCCTCAGCGCCGAACTGCGCGCCGCCGCGAGCCACGAATTCAGCATCCCTATGCCCGGCAACGTTGAGTCGCTGAATGCGGCAGCGGCGCTGGCGGTGTGTGTGTTTGAGCGGGTAAGGCAGACGACGCTGGGTTGATGGGAGTACCTTGATTTTGGCGCGTTACCGCAATTTCGATTATTGCTTGCCATAGGGGAGAATATGGCGTTTAATTTATTCCAGACGTGATTATTTAGTGCGAATGTTGTCATATTTGGCACGTAATATGTCACGAACATCTAATTTGGACTAGTGGTGTTTTTATCGAGAAAATTAGGATGTGCCAAAATTTTATCATCAATAAATTCAATTAATTGCGAAATAAATCCCAGCTTATACACCTTGAAGGTGCTTTTACCGGCGTTTTTTAGGGTGTCTACTTTACGTTGCACGCAATAGGTGGCTCCGATTTGGCAACCGATGATTTTATACCTAAAGTCGAGGCTATATAAAGGGTTGCCAAATATGGTACGGTGCAAAGCGTTGCACGTACCGGTGTATAACGCGAGCGTTGATGCACACGGTCGATGCAACGCTTTGGTTTATTCATATTGGAGAGGGTGTTTTTTGCCGAAGATGCTTATCAAATACCAGGTTGTTATGTGCCGCCACCTCTCACGTCCAACGGTTCGTCCAAGCACACTCGCCGCCCTATGGGCGTCAAGGTGCTTAACTCAATTACGTTGCACGCAATAGGTGGCTCCGATTTGGCAACCGATGATTTTATACCTAAAGTCGAGGCTATATAAAGGGTTGCCAAATATGGTACGGTGCAAAGCGTTGCACGTACCGGTGTATAACGCGAGCGTTGATGCACACGGTCGATGCAACGCTTTGGTTTATTCATATTGGAGAGGGTGTTTTTTGCCGAAGATGCTTATCAAATACCAGGTTGTTATGTGCCGCCACCTCTCACGTCCAACGGTTCGTCCAAGCACACTCGCCGCCCTATGGGCGTCAAGGTGCTTAACTCAATTACGTTAGGGGTCTCCAATACATGGGAACAGTTCGCATCATCGTTAAAAATATGCAAGCAAGCGATTACTCCAATCTTGGAGTTCCCATTACCTTGCGTCCCGGTGATAATGAAATCGATGTGCTTCATTGGCTTAATCTCCGAAATCATTTGAAAACTCAAATTGAGGGTGGTTTTGTTTCCGTGGATGATGGTGAAGCAGTAGCTATTGAATCGTTTAAACAGGACTGGTTCATCAGGTTTGAGTCGCTTGGCGCTCCCTCTGTTGAGGCCGCCACCGAATCTGGAGAGCTTTCTAAAGGTGCATTGAAACAATTTGCAACCGAGTGGCTTTTGTCAAAAGAAGAATCACGCAAAGATGAGAGCTTGTCTATTTCACGCAAAGCATTGGCAGCCTCAGTAGAGGCTAATTCGCTAGCGGCTGTCGCATCGCGTAAAGCTGAACGAGCAAATAACATTGCGATAATGGCAATTATTTGTAGTGCCGCAGCCGCACTTATTGCCGCTTGGATAACAGTTAAATTCGGTAAGTAATACATGTCACTAACCCCTAACCTTTCAGTCCACGGGACTGCCTTCGGCAGCCCGTGACTTCTACGTTAGGTATTTCTCTCTCAAGGATCATCGCGCAATGCTCAACAAATCATTTTCAATTCGCGCTACATCAGTAGTCCTCTTTGCCCTTGCTTCTTTCGCCGCAGTCGCAAAACCAGTGCTTGTCTATCAATTCGGAAGCAATGGAAAGGTAATTGGCATCAATGCCCTAGTTGGCATCGAGGAGCCAATGGTTGAAATCGGTGACAACTGCGATCAAAGAATTGCTGATCTTGTTGTAGATGACGTTGTTTATGAAAGGTCGAGTGAAACAATCTCTGGCTTTCGTGCCAAGAAGCCAGCACCGAATGAAATAAACGCTCTATTCACTATCGATAGCAAAGCAGTTTATGGTGCATTGCCTAACGCCTCTCGGCGAGACGTACAAAAGATTATTAGCAAAGGCTCACGCCTCATAGTTGTTTATCAGGTGTGTGGCAGTGGTGGATATTTCTCCGTGCGTGACATCTTCAAAAAGGGTGCCGTTAACAACCCATGACATCTCTTACAAGCACTGCTATGCCCCTAACCCGGTGGGCGGAGTAAGCCTGCTGTGTCGCGGAATGGTAATGGGTGCTGTCATCGAAAAATCCACGATTCTGTTGCGGCTCCCATATAGCTCGTGGCTCTACAACATATCGACAGGCGGCAAAACATATGATCGTTAAAGGAGGGGAAACATGGAAGTTTTTTTATTAGCTGTTCTGCTCGGCCTCATTCCAGCGGTAATCGCCAAGGGCAAAGGGCGTTCATTTGGCCTTTGGTGGTTCTATGGTGCTGCGCTGTTTATCGTGGCCTTACCGCACTCGCTCATCATGAAAGCAAATATTCAAGCTATTGAGCATCAGCAACTTTCAGAAGGTATGCAGAAATGCCCGCACTGCGCTGAGTTCATAAAGGCAGATGCCAAGGTGTGTCGGTACTGTGGGCGCGATGTTCAGCCCTCGGTCTAACAATGACATGGTGTTACAACAAGATGTGGGGTTCCAAATGAAAAAGATAGTTACCGTCGTTATGTCGCTACTCTGTTCTAGCGCATTTGCATTTGACATTAATGGGTACTGTCGCCAGGTCGCCGATGCCGTTGGCGGAAGTTACCAAATTGAGGAACAATGCCGCCAACAAGAGCGTCAGGCTCAATCAAGCCTATCTCGGAAGCAAATACCACCCCGAGTCGAAAGCTATTGCAGGGAGGTTGGGCAAGCCGTAGGGGGCAGTTACCAAATCATGGGTACTTGTGTCCAACAGGAACTCGCTGCAAAAGCGCGGCTACGCTGAAACGAGACCTCGTATCATCCCCCTACCTGCCTTCCTGAAGACGAAAGTATTAAACTATCAGTCGTGATTGAGCAGGCTGAGTCGGGAGACATCGGCGAGACTTTAGGTCAGTCCCATCGGGATTAAACCTGTGGGTCAGATAGGTGCCCCGGCTCATTTCACGTTTATCACAAACCGAACGGTAACTTAGGTCGGCTTGGCTACTTGCCAAGTCAGAACCTGCATACGAGGAAGGTTAAAACGATGAATCAGGCCATGCAAGTCATTTCCACCTTTGTGGGTATCGATGTCTCCAAACGTAAACTGGATATTGCCGTACTCTTGAACGGCAAGATTAAATCCAAAGTCGTAGCCAACGATCCATCCGGCTTTGCCCAACTGGATAACTGGCTGCGCGAACGTAATATCAGCCATCATAACGCACACCTCTGCCTTGAAGCGACCGGCTCTTACAGTGAGCAGGCCGCACTGGCCTTGGTCAGCTATGGTTGGATCATCAGTGTCGTTAATCCTGCGCGTATCAAAGGTTTTGCGCAGAGCGATCTGGTGCGCAACAAAACCGACCGGGCCGATGCCGCGCTACTCGCACGGTTCTGTGCGGCCATGCGCCCCAGCGTCTGGATGCCACCCAGCCCCGCCTATCGCCAACTACGTGCCATGGTGGAACGTCTGCAAGCGCTGAAAGACATGCACCAGCAAGAAGCCAACCGATTGGAAGCGCATCACGCCAGTGGGGAAACCACAGTTCTCCCCAATATTGAGAGCCATATTGCCTGGCTAGCCAAAGATGTCAACGCCGATTTAAAATTGATACAGTTTTGTAATGAGCGCCGATTCAAATTTGATACACCCCCATTTAATTTTCCTGGCAATTATTCGGTCGGAGCAGCCGCCCGTTTACCCTTTACCATTCCTGCCGCACGCTGATTTTTGAGGCGGTAGCTCTCGCCGGCAATCGGCACGATACGTGCGTGATGCAGCAGGCGATCAAGCAGCGCAGCGGTCAATGTGGCATCCCCAGCGAAAGTCGCATCCCATAGTCCGAACGGCAGGTTACTGGTAACGATCAAACTGCCTTTTTCGTAGCGTGCCGCGATCACCTGGAAGAACAGGTTGGCCTGCTCGCGAGTCATCGGCAGATACCCGATTTCATCAATGATGAGCAGGCGATGGCTGTTGATGGCCCTATGCATGACGCTTTTGAGCTGATTCTGCATGTGTGCGGTGGTCAGTGTCAGCAGCAGATCAGCCGCAGTGGTAAAGCGCGTCTTGATGCCAGCCTGCGTCGCCCGATAACCCAGCGCCATTGCCAAATGGGTTTTGCCCACGCCCGAGGGGCCGACGAGTACCACATTCTCATTACGCTCTACAAAGCCCAGCCCGGCCAGTTCTTCGATCTGGCTGCGTTTCACGCCTAGTGCAAATTCATAATCGAAGTCATCCAGCGTCTTGATCGCCGGGAAGCCGGCCAGGCGGGTGAGCATGTTCTGCTTTCTCACGTTGCGTCCCGCCGCCTCGGTTTTGAGGAGTCCTTCCAGGAAGTCGCTATAAGCGGTTTCCTGTTGCGCGGCATCCTGCGCGGCGCCTGAGTATGCCTCAGCCACGAACGGCAGATTGAGCAGCTCGCATAGCGTCAACATTCTTTCGTGCTGAAGGTTCATACCGTTACTCCCTGCTCATCGCGGATTTGCTCAAGTAGCCGTTCGTACACCGCCAGTGGGTGTTGCGCAGGCGATGCCTGTGCGATCCGCTCGATGACCACCACCGGTCGTGCTGCCTGCCCGGTAGTCACTATTGGGGTTGCTATCTCACGCTGAGGGCGCGCCGCCCGGATGTCGCCACGCCAGGGGCTGGGTATCGCTTGCAGACATTCTTCCAGTAAACGTTGGGCGGGACGAATTTGTGTCGTGCCATGGATGCGTTCATTGGCGATGTCTTTTAACCAGCGACGGACCTGGGCATTGGCCGTCATTGCATCCAGGGTCAGCCCGGCCTGTTTGAGCTGTGCCACCAGCGGCACGTAAAACGAGCGCCGCAAATAGCCGTTGAAGCGCTCGACCTTGCCCTTGGTCTTGGCCCGATACGGACGGCACAGCTTGATCACGAAGCCACAGTGGTGCGCCTAATCGAGAAACCCGGCGTGGAAGCGATGCGCACCTTCACCCGTAGTATCACGCTCGATCACCACGGTCTTCATGTTGTCGTACAGTATGCGCTTGGTGACGCCGCCAAATGCCTCGAAGGCATGCTGGTGGCACGCGATTAGCGTTTCCACTTTCATGTCGGTGACGAACTCGACAAAGCTCGCCCGGCTGTAGCCCAGCGTCGCGCAGAAGTCGTAGAGCGGGTTTTTACCTTTGCGAAACTCAACCCAATCAACTTGCGTCTGCTCGCCCGGCGCCGTCTCGAACCGAACAACAGAATCGGCCGGCACAGCCGGCTTGAGACCATGCATATACGCGCGTAGCTGGCTGTGGCTGCCGGTATAACCCAGTGCCTTGATCTCGCGCAATAATACCGTTGCCGGTATCCACGCCGGATGGGCTGCTGCCTGGCGTTCCCGCAAGTAGTCATGCAACGGGGACAGCTTTGTTACACCTAATGGGTTGCGCTGGTACCGGGGTTTCATATCCGATTTCAGATGGCTCCGAACGGTGTTCACTGCACACCCAACTTCTTCGGCAATCTTGCGCAAGCTCATGCCATGTTTCCTCAACAATTCAATTTCCACATACACCTCGTCTGTGATCATGGCCGAATCCAAAAATCCGGCCATCTTCTCAAATCGGTGTATCAATTTTCAATCGGCGCTCTGTATCAATTTACATCCGGCAGTGACAAAAGAGATCGCCGAGTTGCAACGTACCATCAACGATCATATCAACGGCCATCCCGAACTGAAGCAGGATGCCGACCTGATTGCCAGTATCCCTGGTATAGGTGAAGTGACGGTGGCCAAGGTGCTGGCGTATGCAGGCGATATCCGACGTTTTGCCAACGGCAAGGCTCTGGCAGCCTTCATCGGTGTATCGCCGCGTCAGCGGCAATCTGGCAGTTCAATCAAGGGGCGCACCATGATTTCCAGAACCGGTCATGCGGATTTAAGAAAGGCCTTGTATATGCCGGGTATGGTGGCGCTACGTCATAACACAGTGCTACAGGCGTTTGGGGAAAGAATGAAGGCCAACGGCTTGGTGCCGAAAGCGGTTATCGGGGCGGCAATGCGCAAACTCGTCCATATCATCTATGGCGTGGTGAAGTCAGGCAGGCCGTTTGATGCCAATTTCGCGAATAGGGGGCTTGCTTTTCAAGACGGTATCTCGTATAGGGGCGGCCCATACCCGCTAAATTGCTTTCCAGGAAGGCCCCGGCGTTTGGGACCGAACTCTGGTTCTTGGCAATCTTCCATTCTTTGCCCTTTCGGGCGTTGCATGTCAGTAGATTCCCCGCTTAATAGCTTGTACAGATTCTCTGCGCCATGTCTCGTTTTTATCCATGCGCTCGAACAGCGCTCTGCCCGCTTCATGCTCGAATTGTTTGATTTGAATGGGTATCACGGATCAGGTCAATGTTGTTCCTTGCCTGTGTGGACAAGGCTCATGCCTGAATTACTGCCCCCGAAAATCTTGTATGGATGGGGAGTCGTATGAGCGAAGTCATGTTTTATATTAAATTTTAATAAAATATTATAGTAAATATATTTAACTTTTATTAAGCAAACATTTCCTCCACAATGGATTCAGCCGTCGGAACCTAGATGACGGTTCCAGCAGAATTTTTCAATTTATAGTACTAAGGAGAGCAAACATGGCCGCAAAAAAGTATGAGGCAGGTGTTAAGGAATATCGACAGACCTACTGGATGCCGGAGTACGCACCTTTGGATTCGGATATCCTGGCCTGCTTCAAGATCACTCCGCAATCGGGCGTAGACCGGGAAGAAGCTGCTGCGGCAGTGGCTGCCGAGTCCTCCACCGGTACCTGGACCACTGTGTGGACCGATCTGTTGACCGATATGGATTATTACAAAGGCCGCGCCTATCGCATAGAAGATGTGCCGGGCGACGACACATGTTTCTACGCTTTCGTTGCTTATCCGATCGATTTGTTCGAAGAAGGCTCCGTTGTGAACGTATTCACCTCGCTGGTGGGTAACGTGTTCGGCTTTAAAGCGATCCGCGCATTGCGTCTGGAAGACGTGCGCTTCCCCTTGCACTATGTGAAGACCTGCGGTGGTCCTCCTCATGGTATCCAGGTCGAGCGCGACAAGATGAACAAATATGGTCGCCCTCTGTTGGGTTGCACCATCAAGCCCAAGCTGGGTCTGTCTGCGAAGAACTACGGTCGCGCTGTTTACGAGTGCTTGCGCGGCGGTCTGGACTTCACCAAGGACGACGAGAACGTCAACAGTCAGCCGTTCATGCGTTGGCGTGACCGTTTCCTGTTTGTGCAGGATGCGACTCTGGCTGCGCAGGCCGAAACCGGCGAGCGTAAAGGACACTACCTTAACGTTACCGCCCCGACCTGCGAAGACATGATCGAGCGTGCCGAATTCGCCAAGGAAATCGGCGCACCGATCATCATGCACGACTACATTACCGGTGGCTTTACCGCTAATACCAGTCTGGCCAACTGGTGCCGCAAGAATGGAATGTTGCTGCACATCCACCGTGCCATGCACGCTGTGCTCGACCGTAACCCGCACCACGGTATCCACTTCCGTGTTCTAACCAAGATTCTGCGCCTGTCTGGCGGTGATCACCTCCACTCCGGTACCGTTGTCGGCAAACTGGAAGGCGACCGCGAAGCAACGCTGGGCTGGATAGACTTGATGCGTGAGTCGTTCATTCCCGAAGACCGCTCGCGCGGCATCATGTTCGATCAGGACTGGGGTTCCATGCCTGGCGTAATGCCTGTCGCATCCGGCGGTATTCACGTTTGGCACATGCCGGCGCTGGTCAACATCTTCGGCGATGATTCCGTTCTGCAGTTTGGTGGCGGCACACTTGGCCATCCTTGGGGTAACGCCGCGGGCGCTGCTGCCAACCGCGTCGCGCTGGAAGCCTGCGTTGAAGCGCGTAATGAAGGTCGCGAGCTGGAACGCGAAGGCAAGGAGATTCTCACCAATGCAGCCAAGGACAGCCCTGAACTCAAAATCGCTATGGAAACCTGGAAAGAGATCAAGTTCGAGTTCGATACCGTGGACAAGCTGGACGTGGTCAACCGCTAATCCCGGGGCGACAGCCCTGGAGGCGTAAACGAAAACCGTAGCGGTGTGCGGGCGAAAAGCCCGTACCGCAAAAACTGAAAGGAATAAGGAAATGGCTGATATTCAAGATTACAACTCGACTCCGAAGTACGAAACCTTCTCGTATCTGCCGGCCATGACGCCGGACAAGATACGCCGGCAGATTGCCTATGTCATTAGTCAGGGCTGGAACCCCGGCATTGAGCACGTTGAGCCGGCACGCGCGAATGCTTACTTCTGGTACATGTGGAAGCTGCCCATGTTCGGTGAGCAGTCGGTAGATACGGTTATCTCTGAACTGGAAGCATGTCACCGTGCGCACCCGAACCATCACGTGCGTCTGATCGGTTACGACAACTACTCCCAAAGTCAGGGTAGCTCCTTCGTGGTGTTCCGCGGGCGCTAAGTAGATTTGCCAGGTAGGTTTGAAACAGACTATCCAGCAGATGACCCTTGCAGCAAGTGACCCGTGCGAGGGTCCGTTGAATATGGAAGGATAAAAACATGAGCGACGCTATGGCAAACAATACGGCAACTCCGCGCTCGGCACGTGCCGCAGCGCTGGAGAGACGTCGTGCGCTGTCCCAGAACGGCCGCGCTGCACTGGGGACGAAAGCATCCCAGCCAGCACGTCCGGCGGCTAGGCCCGCAGTGGCGACAACGGCGGCAACAGCCCCGGAACGGGCAAGTTCGGTGCAGATTGCATCAGCAGCGCCGGCACCAGCGGCTCCGGTAGCAGCAACAGGTTCTGTACCCGCGAGCGCCTCGGGAAAATCGCTCTCAAGAGCGCGGCGCGAGGCGTTATCGCAAGGCGGAAAAACAGCATTAGGGCAAACCAGGACGGCCGCGTCGCGGGCAGCCAGCCCGGCTCCGGCGGCAGTCACGCCTGCGCCAACACAGACGGTTGAATCGTCTGCGGATTGCGGTTGTGGTTGCAAAGGCGGCAAAGATAAGACAGAAGCAGCTGAATACGATCAGGCAATTGAAGCCGTATGTGCGATTGTGGACGACGAGCCGATGGCTGTGTCCGGTCCGATCGCCTCGGCAGTGCGTCAATTGTGCCAGGAGCGCCGGCGTGCGCTCTCCAGTCAAGGCAAGATGGCTGCGAAATTTTCGAAAATGAAGATTGCTGCAACATCCGGTCTGACCGGTCGTGCGGCTGCACAAGCGCGCCGGGCGGAATTGTGCGAGAACGGTCGCGGCAATGATCCGGCATGCCGTCCTACAGGGCGCGTGCGCTCACGGCTGGCTCCGGTCAAAGTCGAGATCGGCACCACATTGAGCGGCACGCCGGTGAGCGGTACCCAGGTCGAGCGCAGCAGCAAGGTTACCGGGGTTGAAACAGGCAGTTGCCGCGCGATTACCGGCACTGAATATATCGGTGCCGAACAGTACAAAACACTGTGCACGTCCACACCGCCAGCCGCGCCTGCCAAGGTAAGTGTCAGCAATACCAGCCGGGGCCAGCGTGTAAGCGGCGTCGATGTTGACCTGAGCGTGAAAATGACAGGCGGTGAATCAGGTGCATGCAAGGTGGTGACAGGTACCGAATATTTGAGCGCAGACAAGTTTGAGTCGTTCTGTGCCGCCAAGCCGGCGCTTGCGCCCGCCAAGGTAGGGCTGGCCGTTACTCGGGCAGGTTTGACTGTGAGCGGTACTGAAGAGACGCGCAGCGTGAAAGTGACGGGCGATGAATCCGGCGCTTGCAACAGCAAGCTCACCGGCAGCCAGTATGCTCAGGATCAGTCTGCAAGCGTGTGTCGTAATGGCAGCGGTGCGCCGCATAAGGTGAGCCTGATGAGCACGGTGATGAACCGCAACGTGACCGGTACCGATGTTGCACCCGGCAGCCAGGTGACTGGCGGTGAGCGTGGTGCTTGTGCAGGCGTGACCGGCACCGAATCCAGTGGCCTTGCCCAGTATCAGGCATGCAACCGTGAGCCAATGCTTGCGCCGGAAAAAGTCGGTGTGATGCGTACCTGGCGCGGACAACAGGTATCCGGTACCGCAGTGGAACACAGCCCTAAAGTGACTGGCGATGAATACGGCAGCTGCCAGCAGATTTCCGGCACCGAATACATAGGCCAGGACCAGTACGTGGCATTTTGTGATGCCGAGCGTCAGGCTGCTTCGCGTGCATTGATAAGCAGTCGTGGCGCACGGGCGGGTCTTGCATTGCGCGGCGATTACGCCGGATCGGGTGGCAAGGTGACCGGTGCGGCACGCGGTGAAAATCAGATGCTGAGCGGTACGCCTTATTCCGGGATGCATCAGCGTGTTTCGCAGCGCGGCGTCAATAACAACCCGCATCCGCTCAGCCGCAGCCCGCTTGATGCACCGCGGGAGGTAGAAATTGCTCCGCAGATGCAAAGGGTACAAGGGGATTTTAGCGTTGCTACTCCGGCTCGCAGTGCGCAGGGCAGTAGCTTGAATCGTATCACTGGCACTGCTTACGGCGCAGTCGGGCGTATCACCGGGCCGATTAATATGGCCGCGGGCCTGGTATCCGGTACACCGGAATTCCGTTATCAGGAAGGTGCGTCACAGGTAGCGATGGAGCCGGTTCCCGCGGTCGATGAGATGCGGAGCCGCTTGACTGGCGACGGTCGCGAAGGCGGTTTTGCAATTACCGGCGCTGCGTGGCGGCGTAATGAAAGTGTGACAGGAACCGAAGGCAGCTCGACGCGCCGCAATCCCACTATCCGTGGTGACCAGCGCAGCGTGATGGTAGGCGCTTCACAGTTGAAAGACCGTGAGCGGCCGGAATTGCCGCTGAGCCGGATCACTGGCAGCAGCGGTAACGATAGCAAAGGTTCTGCCATAACCTACTCTGGCGGCGCACGCGGTTAATGTGAACGCAGTATTTGAGTAAACAGTAACTAATCGGAGAGTGTAATGAATACGAGAAACCGTCCGGGACGCAACATCAGCCCGCAACCGCCAGTAAGTCGTCCGCCCTATGGGCTGGGCACGCCTGCTGGTGCGCTGCAGGTGCGCCCCCGGCCGGCGGTATTCGCGCTCGATGCCGAGGTGATGCCTAACCCGGCTTGCGCTACAGATACTGGACGGCCATGCCGTCACCCGCTGACTAACGAAGCGGAGAATCAGCGTCTGCTAGCACATGAGCTGGCTGTAAAAGGTGCTTTTGATGCCATCGTGCCCGTACTGAAACGCATCGCAGGCCTGCAGCACGAAACTGATTTTTCCGAGCGCGCGCAGACCATTGCGCGTGAACAGCTCGGTTTCGAGTTGCCCGAGCGGATTCTGGCGGATGCCTGGATTGCTGATCTGGATATGCGTGCGTTGTATGGTGCGTGTGTCATGCGCACGTTACGCCTTATGGCAGAGCGGGCGAAAATGAACAACCCGCATCAGGCTACGGACGAAGCCGTCGCGTTCTTTCTCGATAGCGGCTACCACGCGGTGGATATTTCACCCTGTTCGGATGGCCGTCTGAAGGGCCTGGTGCGCTATATCCTGCGTTTGCCGGATGGTGCGGTTCGCAGTCGCAAGGCCTACGCTGGCGCGATGTTCGATGTGGATGCCAACGTAAAACGCTGGATCGAAACCGAGCTGATGCGCTTCCGCGAAGGC
The DNA here is from genome assembly GCF_002162035.1 of Sulfuriferula sp. AH1. Taxonomy (NCBI): domain Bacteria; kingdom Pseudomonadati; phylum Pseudomonadota; class Betaproteobacteria; order Nitrosomonadales; family Sulfuricellaceae; genus Sulfuriferula; species Sulfuriferula sp. AH1. The sequence goes on from NZ_CP021138.1 coordinate 612,159, forward strand.
CGTCCGGTGACTGCGGATGCGGGTACGCGCTACCTGAAAGTGGCGGTATATCACTGGAGCAGCTCGGACCCGACTCACGAAGGTTGCGCCGCACATTGCAGCAACGTGACGGCGGCTGCGGAGGCCGGACTGAAACGCCTGAGCGAGTTCCGTCAGGCGATAGAAAATAGCTTTTGCTGTGGCGCATCGGTGGATACCTTGTTGATAGGTGTGGATACCGACACCGACGCGATCAAGGTGCACGTCCCCGACGCCGCCGGAGAAATGAGTCTGCACCGGCATGTGGACAACATCGAACTCTACCGCGCCAGCGTGAATGCTGATGCCAGTACCGCACGGCTCAAGGTATACCAGGCGATACAGGCAGCCAGCAGCAGCACTGGCTGGGGTGGGGGACATGGCGAGCCGCATGAAGGCATGCGCCGGCTTATTGCCACGTTACTGATTAACAATCTGTCCCAGATTGAATACGTATGCAGCAACTGGGGCGGGCGTTATGCCGACATTGGCCATGCCGAGCGTTTTATCAGTGTCGGCGAGGGTTTTGAAGAATTTCAGTTGCGCAATCTGGCCTACTTTGCCCACCTGCATACAGTGGAAGAAGGTGCGCCGGATATGGATGTGGGTATTAAAATTTTCAGGAAGCTCAACGCCAGTCATGGCTTGCCGGTGCCGGTGGCGATTCACTTCCGTTATGACAGCCGCGTGCCGGGTTGCCGTGAGCGCACGGTAGAACGTTGTCAGCGCGTCAAGGGCGCAATCGAGGCACGTTACACCGAGCTGGTGCAAAAGGGCCTGCTGGTGTGTGGCATGACGGTACAGGATAAACGTCCGGGTAGCCCGGTTGAGCTGGTTGAAGCGGATGCGACATAAATCGGTTTAGGAGCGGGCGATGAAGATTTGTCAGGTGGAAAAAACGCTGGTTTCGACCAACCGAATTAAGGATCTGGGGCACCGTCCATTGCTGGTGGTGCGGGAAAAGGTAGGCGGTCCGCGTCAGGTTGCAGTGGATGCGGTGGGCTGCATACCCGGTGACTGGGTGATATGCGTGGGTTCCTCTGCTGCGCGCGAAGCTGCGGGCAGCAAAGAGTTTCCCAGTGATTTGACCATCATCGGCATCATTGATCACTGGTCGGAAGGCTGATATGGAAATCATGCGCGTGGTATCAGACCTGGTGGCAACACGGCGTGTACCTGGGCTGCAGAACGCATCGCTGAGGGTGCTGGAAGACACACAGGGCAAGATCAGCGTGGCGTGTGATCCGGTGGGAGTGCCGCCAGGGAAATGGGTAATTACAGTAGGTGGTTCGGCAGCACGCATTGCAACAGGTAACAAGGCGACATTGGTTGATTTGACCATCTGCGGAATTATTGATGCATGGGATACCGGCGACGGCAAATGAGCAAGTTTTTTTAATTTAAAAGGAGTACTTAAAAATGGCAAGCGTAACTGGAATAGCATTAGGGATGATAGAGACACGCGGTCTGGTACCCGCGATTGAAGCGGCAGATGCGATGACCAAGGCGGCGGAAGTGCGTCTGGTAGGTCGTCAGTTTGTCGGCGGCGGCTACGTGACCGTACTGGTTCGCGGCGAAACAGGCGCGGTAAACGCAGCGGTGCGTGCGGGTGCGGATGCGTGCGAGCGTGTGGGTGACGGCCTGGTGGCTGCGCACATCATCGCCCGCGTGCATTCCGAAGTGGAAAACATCCTGCCTCACGTCTCCGAGTAATCGGGCAATAAGCAGGTCTGAAATCAACTGAATCTGAGGAGGGGTATTTAAAATGGCAAACGTAAGCGGAATAGCATTAGGCATGATCGAGACGCGCGGTCTGGTACCCGCGATTGAAGCGGCAGATGCGATGACCAAGGCGGCGGAAGTGCGTCTGGTAGGTCGTCAGTTTGTCGGCGGCGGCTACGTGACCGTACTGGTTCGCGGCGAAACAGGCGCGGTAAACGCAGCGGTGCGTGCGGGTGCGGATGCGTGCGAGCGTGTGGGTGACGGCCTGGTGGCTGCGCACATCATCGCCCGCGTGCATTCCGAAGTGGAAAACATCCTGCCTCACGTCTCCGAATAATCGGGCAATAAGCAGGTCTGAAATCAATTGAATCTGATAAGGAGTATTTAAAAATGGCAAACGTAAGCGGAATAGCATTAGGCATGATCGAGACGCGCGGTCTGGTACCCGCGATTGAAGCAGCAGACGCGATGACCAAGGCGGCGGAAGTGCGTCTGGTAGGTCGTCAGTTTGTCGGCGGCGGCTATGTGACCGTACTGGTTCGCGGCGAAACAGGCGCGGTAAACGCAGCGGTGCGTGCGGGTGCGGATGCGTGTGAGCGTGTGGGTGACGGCCTGGTGGCTGCGCACATCATCGCCCGCGTGCATTCCGAAGTGGAAAACATCCTGCCGAGCACCCCCGATGCCAGTATCACCGGCAATGACGGCAACATCAGCTGAAACTGGCGATTAAGTTGAGTGGAGGTTGTCCATGCAGTCCGACCCACGTTTAAGCGGATATCTGTCACGCGCCCTCAGTCACGAGCTGGGGGCAGTGCAACAGTATTTGATGCAGGCCAAACTTGCCGGCTTGTGGGGAATGACTGACTTGAGCGCGCGTCTGCGTACGGATGTGAACGAAGAGCTGGTGCATGCCGAACGTTTGATGGCCAGGATGCTGGTGCTGGGCATCCCTTCCAATGCCACGCAGCTGCCGCCGGCGCGGACCGGCCGTAGCGTGGAAGAGATGTTGCAGATTGACCGCATGCTGGAAATCGAGGCGATTCGTTTATACGAAGAAGCGGCACATTATTGTGCGCGGATACGTGATAGCGAGACACAGGCGCTGCTCGCGGATATTTTGCAAGACGAGCTGGGCCACCTGGGTGAGCTGGATCGTATGCTGACGGAAATTCATACAGGAGTGATGCGATGAGTGATGCAAAGATTATCAATGCTGACGCTGCGGCGGGTCAGAAGCCGGTTGCGGCCTTGAATCAGCGTTTTGATTTTGCCAGCTATGCTGAGACTCGACGGTTTCTGGATCAGCTAGCGGATTTGTCCAAACGCGAGGATTACTACCCCAATATAAATTTTGGCAAAACCTACGCCAACGTGAGTATTGATGGCGAGGGGCAGGCCGTGTTGCGCGAACGTAACTCCAGTTTTATCAGCGACATGCACGCGCTGGCGTCAGCACTAGCGGACGTTTGATCGCGTCGGCTCAAACAAGCGCTACGCGTCATTACTGGCAGAAAATCAATGGATGGGATGACCATGACCAACCGTATCATTGCAGTGATCAACCAGAAGGGCGGGACCGGTAAAACCACACTGGCACTGAACCTGTCGGCGGGCCTGGCATTGCGCGGTTCTACCCATCTGGTCGATGCCGATCCGCAACGTTCGATCACTCAATGGGTGGCCATGGACGGCGGTAACTCCGGTTTGCCGGAGGTCACCCGGTTGGGCGGCAACCCGACTGCCGTGCTTGCCGATCTGGCACGCAGTCATCGCTATGTGGTGGTGGATTGCCCGCCTACAGTACAGGGTGAAACGGTAGCCGCCATCATGCGCGCGGCGCACCTGGTGTTGATCCCTGTGCTGCCATCGCCGATAGACTTGTGGGCCAGCGTGGATATGGCTGTTGCGGTCAAGGAAGCGCAACGAAACAATTCAAATTTGCGCGCCTGTCTGGTGCTCAATCAGCTCGAATCGCGCAACGCCTTGTCGCGTGACATGCGCGAAGCGGTCGCTGAGTTTGATGTGCCCGTGCTGATTTCCGGCATGCAGCGGCGCGCGGCATATCGTACTGCCGCCGTAGAAGGCATGAGCGTGTACGGTGTGGGTAAACGCGGCCAGCAGGCCGTGGCAGATATTGAAGCAATTATCGAGGAGGTCTTATGTCTGTGAAAAATGTTGGATCAAAACTTGCTCGAGGCGTGCGCCAAGTCAAAGCCCAGCAGAATGGCACGTCGTCCATTGCAGCGGCGGACAATGCCCCGGTTGCAGCGGCCGTCAAGGCGGCGCTGCCCCCTGCCACAGTCAAGCCTGTAGCGGCCAAGCTCGCACCTGCCAAGGCTGGCGAATCGGGCATGCAGCATCCGGATCGCGTCTGGCCGGACTAAGCGCTGGCTCGGCGTAAAACGCCGCCGGTAACGCCGGACAGGTTTGTAGCGTATTTTATTTTGCCGCCGTGATGTGCGGCAGTAGTAGCGTGGCGTCCGGCGTGATGCCTGTCCTGTGCTACCCGTTAAAGGAATAGTCATGAATGACGTGATTAATCAATATCGTATCGAGAAAGAACCTTACTACCGCAATGTGGCCGACGAAGTCGAGCTGTACGAAGCCGCTTACTCAGTGCGTATGCCGATGATGCTGAAAGGCCCCACCGGTTGCGGTAAATCCCGTTTTGTTGAATACATGGCGTGGAAACTCAACAGGCCGTTGATTACCGTGGCGTGTAACGAAGATATGACGGCATCGGATCTGGTTGGCCGCTTTTTGCTGGATGCCAGCGGCACCCGCTGGCAGGATGGCCCTCTGGCCATCGCCGCGCGTCATGGCGCGATTTGCTACCTGGACGAAGTGGTCGAAGCGCGTCAGGACACCACCGTGGTGATCCACCCGCTGACCGATAACCGCCGCGTGCTGCCGCTGGAGAAAAAAGGCGAACTGATCCAGGCGCATCCTGATTTTCAATTGGTGATTTCCTATAATCCTGGCTACCAGTCGTTGATGAAGGACCTGAAACAGTCCACCAAGCAGCGCTTTGGCGCACTGGACTTCAATTACCCGGCGCATGAAATCGAGACCGAGATCGTCGCCCATGAAACCGGTGTGACGGCGGAAGTGGCCGGTAAACTGGTATCCATCGCCGAGCGGGCCCGCAATCTTAAAGGGCACGGCCTTGACGAAGGTATCTCCACCCGCATGCTGATCTACGCAGGCAGCCTCATCGCCAAGAACGTCGATTCCATGGCGGCCTGCCGCATGGCGTTGGTGCGTCCGATCACTGACGACCCCGACATGCGCGATGCGCTTGATGCGGCGGTGAGCACGTTCTTTTAACAGTCGTATCGCGCAGGGTGGATTTAGCCGCAGGCGTCATCCACCGGGTCTGGGCAATAAGTCAGCTGGCGTGCTGCGTCTGGCTCATTACGCCCGGAAGATACCAAGCCACAACCTACCCTCCGGAGCAAGAACATGGCGGTTGAACTCGAAAAGTATCAAGACATATTGGACGAGCTCGGGGAGCACGCGGGCGAAGTGCTGCGCGCTTCCTGGGGCGAAGCTGCGCGGGTGTTCAGTCCGCGTGGGCTTGAGAGCTATTACCTGCAAGGTGCGACCGGGCTGAAATCGCTGGGGCGTGGCACCGATCTTGTGGTGTCGTTTATCCAGAACGCACCTGCCGTCGCGCGCGAACTGGGTGAGGATGCGGTGAGCGACCTGCTCGCCGCGGCAATCAAGATGTATTCCAAGACCAGCGCCACGGTTATCGCTTCGATATTTTCCACCAGCCCGGTAGCGGCTTCGCGTCTGGGCGACGCAGATCTATTCCGGGGCTACCTGCATTTGCTCGATACCCTGCTGGCACAAGCGCCGCGCGGGGTGCGTCCGATGCTGGATCATCTGAGCACGCTGCTGGGCCAGTTGACATTGGGCGGATTGCGGCGCTGGGCGCTGTGGGGCGCGCAGGCGCACAAGACCAATTTCGACGGGCAGCTCAAGTATTTCAGTCTGGAAAGCCCTGAATCCATCGGTGTGCTGCAAAAGGAACGCAAGGGCACCCTGTTCATTGACGTGCAGCGTCGCATCGGCATGTACTTGCGCGCCTTGTGGGGACGCGACTTCTTTATGCGCCCAACCAGCGGCGACTTCGAACAGCGCGAAGGCTACCGCCCCTCGATCGAGGGTTACATCATCCATTTGCCCGATGCTTACGATGATTTTGTGTTTAATTCGCCCTCGGGCGAGGGAATGCGCATCCCCGGCATCGAGCTGTACCGCGCCAGCGCCGCCCACGCGGCTTGCCATCAGGTTTATACCGTTAACCAGTTTGACAGCGCCGGGTTGAACCTGCTGCAGATGGAGCTGATAGGGCTGATCGAGGATGCGCGCGTGGAAGGGCTGGCGCTGGCGCAGTTTCCGGGTCTTCAACAGATATGGATCCCTTTGCATACAGCCACGCCGCAATCCGGCGACACCGCCGCAGCGTTGATGGCGCGGCTGGCGCGTGTACTGTTGGATAAGGATTACCGCGACGATCATCCCTGGGTGACGCTGGGCCGCCGTCTGTTTGACGAGCAGCAGGGTCAGCCTGAACCCACCGTATGGGTGCGTGATATCGGCCTGCGCCTGGCGGATGAAATGCAGGCGCTAGGAGTCAGCTACAGTAAATCGAACGATGTGGTCGATATTCCGTACCGGGATGACAACCGTTACATGTGGGAATTCGAGGATGTCCGCGAAACCGTAGAGGTGATTGCCGGCAGCAATCCCAAGCAAATCCGCAAATACGTCAGCGTGATGGAAATGATCAACGCCATCGATGTACCTGGTGCGGGCGACGACGCCAATGAAATCTGGGTGCTGGCCACCGAGTTTTTTCGTGATGAGGAAACCACCAGCCTGAACGAGCAGGAAGGCCGTGAGCCGCCGCCGGATCCCTACCATTACCCGGAGTGGGATTACCAGATGCAGCTGGACCGCCCGGACTGGTGCACGGTGCTGGAAAAGCGCCCCAAGTCCGGCGACGTGGAAGTCATTGATGACATTGTGGTCAAGCACAAGCCGATCGTGGGCCGGCTCAAGTACCTGATCGAAGCCATGCAGCCGCAGGGCGTGCAGCGCCTGCGCAAGCAGGAGGACGGCGACGAGATCGACCTCAACGCCGCGGTGCGCGCCATGATCGAGATGCGCATGGGCGAGCAGCCCGACCCGCGCATCATGATGCGCAATGTGCGCAAGGTGCGCGATCTGTCGGTGCTACTGCTGATCGACCTGTCTGAATCCACCAATGACACGGTGCTGGGTTCGGATAGCACAGTGCTGCAACTGGCGCGCGAAGCCACGGTGCTGCTGGCCGATGCCCTCAACAAGATCGGCGATCCCTTTGCGATCCACGGTTTCGATTCCAACGGCCGTCACGATGTGGAGTATTTCCGCTACAAGGATTTCGGCATGCCCTACAACGATCAGGCCAAATCCCGCCTGGCAGGCATGAGCGGGCAGCTTTCTACCCGTATGGGTGCTGCGATGCGCCATGCCGGTTCGATCCTGAAGCGCCAGCCCAGCAATAAAAAGTTGCTGCTGGTGATTACCGACGGTGAACCCGCTGACAATGATGTGCGCGATCCTCAATACCTGCGTTTTGACGCCAAAAAAGCGGTGGAAGAATTGACGCGCAATGGCATCGCCACTTATTGCCTGAGTCTTGACCCGCGAGCCGACCAGTACGTGTCGCGTATCTTTGGCGCCAAGAACTACATGGTGGTGGACCACGTGCAAAAACTGCCCGAAAAGTTGCCGCTCCTGTACATGGGACTCACGCGATGAAACAGATGCCGCACAGTTCCGGCAACCGGGTGCGAGTGAAGGTGGCCGCGCGTCGCCCAGGCGTCCCCGCGGTTATTTATCCGGATCATGGCGCCCGCCTGGAATCGGCAGCGCGGGTGATCCGCTCGGATTGCAACGGCGTCACGGTGGACGTCTCTCATTTGCCGTTCGGAGGGAATCTCCATCCCCCGCGCTGTTGCAAGTCGGGCTGTCAGAACTTGGAAGGAGGTAACAGCATGCCCTTGGTGAATATGACAGATATGTTGCACCACGCCTATCATCACGGATACGCGGTGGGCGCGTTCGGCGTGGCTGGCTGGGATATTTTGGAAGGTGTGGTTGCGGCTGCCGAAGGTATGCGCGCTCCGATTATTCTGAGTGTCTCCAAATCTTATCCGGGAACTGACAGCATCGAATCCCTGGCGCGTGCGGTGGTCGAAATGGGGCAGCGCGCCTCGATTCCCGTGGCATTCCAGATCGAGGTGGAAGACAACCCGCAGGCAGCTGCTGCAGCGATCAGCATGGGTTGCGACGGAGTCGTGTTCAACGCTTCCTCACATTCGCTGCCCGATAATGTGAAGCTGACTCAAAAAGTCGTTGAGTTGGCGGCTACCCAGGGTGTTTTGGTGGTCGGGCAAGTGGGTCAGCTAGAGAGCGGGGAGGCCAATGATGCGGCAGAGTCTGTGGTCAACGGTTCGACGTCTCCGTCCGAAGCCAAATATTACGTTGAGCGTACCGGCGTGGGTTGTCTGGCAGTATCGGTCAACCGCATGAATAGCGGTGGTAACAAGTATGACTTTACCCGGCTTTCGAAAATAAATCAGGCCGTGGGTATTCCTCTCGGTATCCACGGCAGTGCGGGTTTCACCGACGACCAGTTGCGGCGCATGATCAGTTTCGGCGCGACTAAAATCAACTACAGCTCGGTGCTGTTCGATGTCGCCGCGCGACGTATCCGGGAGAATGCATTGGCTGGGGTCGAAGGTTATGCCGCTACCATGGAAGGAGTGCGCGCTGCGGTTCGTCTCGAAGTGGAACGCTGCATCAGGGTGTGGGGCGGTGGCGGCCGCGCGGCGGAAGTGCTGTTGCAGTGCCGGCTGCGGAAGCCCACCCCCACCCTCACAAATTTGGTAGGCGACATCGGAGAAGCGGTGACTGGCGGCGCGGCAGGAAGTGTGAAAGCTGTTTTCAGCAAGCCAATTCAATGATGGTTGATATGGTTGGGCAGGACGCTATTCATAGCGCCGCCGAACTGCTCCGCGCTGGCGGCACAGTGGCTTTCCCCACCGAGACGGTTTACGGGCTGGGAGCGGATGCCGCCAACCCGCTGGCGCTGCACCGGGTGTTCGAGGCCAAGGGGCGGCCAGCCGATCACCCGCTCATCGTTCACATTGCCGATGCTTCCAATCTGTCCGAATGGGCACAAGACATACCTGACGCGGCGTGGCGGCTGGCAGCAGCATTCTGGCCGGGGCCACTGACTCTGATCCTGCGCCGCCATGATCAGGTCCTAAACGAGGTCACCGGCGGCCAGGATACCGTGGGCCTGCGTGTGCCCGACCACCCGGTCGCAGCCGCTTTGCTGCATGCGTTTGGAGGCGGGGTTGCGGCCCCCTCGGCCAACCGTTTCGGGCGGGTGAGTCCAACCACGGCGCAACACGTGCGCGACGAGTTGGGTGCCCAGGTCGGCATTGTTCTGGATGGCGGAACATGCCGGGTCGGCGTGGAATCCACCATCGTCAGCCTGGCACACGGCAAGGCGGTGCTGTTACGGCCCGGCGGTCTTTCCGTTGCAGCCATTGAAGACGTGCTTCAGCAGAAAATAACGTCGACTCAGGCGACCGGGCGGGAAGTACGTGCCCCCGGTGCGCTGTCCGCGCACTATGCGCCAGCAACGCCGCTAGAACTGCATCCTGCCGATGCGTTATGGCAGAGGGTGCATCAGCTCTCCGCGCAAGGCCGTAAAGTGATTGTGCTGGGCCTGGGCGACGCGAGTGGGAGCGATATCAGCGGCGGCGGTTTTGCGTACTTTCCCATGCCTGGATTCGCTGACGAATATGCACGTGTGCTCTATGCGACGCTACATCGCTTTGACCGCGCAGGGTTCGACTACCTGCTCGCCGAAGCACCGCCTGATACGCAACCCTGGCTTGCGGTCAGGGATAGGTTGCAACGCGGCGCTCGGGGCGCTTGACGGGTGTTTACACGGATGGCATTGTGACATAAATCGTTATCGTGCTGCGCCGTAAACCAGACGTAACGTCTTGATTCCGGAAGTGTCACGGCGGCATTGCAGTTACTTAAGGATGCGGCTATCAGGCTGGCGTTTTTATCCGATGCAACGCCGAAGATACTTGATGCCGGCATCAAGAACTCCGGATTGGAAGGCGTCTTTGAACATGTGCTTAGCACTGATCAGATAAAAACGTATAAACCCGACCTGCGCGCTTACCGGATGGTGATCGATTCCTCTGGGTTAAAGCGTGAGGAGATTCTATTTGTGCCGTTTGCCGGGTGGGATGCTGCCGCCGGTGCAAAATCGTTCGGCTATACGATTTTCTGGGTCAATCGCCTGAATCTCTCCGCCAAAAAACTCGGCGTTGTCGCCGATGCGGCTGGGCAGAACTTGACCGATTTGGTAACCTTCATGAAAACGTTACGTTGAAATAGGTAACGTGACACTTGAATGTTGCTTGTGGTTTGAGCGGTTACGTCAGCGGTTGCGATAGCCTGCGAGACTTTTACATAAGGTACAGATATGAAAGGCAGTTGTTTGTGTGGCGCCATTGAGTATGAAGTCGATCGATTGGACATGCATATCAGTCATTGCCATTGCCGTACTTGCCGCAAAGCTCATGCAGCCGCGTTTGCGTCGACCGCCGGTGTCATGCGGGAACGTTTTCGCTGGGTCAAAGGCCAGGAAAAACTGGCGGCCTTTGAGTCGTCGCCGGGAAAATTCAGGCATTTCTGTTCCGTTTGCGGCACGCATCTTGTGGCCGAGCGTTCTGCACAGCCACACGTCATTGTGCGCGTGGCAACGCTCGATGAAGATCCGGGCGTCAAGCCTGTGGTGCACATCTGGTGCGCGCATGATGTTCCGTGGTTACAGGACGATAAAGCCATTCCGTACCATCAGGAATGGCAACCTGACCGGTAGTCACATCGCCCGGCCATCATTCCATCAGACCTTGGCTGCCGAAGAGAATCCATGAGCATCGAATACAAAATCAACGCGCCGGTATCGGCGGATCAGTTCATCGGGCTGCTGCGGGAATCGACGCTGGGCGAACGCAGGCCCATCGAAGACCGCGAGTGCATGGAAGGCATGGTTAAGAATAGCAACCTGATGGTGACCGCCTGGCATGGCGCAACCCTGATAGGTATTGCGCGTTCAATGACGGACTTTCATTACGCATGCTACCTTTCCGATCTGGCGGTGCACAGGGAATATCAAAGACGCGGTATCGGCAAAAAACTGCAAGTCATCACCCAAGAGAATCTGGGCCCGAAATGCAAACTGATTCTGGTTGCTGCGCCTGCCGCCAACTCATACTACGAGCATGTCGGGTATACGAATAATCCCCGGTGCTGGGTGCTGGATCGCGGGCAAAGCATCGGCTGATCCTGGTTATTGGCAAGTACAAATGTTGGGCTCAGTCATGATTTATCGAGTTTGCCGTTGTATTCGCGATGCGCCATCAATTCAGCGCGCAGTTTTTGCACTTCTTCGCGCAATTCACGAATGTCGTGATGGAGTTCGCCGCGCATTTTGCGCTCGTCTTCGCCGATAAAAAATGCGGCAATACTCGCGGTGACGACTGACAGCATGGCGAAGCCAAGTACTACCATCGCGGCGGCGAATAAACGTGAGGCATCGGTGGTAGGGACGATATCGCCATAGCCGACGGTGGCGCCGGTGGTGAATGCCAGCCACAAGCCCTGGGAATACGAGTGCACGGTGGGCTCCAGCCAGTAGAAGCCGCCGCCGGAGAGCAGCATGATCACCACCATCCAGCCCAGCAGATAAGGGGTGGCGCCCGGGGTGAACAGATTGCGTATCGAGCCGAGCAGGCGCGCGATCATCAGCGAGACATAGGCCAGCCGGAACAGCCGCGCCAGTGGTAGCCATTCGCCGTCCATGCCGGTCAGGCTGATGGCGGCGCCGAAGATTATCAGCAGGTTCAGCCAGTTATGCAGGATGTAGAGCGATTTCTGCTCGACCATGTGGAGCATCCAGACGAATTCGGCAATGAACGCAATCAGGATGATCAGATCCAGCAATTGCCCGAGGTGGCGGAAAAATCCGCTTTGCTCGCTGACTTCCAGATAAAAGGCTGGCAGCGTCAGCAAGGCGACAGCCACCATCAGCCAGTGCAGGCGCCGTTCCCACAGATAGGCGCTCGGCCGGTCGTGTTCAGGTACGCCGCCTATTCCCATAAAAATCCGAAAATTGCGTGGTGTCGTCATGATGTATCTAGTGCGGATTGAAAATCATTAGTCCTGATGTTCCGGGGCGATGCTTTCGGCGTAATCGTACAATGCCGCGAGTATTTCCTCATCTTTGTCGTCAGCCGTCTCTGCCAGTTCATCGATGGCGTTGAACAGCTGTTCCAGCGTACGCGCATTGCCTGCACCGTCGAACAGGCGGGCGGCACAATGGCCGCGCCAGCGCCGAGCATCCGCTGCGGACAATAATTCAGGGAAGTTACGGGCGCGGTAGCGGAACAGCAGCTCTTCCAGCCGCGGATCGTCGAAGTTCGGGCGCGCCTGCATCAGGCTGTCCGGCGGCAGGCCGCGCAGGCGGGTCAGCGTGCGGCGGTCGTTATTGCCGATAAAGCCGTTGTACAGATCTTCGTCAACGTCCTGCGCGCCATTAGCGGGACGCTGGAATACGTCCGCCCAGATCGCGCTCATGTCCGATGCGAATCCCAGTTGCTGCGCGTATTGCAATGCTTGCGCCATGTCGATCCCCATTTTTCAGCCATTTCGGCGCTTAGCGTCTTCAGCTGGCTGATGACGATGGGGGATTTGTTGAGGTGGATGGTCTTGATCGGCAGGCGGCTGACGCCTTCCGCGAGTTCTTCGGTCTTGCTGAACATGCGAGTGCGGATGGTGGCGGCGTCCAGTGTGAATAATTCGGCGGGATCGAACGCCAGATCCCAGACGATGACTTCGTTCTTGTTGGTCGGGTGCTGCGCCAGCGGCCAGGCCAGCATCACGCAGCCGCGTTCGACCGGGATCATGCCGGAAATGTGCAGGAACGGGCGCGGTGCGTGCAGGCTGATCTGCTCGGCGACAGCATCCTTCTTGTGCAGCTTCAGGCAGAAATCGAACAGGCGCGGCTGCTGCTGGCGGATCAGGCGCGCCAGCGCGATGGTGGCGCGCACATCGGACAGCGCGTCGTGCGCGGCTTCGTGGCTGATGTGGTTGGCGGCGGTGAGGTGTTCGAGGCGGAAGCTGATGCGGCCGTCGCCGTTGGTCGGCCAGTTGATGCCTTCCGGGCGCAATGCGTAGGCGGCGCGCACTACGTCGAGCAGGTCCCAGCGCCCGCAGCCGTTCTGCCATTCGCGGGCATAGGGGTCGATCAGGTTGCGCCACAGCAGGAAGCGGGTGACTTCGTCATCGAAGCGGATGGTGTTGTAGCCGACGCCTATGGTCTCGGGCTGGCTGAATGCCTGCTCGATCCGGCTGGCGAATTCGTGTTCGGGGACGCCGCGTTCCAGGCACAGTTGCGGCGTGATGCCGGTAATCAGGCAGGATTGCGGGTCGGGCAGGTAATCCGGCGCAGGCCGGCAATACAGCATGATCGGTTCGCCGATTTCATTCAGTTCGGCGTCGGTGCGGATCGCGGCGAACTGCGCAGGACGGTCGCTGCGGGTATTGATGCCAAAGGTTTCGTAGTCGTGCCAGAGAAAAGTGTGCATGGGGCAAATATCATGATGAATTGAACGGGATTATTGCGGGTTTGGCCGGGATTGGCAAATTGGCTATGTGGGTACAGCCCCATGCGGTTACAATAAACGCCCCGCTTTCAATACTGCCATCATGTCCGAATCCATACGCCTCGCCAAACGTGTTGCCGAAATGCTGCCCTGCTCGCGCCGCGAAGCCGAGCTCTATATTGAAGGCGGCTGGGTCAAGGTGGACGGTCAAGTGGTCGAGGTCGTCGGCTATCGCGTGCAGCCGCAGCAGCAGGTTGAATTATTGTCCGATGCTGCTCTGGATACGGCCGAGCCGGTGACCATCCTGCTGCACAAGCCGATCGGGGTCGATGCCAGCGTGGATGGCGCCGAAGCCAACCCCTTGCTGCAGTTCATCACCCCGGACAATCGCGCCGCCGACGACAAATCGGAGCTGACATCCCTGCAGCGCCACCTGCGCGATTTGCGCATGCTCATGCCACTGGTCATCAGCGCCAGCGGCCTGCTGGTGTTCAGCCAGGATTGGCGTGTGGTGCGCAAGCTGGTCGAAGACGCCGACAAGGTCGAGCAGGAGTATGTGGTCGAAGTGACGGGCGAGCTGGCGCCCAACGGCCTGGCGCTGCTCAACCATGGCCTGACCTGGAACGGCAAGCCGCTGCCGCCGATCAAGGTGAGCTGGCAGAACGAAACCCGGCTGCGCTTTGCGCTCAAGGGCGTACAGCCCGGGCAGATCAAGGGCATGTGCGAGAAGGTCGGGCTGACGGTGCAGTCCATCAAGCGCATCCGCATCGGGCGCGTGCCCATGGCCGGCTTGCAGCCGGGAAAATGGCGCTATCTGCTGGACAGCGAGCAGTTTTGATTAACAATTCTAGAGCCTAATTAGATTATGCTGAGCTATCGTCACGCCTTTCACGCCGGTAATCATGCCGACGTATTGAAACATTTTGTCGAGCTGCAATTGCTGCAGTACCTCAACCAGAAGGACAAGCCTTACTGGATGATCGATACCCATGCCGGGGCTGGCCTGTATGCGCTGGATCAGGGTTATGCGGTGAAAAATGCCGAATACCTGAGCGGTATCGCGCGTCTGATGCAACGCGAGGATCTGCCGGCGGCGCTGGCGGAATATGTGGAACTGGTGCGTGGATTGAATCCCGACGGCGAGTTCAGGATTTATCCCGGTTCGCCGTGGGTGGCGATGCAGGTGCTGCGTCCGCAGGATCAGCTGCGCTTGTTTGAGCTGCACCCGACCGATAGCAAGTTGCTGCACGAGAATTTTGCCAGTGCCGGGCGCCGTGTCAAGATCGAAGCTGCCGACGGTTTTGCGGGGCTCAAGGCATTGTTGCCGCCCGCACCGCGTCGTGCGCTGGTGCTGATCGACCCGCCTTACGAAGAAAAGCAGGATTACCAGCGCGTGCCGGCTGCGTTGAAAGATGCGCTGAAGCGCTTTGAAACCGGCACCTACGCGGTATGGTATCCGTTGCTGCAACGTCACGAGTCGCAGCATTTCGCCGAGAGCCTCAAGCGGCTGCAGGCAAAAAGCTGGCTGAATGTCAGTCTGACGGTGAATACGCCATCTGCGGATGGCTTCGGCATGCACGGCAGCGGCATGTTCGTGCTCAATCCGCCGTGGACGCTGAAAGCCACGCTGCAAACGGTAATGCCTTATCTGACCAAGGTGCTGGGGCAGGATGCGGGCGTATCATTTACGCTGGAGTCGCAGGAAGCCTGATTAGATTTTCTTTCATCGCCCGCTCCCGCCTTGCGGCAGGTGCGGTCAAAAGCCGGGGAGCCTGACTGCCGGCTGTTTCTTCGCCGACTGTGAGGCGCATCTCAAAATATTTCACGCATCGTGGAATAATGCTGCTTCAAACCCTCTCTTTAGTTCCATGTACATGAAAACAACGACCGATGTTTACCGGGGATAGAGCACGCTTTTCCGAATGGGTCAGGCTGCATCAGTCGTTCCTGTACCGTGCCGCCTGGGCGTTATCGGGTGAGCGCAGTGCAGCGCAGGATCTGGTGCAGGAGACTTTCGCGCTGGCCTGGCGGGCGCGCAGGCAGCTGCGTGACGGGGTGGCGGTGCAGGCGTGGCTGTATCAGATCCTGCGCCGGGAGGCGATGCGGGTCTGGCGCGAGCGTCAGCCATGGGATGCGTGGGACGATGCGCATTGCGAGGGCGTTGCGGGCGGTTTCAATCAGGTGGATTTGCGTATCGATTTGCTGAATGCCTTGCAGGCACTCAACCCGTTGCACAGGGAGATACTGGTGCCGTTTTATCTGGCGGATATGAATTATGAGCAACTGGCGCTGGCACTGGATATTCCGCTTGGCACTGTCATGAGCCGACTGAGCCGCGCACGGCGCGCATTGCGGCAGTTGCTGGAAGAAGAGGGATCGTAATGAGTAATCGATATGAAGATGACGACGCTTTCGATGCGGCCATGCGGCGTACCCTGAACAATTTGCCGACGCCCGAAGGCGAGCTTGCGCATCTGCCGCGGCGCGCGTTCCTGCGCACGGGTGCGGCTGCTGCGGGGCTGGCAGCGCTTGGTGTGGCAGGCTGGATGGGCGTCGCCTATGAGACGACGCCGGCGCTGGTGCGTCTGGCTTTTGCGCATGCGGATGAGGAATCCGGGCTGCGTGGCGTGCTGGTGCCGGATATGGCGACGGTGCAGCTTGCGCTCGGTAAGTCCTTGCCCGGCGTATTGCAGCTTTGCAAGGATTGCGCCGTGGACGGCTATGCCGCATGGCATTTGAATAGCTATCTGGACAATCTGGGGTACGTGCATGTGTTTGCATTCCGCGGGGCTGTGCCGGCGCTGACCGGCCGGGGGCACTGGCTGCGCGGTTATTGGCACGCTCTGGCAGGCGAGCAGGGTGCGCCGTTATTGGTGCTGTCGCACCAGTTGGCGGCGGTGGATGCGGTGGTCCGGCAATTGCGGGCCTGAAGATGTTTTTTGATCGAGAGGAGACATGGCAATGAATAGAAATAAATCCCGAATACTGTTTGGTATCGTGGGTCTGCTGGCGGGTGCATTGGGTGCGGATATGAGTATCGCCGCCGGCACCAGCCCGGAATTGCAACAGGCTCAGGCACTGTTCAAGCCCTTGCCCGCTAATATGGGCACGGCGGAATTCCCGGTCACGCCGGAACGGGTGGCATTGGGGCGAGCGCTGTTTTTCGATCCGCGTCCTTCGCTCGACGGCACGGTGAGTTGCGCACGTTGCCACCAGCCAGCGTTGTACGGCACCGATGCGCTTCCGTTGCCTATCGGTGTGAAAGATCGTGCCAATCCGCGCAATTCGCCAACGGTGCTGAATGCCGCGCAGGAATTTGCAGCGCACTGGCGCGGTGACCGCATCAATGTGGAAGATCAGGCAACCAAGGCGCTGATCGGGCCGCCAAGCTTCGGTCAGCCGGATTTTGCGACCGCGATGGCGAAGATCGAAGCGATTCAAGGCTATCCGGCCATGTTCAAGCAGGCTTTCCCCAACGACAAGAATCCGGTCACGGCAGAAAACTGGGGCAAGGCGATCGGCGCTTATGAACGCACGCTGGTGACTCCTGCGCCGTTCGATGCTTATCTGAAAGGCAACATCAAGGCGCTATCGCCTGCTGCGCTTTCGGGTCTGCAGAAATTCATCTCTACCGGCTGTGCTTCGTGCCATAACGGCGTGGGTGTGGGTGGCGGCATGTATCAGAAATTCGGTCTGGTCGAGGATTACTGGAAGGAGACCGGCAGCAAGAAGATCGATACCGGCAGATTCGATGTGACCAAGAACCCGGCGGACATGTATGTGTTCAAGGTGCCCAGCCTGCGCAACGTGGCGATGACAGCGCCTTATTTCCATGACGGTTCGGTCGCCACATTGCCGGAAGCTGTGCGCGTCATGGGTCAGGTGCAGCTCGGCAAGAAGCTCGACAGCAAGGATATCGAAGAAATCGTGGCTTTTTTGAACAGTCTGACCGGGACCTTGCCGAAGAATTTCTCGACTGTGCCGACTTTGCCGCCGGGTGCGTTTCAGGCTGCGAAATAATCGCTGAGACACCTGCATCATTCGGTTCGTTTGAGCTGAATGATGCAGGTGTTGTGTTTGAAAAGCGGGCCGGTGATGGCGGCTTTTATTGTGCCAGTACCTTGCGCAGCGTGGCTGCCAGCTCCTCGGCGACGAATTTGGCGACGTAGGCATCCGCGCCTACGCTCTTGACGTGGTCCTCGTTGGCGGACCCGGTGAGCGATGAATGGATGACCACCGGAATGGCTTTGAAGCGTGTGTCCTGCTTGATATTGCGGGTGAGCGTGAAACCGTCCATCTCCGGCATTTCCAGATCAGTCAGTACCAGGGCGATCTTGTCGTGTATGGTTTTGCCTTCGGCCTCCGCTGCGCTGGCAAGTGACTGCAACTGATCCCAGGCTTCCCTGCCGGTCTTGGTCATGATGTAAGGCGCGCCCATCGCGTCGAGCCCCTGTTCGATCAAGGCGCGTGCCACGACGGAATCATCGGCAGCGAGAATGACCGTGCCGGGTTTCAGGGTGATTTGCGGGCCCAGGGTGTCGGGATTCACTTCAGCTTCGTCTGACGGCATCATGTTGCGCAATATGCTCTCGACATCCAGCACTTGCACCAGACGGGTGTGGTCGGTGTCGCCGTCCAGCCGGGCAATGCTGGTGACCATGCCGCCCGCTGCACTGGATTCGGCGGAGAGTACCTGGCCCCAGTCCAGCCGGGCGATGTCTTCTACCGATTCCACCGCAAAGGCTTGTGTGCTGCGCGCGAATTCCGTCACCAGTATGATATTCAGACCGGTTTTAGGTGTGCATCCCGCGATGGCGGGCAAGTCGATTACGGAGATGATCTGCCCGCGCAGGTTGACGACGCCCAGCATATTCGGCGGGGCACCTGCAACGCTAGTGATTTCAGGCATCGCGACGATTTCACGGATCTTGAATACATTGATGCCGAACAACTCGGCGCGATCGCTATTGGCGCTGGTGCCCAGGGTGAACAGCAGCAATTCGAATTTGTTGGAGCCGGTCAGATTGGTGCGTTCGTCGATTTCCTGCTGTACGGATTTCATAATTTGATGCCTCGTTTATTCTGGGATAAGTTTGCGATTCAGGCAAAACCATATCCTTGTTCATTTGTTTGCGTTGCCTGGGTAACGGCGTTGGGCATAATGTTGCCGATCTGGAAAAACGCTGCCGGATAATCGCTATTACGGACTCAAACATCGTTGCAGATTTTTTATAAAAGTACAAATTTTTATACTGAGTCAGTGTGCTCGATGAAAACCTCCGGCAAAACCGGAGAGGAGTCGGTTGAGAGTTGATGGCGATTAAGACGTAGGCTATAATGTCTGGCTGTCAGCCCGGTTAGTTCTAGTGGTAAAACAAGGCACTCGTAACGCTTAGTCGTCAGTTCGATTCTGACACCGGGCACCATTGACACGTCTTAAATATTCTTAAGCATTCCTGAAAGGCCCGTAAAACCCAATAAATACAAGGTTTACGGGCTTTTTTTATTCCTAAGCGTTCCTAGTCGCTCTCATAGAATCTTGTTGTATGTGTTGGTTCTTTTGTTGGTTCTTGCTATATTTGTGCTTAATTCACTTAAAAAGAACCAACAAAATTCACGAAAGGCAGGCAAGTTATGGCTTTGACCGAACTTCAAATAAAGAACGTGAAACCAACGGACAGTCAACAAAAGCTATCTGATAGCGGCGGTTTGTATCTGTTGATTAAGCCGGAGCGTGACAATCCAAGCGATGAAAAGAAAAAGCTGGGCGGCGGCAAGGAATGGAAACTGGCCTATCGTTTCGAGGGCAAACAGAAAACGCTGGCACTTGGCACTTATCCAATCGTTACCTTATCCCAAGCCCGCATCAAACGCGACGAAGCCAAGGCGCTGTTAGCCGCTGGCACTGACCCCAGCGAGATCGTCACCAAGAAAGCGAAAAAGTCGGTCGTGGTTGAGGCGCAGATAATCGAAGTGACCAAAACAGAATTGTTGTTTGAATTTGTGGCGATTGAATGGTTTACAAAGTTTTCAGTTGGTAATACCCCTAAGCATGGCAGCAAAATAATGGGCTGGCTCAAAAAGGATGTTTTCCCGTGGATTGGTAAACGTCCAATGAATGAAATAACCCCTTTGGAGTTGCTGGCTGTAATACGGCGTATGGAATCGCGCGGCGTTATTAGTACGGCGCATGACGTTCTAGCATTGTGCGGGCGCATATTTCGCTATGGTGTGGCTACGGGTAAGGCTGAACGTGACCCGGCGGCTGACTTGCGCGGCGCATTAACGCCCATCCAAAGCACGCATTTCGCCTCCATCACTGAACCTAAAGACATAGGCGAGCTACTACGCAAAATTGAAACATACAGAGGCAGCCATGTTACTAGGTGCGCGTTAGCATTAGCCCCGTTGGTATTTGTGCGCCCGGGTGAGCTACGCCATGCTGAATGGTGTGAGATTGATTTTGATGCGGCGCTTTGGACAATCCCGGCGGAAAAGATGAAAGCACGGCGCGAGCATATAGTGCCTTTGGCTACCCAAGCGATTGCGATATTCCGAGAAATGCAGCCACTGACGGGCATGGGTAAGTATGTTTTCGCGGGGGCGCATAATGCAAATAGACCCATGAGCGATGGCGCGATAAATAAGGCTTTGCAGTCGCTGGGCTATGATACACAGAAAGTGCAGACAGGGCACGGTTTTAGATCAATGGCGAGTACGTTATTAAATGAGCAGGGATATAACTTTGATGCGATAGAGGTGCAATTAGCGCATAAGGAAACCAACAAAGTCAGAGCGGCTTATAACAAGGCGCAGTATCTACCAGAGCGAAAAAAGATGATGCAATCGTGGGCTGATTATTTGATTGGGTTGAAAAATGGGGCGGATGTTATAACGATTAAGCGGGCGTAGATGTTATTTAGATAATGAGGCAGGCGATATGCACGTTGAAAAGAAAAAACCTATGACGGCAGCAGAGCGGCAACGTTCCAGTAGGGCTAAACGTAAGCTGGAACTCTTCGAATCTTGCCACCCATTGCAATTGTCCATGTTGCTATCAGCGGAAGCCACTCGAGCGCTAGAGTTGCTCGGGTATGAAATGCGCATGACACAAAAGGGAATTATAGAAGATTTGTTGATTCGCGCAGTGAAAAACAGAAAGTGACATGTCACGTATGTGTTAATGACAACATTAACTATTGATTATATTGATTAAAAAAATATATTTTATTTATTGCAACGGAGTTTGATAATTATTTGAATATAATTATCACAACTGAGGAACGCAGCATATAGTTACGGCATAGCAGGGAAGACGCTATATGTTGATTGTGATTTGGTTATTGGTTCAGGGGTCTTGTTTATGGCGTAAACAAGACCCCTGATTTTTGGAGCAGATACACAATTGCTTGGTCGCATTGTTTTGTGGTTTTACCCACGGGTTGAATCTTATATCTTTAAGATAGAATATGGCAAGTAAATTTATTAACACATTGTTAATTTTTTATTCACAAAATTGCCCCGTAAATAGCGCAATTCACCGCGCTAGGTAAAGCCGCGTATTTGTTCCTGATGTATTAATTTAATCAGGAGTTTCACAACATGGCTTTGCAAATTCAAGATTCACCTAAACAATTAATCCGCCGTAACAAGGTGGAAGAAATAACCTCGTTAAGCCGTTCGCGTATCTATGCGCTGATGGCTGATGATGACTTCCCAAAGCCGGTACGCCTTGGCAGCATGTCAGTTGCTTGGGTACTCGCAGACGTAGAGGAATGGATTAACGCCCGTATTGCTCAAAGCAGGGTGGCGTAACCATGACATACAACGCGAAGCCCAGAAACGACGAAGCCCTGCGGGAACAGGGCGACGAAGGAAAACAAAACAAACTCAATCCGCATGATACCAGCGCAGAGAATCAATGTGCAATAGCTTATGCTGCCTTGCTTACAGGACGTCAATCAACTGCTGACCTACGCCATACGCATGGAATCATGCACCCAGGTGGACGTATCAACGACTTGCGAAACGCTGGCCACAAGATCGACACCGTGCGGGTATCAATCCAAACACCTGACGGCATTACTCACCGCAAAGTAGCAATGTATGTGCTACAGCCTAGGGGTGATGCATGAGCAGAGCCACCAAAAAGAAATTTACGGAAAACACTCAAGGATCGTACAGCGCAATCCCTCATGCGCTGCTTGATAGTGTTGCTTATCAGGGTTGCAGTTTTTCAGCAAAGGCGTTGCTGTTTGAGATCGCCCGGCAGCATAACAGAGCTAAGGCTAACAACGGACACCTGCACTGTGTTTACACTTGGCTAAGCAAGCGCGGATGGCAAAGCAAGGCAACCTCTGCCAAAGCGTTAGCCGAGTTGATAGACCGTAAGCTAATCATCAAAACCAGACAAGGTGGCTTTAATGCTGGCTCATGCAAATATGCACTAAGCTGGCTTGAGATCACCAATTTTATCGGGCTGGATATAACCCGAGCAACCTACCATTACGGCGCATATTTGCTGATGGATGCGTTACCAAAAATTAAAGGGGTAGGTTCAGTTTCTGGGGGAGTGAAGCCTTCCACAAGTACAGATTCTGGGGAGTGAAAAAAGCCGCTTACCCAGAAACTGTACTTGTAGAGGGTGTTTTAGATGGTTGGACTCCCCCAGAAACTGAACACTATGAATATCACCATATACATGCACCTGAAATTAATGCACCGAATGTGGCGCCAACACCGCGTGACCCCCTCGAATTTGCATATTGGGCAGCACAAAACAGCAAATTTACCAGCGCACCATTTATCAAGTCAGCAACGATTGGAGGTATAACTTGGCACTAACGACAATTCTGCATTAGACGCGTCATAGGCGAATAACTAACGCGGCTTGGGTGAATGTATGCCTGAGCCGTTTTAATTTATTATCGGGCGCTATGGCAAGGATTGGCAAACGTTTCAATGTGAACACTTAAACTCAATCATGGCGCGGCTTAGGCTGGCATTGTGAACAAATAACGCAGCACTTTTGAAAACAACGAACTTTTATTATTGGGGTTTAATATCATGGCGAGAGACTGGACACCCGAAGCAAGGGCAAAACAGGCAGAACTAATACGCGGCTGGATGCCTTGGAAATCATCCTCAGGCGCACGCACACCACAAGGTAAGGCAATATCAGCACAGAACCGCGCTAAGTCACTGGAACGTGCTAAACAGCGCATTGCTGATGCCAGGAAAGCATTGCGCGATGCAGAAGCCGAACATACCCGACTAACTGGACGTGATACCGTTTCACCATTCGCACAGTTAGCCGCTGAAATGAATAGGCTGATTAAAATTCGCCGGTGACTAGAACAAGGTGCGAGATTGCACTTTGATTCGGAACGTTTCGCACGCGTGAGGGAGCATTGGATTGAGCAATACACGCGCGCGCGTGAATCTCAGAACGTTCCGCGCGCGAGGGAGCATTGACAAGTCAGCTCATAAATAAGTTACAAAATCAGAGCGTTTCGCGCGCATGCGAGAGCATTACCAAAAGGGAAGTTTTCTGTGATTATTGAAATCACCCCATGAAAGAGCTTTAACGATTATCGAAACAACCCCATAAGTGGGTATTTACGCATTATTGAAATAAACCCCATAAGCGGCTATTTCTATGATTAGCATTTTTGCGAATTCACCCCATGAAAGATGGTAAATTGACGTACTGATTTATTTTTATTCTAGCAGGCGCATTGTGTTGGTTCTTTTTCTAAATACAGAATGAAAGTGTAGTAAAAATACGGGTTGTGGAGCCAGTACGATGCAGACACCGGCACCATTGACACGTCCTGATCATCTCAGGCAAATCTAAACGCCAATATGCCTTTTATGCGCGGCCTGGCTATTTTAGGTAGCCGTCTTGCTTCATTTTGTTTAACAGTATATTGGATGCATAAATACTTATGTGGTTAGTATCAATGTAGAGCCATTTATTGTTCAGACGAGCCAGGCAAATGTCTGAATCACAGAATGTATCCTCCGTATAAAATATTTGCAGAGGCGGATATTTTTCCTTTAATGTGCTTAAATCTTCTTTGTAAGTCCGTTGCTGGATATCGTTTTCTTTTCTGCTGCTATCGCAGTTGTTCGGCGTGACAAAAGGAACGCGTTGAATGCATTGCAGCGGATCGAAGTGCAGCTTGGGGACGTCCTCGACCAAAACCACGTTTTTTCCGAGTGACAGCATTTGCTGGATAAAGAAACCATTGCCAATGATAAACGCTGAATTGGGACTGAGGTTGGCGCCATTGAGTCTGTACGTATTATAGGTATGGTTCGAGTAGTTATATAAATTGGCCATAATCACCGTTTTGATCGATTTGTATTTTTTGGCGATGGACAGGGCTTGCTGAGATACCTCGGTGCAATTGTTTGCAAGCGGAAGCCTGAATGTGGGGGTGTAGCTCAGGTTCGGATACAGAGGGCATGCATGGGCTGCGACCAACATTGAATTCGCAGGAAATTGTTTCGCAAAGATGGCGGAATATAACGCCATCACGTGGCTATCTCCGACAAACAATAGCTGGGGATTTTCTGAGTTTGATAAACAAACTTCTTCTTTTACCGGTTTCTCGTGGTTGAATTTTTCACAACTACCGTCTGATTCCCTGGATTCCTTGAATAATTCCAATGTGGCAGGAATGCCTGATTGTTTATTGATGGGCCGCTCCGGATAGCCTTGATGCATGTACACCATGGCACCTAGCAGGCCGGTAGCCAATAGCAGGAGAAAAAGGATGAGCGCGGTAACAGAAGCGTTTTTCGCGGTACGAATTTTCTTTTCAATAAACCAGTAAGTCAGCCAGGCAAGCACTATCGCGATGATAATGGCGCCAAGCTTTTCATATCTTAAGGCTTCGGCATCGACGATTCTCAAATAAGACAGCAGTGGCCAATGCCACAGGTAAAGCGGATAGCTGATCAGGCCAATCCAGACCATTGGTTTGGTGGATAACAGTTTTTGATTCAGCCAGGCGGCAGGCCCCGCTGAAATGATAAAGAATGCGCCCAGTGTTGGCAGCAGTGCCCACCAGCCCGGAAAATCCCGTCCCTTATTCAGGACGAGCAACCCGGACAGGATAAGCGTAAAGCCAAGCGCTGACTGGGCATTCCTGAATTTATCGATGAGCTGGGGTCGATGTAGATTGGCATAAGCCAGCATCCCGCCTGTCATCAATTCCCAGAATCGGGAAACAGGAAGGTAGAACGCTGCGGTAGGATGGCGCTGCATCAAGTAAATGTTCGCTGCAAAAGAAACAACAGCGATCAGCAGCGTAAGCTTGAGGAAGCTCCATTGGCGTTTCCAGACAAAGGCCAGGAGCAGTGGCCAGAAGATATAGAACTGTTCTTCAATCGCAAGGCTCCATAGATGAAGCAGCGGTTTGGTTTCCGAGGTGTTGTCGAAATATCCGTTTTCTCGCCAGAGAACGAGATTCTCGACAAACCCGACGCCTCCCAGAGTGTGCTTGCCCAACTGGTCAAATTCAATTGCAACAAGAAGAAACCACCCTGCAACCAGACTCGAAAGCAATACCAGTATTAATGCCGGCGCGATCCGCTTGATTCGTCGAATGTAAAATTCAACCAGACTAAAACGATCGCGTTCCAGGCTGGAAAAAATGATGGTTGAAATCAGGAAGCCGGAAATGACAAAGAATATATCTACGCCGATGAATCCGCCGGGCATGATATCCGGGAATGCATGGAATGAAATGACTGAAAGGATAGCTACGGCGCGCAGACCGTCAATGTCGGGGCGGTATTTGGGGTGGGCGAGGTGAGGGTGTTTATGATGCATCGGAATTCGCTATCGCCTTCTTCGGTAAAAGCTTGCGGATAGGGAATGATGCGCAGCGCGATATTTATCGTCCAGGATTCCGTCCCCCCTTGATCGTAAACAGGATTTGTCATGTGAGACAAAGACTGTTTATCTTGTAGGTATTATGCCATGACATTTCGTTTCTGGTCAGGATTTCTGGTTGGATTATGGAAAAGTCTGCCAAGGTCATACCCGACCGGTATTGGTCGGGTATGGTAGGATATCGGATGTGTTTAGGCATTCAACCCTGATGAGGAATGATGATGCGTATTCTGATGATGTTGGCATGGCTGCTGGTATTGGCGGGCTGTGATGCGCATAAGGTGCCGCCGACTCTGCCTAAAGTGGAAGCGTCGCAACCGGCGCAGGACAGGATGTTCGACAGTCAGCGCCATGCGCTGGA
Organism: Sulfuriferula sp. AH1; assembly: GCF_002162035.1. NCBI lineage: Bacteria > Pseudomonadati > Pseudomonadota > Betaproteobacteria > Nitrosomonadales > Sulfuricellaceae > Sulfuriferula > Sulfuriferula sp. AH1. The sequence goes on from NZ_CP021138.1 coordinate 637,921, forward strand.
ACAGGCCGGACAGCTGGATGACAAGATGCAGCGTGATGCGGCGGCACAACGGCAGGCGATAGATCGGCAGGCTCAGTAATGAGGCATGACATGCCGGCTTGTCCGTGTGGCTCGGGTTTGGCGTTGGTAGCATGTTGCGGGCGCTATCTGGCGGGCGAATCGGCGCCAGCTGCAGAAGTCTTGATGCGGTCGCGGTATACGGCGTTCGTCATGCAGGACGAGGCTTATTTATTGGCGACATGGCATCCTTCCACACGCCCCCCACATCTGGGTCTGGCCCAGGAGACGCCGCGCCCGCAATGGCTGGGATTAAAGATTCTGGGCCATCAGTCGCAGGACGCGACGCATGCGACAGTGGAGTTCGTCGCCCGGCAAAAGATCGCCGGACGCGCTTACCGCCTGCATGAGGTGAGCCGCTTCGTGCTGGAATCAGGGCGCTGGTTTTATGTGGACGGTGATGCCGGTTAACGGTCGGAAACAAGCGTGCTTGGGGTATAATTTTATTTTTGATAGTCAGTAGAGGCGATATAAATGAGTTTGAATCAGGTTCCGGCAGGCAAGGATTTACCGAATGATTTTAATGTGGTGATCGAGATTCCGATGAACGGGGCACCCATCAAGTACGAGGTGGATAAGGATAGCGGCGCGATTTTTGTAGACCGTTTCATGTCGACTGCGATGCATTACCCTTGCAACTACGGCTATATTCCGCAAACCTTGTCGGAAGACGGCGATCCGGTCGATGTGCTGGTAATCACGCCATTCCCGCTCATGCCGGGTGTGGTCGTGCGCTGCCGTACCCTGGGCATGCTGAAAATGAGCGATGAAGCCGGCTTTGACGCAAAGCTGGTAGCGGTGCCGGTAGAAAAGCTGAGTGGTTTGTATAAATCGGTAAAATCCGTACATGACCTGCCCACATTGACGCTGGCGCAAATCGCTCATTTTTTCGAACATTACAAAGATTTGGAACCGGGAAAGTGGGTAAAGGTCGAAGACTGGACCGGGGTAGAAGAAGCCAAGGCAGAAATCATGGCAGGTGTGACACGTTACAACACGCCAGCCTGATCGGTGGGTTAAACAACAAAAAAAGACACCGGTATGAGGTGTCTTTTTTGTTTCATGCGAGGTGAACAAATGGATGCGGTAGTGCAGGCGAGAGGTGGCGATACGCCGGAAATGTTTGTGCATGACATGGATGCCACGAGTCTTCGGGCTGCGCAGCAGATGGCCGCGCAGCAGGCCGGTTTATCCGTGTATTTCAGCGATACGATGCATGCGAGCGGAACGAGAGCGCCGGAGATGGCGGTGATCCCGTCAGGATGGTTTGAAATAGGCTCGCCGGAACATGAGCCGGGGCATGACGATAGTGAATCACCGCAACGCTATGTACAGGTTAGCCGGGCGTTTGCGATAG